>NZ_JWTB01000004.1 GCF_000813845.1 Pseudarthrobacter phenanthrenivorans
GCCGGGAGCCCACCTTCTGTGCGTTGCGGGAGGAGTGTTCTGCCTAGGCGTTGGCCTTGATGGCGGCGGCCAGGACTTCGAGGCCGTCGGCCAGCAGTTCGTCGGTGATGACCAGCGGCGGCAGCAGCCGGATCACGTTGCCGTAGGTGCCGCAGGTGAGGATGATGACGCCTTCCTTCAGGCAGGCGGCGGCAACAGCCTTGGTCAGTTCCGGGTTCGGTTCCTTGGAGCCGGCCTGGACCAGTTCAATGGCCAGCATTGCGCCGCGGCCACGGACATCACCGATCACGGCGGTGCCGGCAGCAGCCAGTTCGGCCTGCAGGTCGCGGAGCCGGCCGAGGGCGAGTTCCTCGATGTGGCGGGCGCGTCCGTTCAGGTCGTATTCCTCCATGGAGCCGATGGAAGCCAGCGCGGCGGCGCAGGCCACCGGGTTGCCGCCGTAGGTTCCGCCCAGGCCGCCCGGGTGGACGGCGTCGAGCAGGTCGGCGCGGCCGGTGATGGCGGACAGCGGCATGCCGCCGGCGATGCCCTTGGCCATGGTGATGATGTCCGGGACGACGCCTTCGTGGTTGACGGCGAACCATTCGCCGGTGCGGCAGAAGCCGGACTGGACCTCGTCCGCGATGAAGACGATGCCCTTCTCCTTGGCCCAGGCTGCCAGCGCCGGGAGGAAGCCTTCAGCCGGGACGATGAAGCCGCCTTCGCCCTGGATGGGCTCGATGATGATCGCGGCCACCTGGTCGCCGCCGATCTGCTTCTCGATCATGGTGATGGCGCGCTTGGCGGCCTCGGCGCCCGTGATGGCCGGGTTTTCCTCGCGGTACGGGTAGCTCATGGGCATGCGGTAGACCTCGGGCGCGAACGGGCCGAAGTTGGTCTTGTACGGCATGGCCTTGGCGGTCAGCGCCATGGTCAGGTTGGTACGGCCATGGTAGGCGTGGTCGAAGGCGACGACGGCGTCCCGGCCGGTTGCCAAGCGGGCCACCTTGACGGCGTTTTCCACGGCCTCGGCACCGGAGTTGAAGAGGACGGTGCGCTTTTCGTGGTCGCCCGGGGTGAGGCGGTTCAGCTGCTCGGCGACGGCCACGTAGCCCTCGTAGGGGGTGACCATGAAGCAGGTGTGGGTGAAGTGCTCCACGGCTTCCTTCACGGCGCCGACGACGGCGGGATCGGAAGCGCCCACGCTGGTGACGGCGATGCCCGATCCGAGGTCGATGAAGGAGTTGCCGTCGACGTCATGGATGATGCCGCCGTCGGCGTCGGCAACGTAGACCGGGACGCTGGAGGCGACGCCGGCAGCCACCACGGACTTGCGGCGTTCGGTCAGTGCCACGGACTTGGGGCCCGGGAAATCGGCCTGGACGTTGCGCTTCTGCTCCAGGCGGTAGGTGATGTCTGATGCGGTGGTGGTCATTGGGGTTCTTTCTTTCTACGTTTCCGGGGTTTCGGCAGGCTCGGCCGGCGGGGAATGGTCAGGCGTCGAGTGCGGACATGACGTGCTTGATGCGCGTGTAGTCCTCCACGCCGTACATGGAGAGGTCCTTGCCGTAGCCGGACTGCTTGAAGCCGCCATGCGGCATTTCGGCGGTCAGCAGGATGTGGGTGTTGATCCAGACGGCACCGAAGTCCAGGTCGCGGCTCAGCCGCATGGCGGTGCCGTGGTTGGAGGTCCAGACGCTGGAGGCCAGGGCGTAGTCCACGTCGTTGGCCAGTTCCACTGCTCCGGCTTCGGTGCTGAACTTCTGCACGGTGATGACGGGGCCGAAGGTTTCCTTCTGGACCACGTCGTCGGTCTGCTTTGCGCCGGTGATGATGGTGGGCTCGAAGAAGAAGCCCTTCTCCCCTGCCCGGTGGCCGCCGGTCTCGATGCGGCAGTTGGCCGGCAGGTTCTCCACCACTGAGGTCACCGCGTTGAAGTGGTTGACGTTGTTCAGCGGGCCGAAGTAGTTGTCCTCGTCGTTCTGGGAGCCGGTGTGCAGGGTCCGGGTGTGCTCCACCATGGCTGCCACGACGTCGTCGTGCACGGACTCCTCCACCAGCACGCGGGTGATGGCGGTGCAGTCCTGGCCGGCGTTGAAGAACGCAAACTCCGCGATGGCCGCAGCGCTCTTCTTGATGTCGGCGTCCTTGAAGACGATGGCCGGGGCCTTGCCGCCCAGTTCCAGGTGGGCGCGCTTGAGGCTCTTGGCGGCGCCGGAGGCGACGGCGATGCCGGCCCGGACGGACCCGGTGATGGAGACCAGGCCAGGGACCTTGTGCTCCACCATCATGGCGCCGGTTTCGCCGGTCCCGAGGACCACGTTCAGGACGCCTGCGGGCAGGATGTCGCCGGCCAGGCGGGCCAGCACCAGGGTGGATTCGGGGGTGGTGTCGGAGGGCTTCAGGACCACGGTGTTGCCGGCAGCCAGGGCGGGGCCGATCTTCCAGATGGCCATCAGGAACGGGTAGTTCCACGGGGCCACCTGCGCCACCACGCCAATGGGTTCGCGGCGGACATAGGAGGTGTGGCCCTCGAAGTATTCACCGGCGGACTTGCCTTCGAGGATGCGGGCGGCACCGGCAAAGAAGCGCAGCTGGTCGGCTCCGGCGGCCACCTCCTCGGAGGCAATGAGGGAGCGGACCTGGCCCGTGTTGCGGTGCTGGGCTTCGACGAGTTCGTCGCTGTTGGCCTCGATGGCATCGGCGAGCTTGAGCAGCATCAGCTGCCGCTGGCCGGGCGTGACGTGCTTCCAGGTCCTGAAGGCGTCCTTGGCGGCCGCCATGGCGGCGTCGACGTCTGCCTGCACCGAAACGGGGGCGTGCGCCACGACCTCGCCGTTGGTGGGGTTGACCACGTCCAGCAGGGTGGTGCCGGCGGGGGTGACGAACTTCCCGTTGATGAAGTTCTGCAAGGTTTGGACCACGGTGTGCAACCTCTTTCGTAAGGGCCATCGGCGGCCGGGCGGGCACCAGGACGGATGGATGGAACTGCATTGAGCCTATGCCAGCGACCTATGCGGGTGAATAGCCACCTGCACACCCTTCCGGAACAGGTTTAGTGCGGTTGCCCAGCTCACGTTTATCCTTGCTTCATGGCCATTTCCCTTGCTGCCCTGGTGGGCGTGACGTCCCTGAAGCTGTCCAAGGCGGGCGTCGCGGAGACCACCTGGAACCAGGACATCAACTGGGTGGCGGTTACCGAGCTTGAGGATCCGCAGCGGTTCCTCAACGGCGGCGAGCTGGTGCTCACCACCGGCCTGCGGCTCCGGTCAGCGCCCGAGCAGCGCCGGTTTGTCCGCCAGGTGCAGCGTGCCGGAGCGGTGGGCATCGGATTCGGCGTCGGGCTGTCGCACGAGGTGGTGCCCCCGGCCCTCCTGGCGGAAGCCAACCGCTGGGGCCTGCCGGTGGTGGAAGTACCGTATGAGACCCCCTTCATCGCCATCACCAAGCTCGTGGCGGACGCCCAGTCTGCGGACCACTACGCCAAGCTGGAACGGCTTATCGCCGGGCACCAGGTGCTGGCCCGGGCGCTGCTGACCGGCGGCGGCCTGGCCGAGCTGCTGAAGAACCTGGGCGGCATGCTGCGCACCGACATTGCCCTCACCCAGTTCACCGCCCAGCTGTACAACAGCAGCACCGCCGGCCCGTCGGCAGACACCTGGTCCAGCTACCCCGTCCCCACCGGGCGGCGCGACGCCTGCACCCTATGGGTGCGCCAGCCCTTCGAGGACACCGGCATCATTGGCTACGCGCAGAACCTGATCAGCGTGGAGCTGAACAACATGGTCAAGCAGCGCCAGGCCCAGCGCGCCCTCTGCGGCCAGGTGCTGGAGGACGTGATCCACGGGGCCCTGGAGACCAGCGAGGCCCAGCGCCGGCTGGCCGGCGTGGGCGTAAACAGCACCCGCAAGAATGTGGTGCTGCTGGCCGTGTCGGCCGCCCACGGCAAGGCCCTGGGGAGCACGTCGGTGCCGCAGGAGCTGGAGAAGGCCGTGGCCGCCGTCGTGGGCAAGGACCTGGTGCTGGTGATTAATGACGACGGCGGGACCGCGCCGGCGCTGGCACGGAAACTGAGCGACCACCTTGCCGAGGCCGGCATCCACGCCACGATCGGCATCGGCGGTGCCTACACCAAGCCGAACGGGCTGCGCTGGAGCTACTTCGAGGCCCGTGATGCCGCCAGCCACGGCCTGCCGGTCAACGAACCCGAGCGGCTGAGCCTGACCTCGCTGCTGCTGGCCAGCGAGGACGTGCCGCTGGCGGACATGGCGCACGAGTCCCTGAACCCGCTGCGCTCCTTCGACGCCTCGCACGGCTCGGAGCTGGTGGCCACGCTGGAAAGCTACCTGAACAACAACGGCTCGGTGGCGGCGGTGGCCGAGGAACTCACCCTGCACCGCAACACCGTGCGCTACCGGCTGGCCCAGATCACCGAGCTGACCGGCTACGACCCCGCCGTCACCGCGGACCGCGTGCAGCTGTGGCTCGCCCTTGCGGTGGCCCGCCTCTCGGCCCGGCAGGGCAAGTAACGCCGCAAGTCACCCAGGCGCACCTGCCGTGCCGGTCCGTCAGAGGACCCCGTGGCCCAACAGCTCGCGCGACTTCTTCCGCGCCTTCCGGTAATCGGTCCGGGCCGCCTGCATCTTTTCCTCCTGCAGGTTCAGCAGCTGCGCGTAAATCCCGGCGGTGGCAGCCTCTCCGTACTCCGCCGAAAGGGCGGCCAGCAGGTCACGGGCCACCACCGCATCCTGGAACCGGCCGAGGATTTTCTGCTGCCGGCGGGCCGCCTTGGCCACCTTGCCGGCGCTCTTCCCATGGACCAGGGCGGCCGACTCCGCCACGTGCCGGAGCCGCTTGGCATCCTTGCGCACCCGGTGCAGGGCACGTTCCTGGTCCCTGCCGCGCCTGGCGTCCTTGACCGCCTTGTGCGAGCGCCGGAGCCGCTTGGCGGCTTTGTCCACTGCCTTCGAGGCAGCCCGCCGTCCCGGCTTTACCGCGTCGGCACGCACCGGCGGGTTGTCACGGAAATCCTCAAGCTTGTCCAGGAGCCGGAAGTAGCGGGCCGATTCCAGCGCTTCATGCAGCAGGCGGTACCCGGCGTCGAAATCGCCGCCGGCGCGCTCCTCCACCGTGCTTGCGGCAGCGGCAATCCCGTCAGCCGGGGGCAGTTCGCCCAGCTGGTCACGCAGCTGGGACCGCAGGATTTCGGCGTCGCGCGACCGGCCGAGCAGTTGCCCCAGCCACTTCAGCTCGCTGCGCAGCTTCCGCACCGGCGACGCGCGGTAGAGCCTGCCGTACGCGGCCAGGACCGAACGGATGCGGCGGGTGGCGGAGCGCATGTTGTGGACGGCTTCGGGTTCCTCGAGCCGGACGGCGGCGTCCCCGGCGAGGATCTGGTCGATCTGCGCGGCCACGTAGACGGTGACGACGGCGGCCGCCGGGGCACGCTTTCCCGCCAGGAGCGCCGGGGTGCTTTCGCCGCCGCCGCTGTCGGGAGCCTCCGCAGCGGCGGCGCGCTTCCCGGCTTTCTTGTCGGTGCCCAGGGCGCGCGCCAGCTTGGAGGCGTGGCCGGCCGGCCGGGCGCCGGCAGCGGCGAGCAGTTCCTCCACCGGCACGAAGAGGTCCGGCTTCCCGTGGACCAGTTCCAGTTCCCATTCGCGCCACTGCAGGGCGTCCCCGGCCCCGTCCTCCAGCCGTACGGCCGTGACCTGGTCATCGGCGAGGTCGGCCAGGTGCACGCCGTCCTCGCCGTACAGCGGGTGGGTGGTGCGGCGGGTTTCCAGCCGCACCACGGGTGCGGGCACGGCACCGCGAAGGTAAGCCTGGAGGTGGGGCAGCAGGGCGTCGGGGACGACGTCGGGCCGGCCCAGGGGTGCGTGCAGTTCCGTCCGCTGCTGGGGCCCTTCCCCGGCCAGGGCGGCGGCCGGCGGCAGCTTCAGGTGCCAGCCGGCGTCTTTGCCGCCCGCGCGGCGGCGCAGCGTAATGCGCCGGGCTGCGAGGGCATGCTTGGGGGTATCGAAGTACACCGCCTCGAGGACGTCGGTGTGCGGTTTGCCGGTCCGGGCCACCCCGGCGGCCTGGTCCAGCGGCGGCACTTCGGCGCCGGCATCGACGTCGTACTTCTTCTCGATCTCCAGTCCCCGGGAAGCCTCCACAGCCGTCCTTCCGCACCGCCTGGTCCGCGCCAGGCCCTCCGACAGTCCCTTGGAAGTCTATTCCAGTCGTCCACGGCTGGAGAGGTTCGCCACAAAACCTCAAACATCAAACGTCTAACCTTTAGAGTGGACAGTATGCCCGCCACTCCCCCCGCTTCCGCGCCAGCAGCCGCCCACGCTCCCGCCACCGGCACGGCTGCCCCGCTCAGTGCTGCCCCGTTCAGCGCCGCTCCCGGCGGTGCGGCTCCTGGGCGGCCGCGCTCCGCCGTCGTGTTCGGCGTCATTGCGCTGGTGCTGATCGGGCTCAACCTTCGGGCGGGCATTACCGGAGCTTCGGCGCTGCTGCACGATCTCCAGGCGGTCCTGGGCTACGGTGCGCTGGTGGCGGCCATCATCCCGTCCATTCCCACGCTCTGCTTCGCCCTGGCCGGCGCCGCCACCTCCTGGCTGACGGGCAAACTCGGCGTGGAGAAGGCCATCCTGCTGTCGCTCGCACTGCTGGCCGGTGGCCTGCTGTTGCGCGGCATCCCTGCTACCGGAATGCTCGTGGCCGGCAGCGTGGTGGGCATGTCCGGGCTGGCTGTCTGCAATGTGGCCATGCCGTCCTTCATCCGCGAACACTTCGCCTCGCGCACCTCATTCATGACGGCCGTCTACACGGTGACCATGACCACCGGCGGCACGCTGACCTCCGTCCTGGTCGTTCCGCTGGCCCAGGCGCTGGGATCCCCGTCCGCCGCCGTGGGCGCCGTGGGCATTGCTGCCGTGGCCGCCTTCCTGGGGTTCCTTCCCGTGGCACTGCACGCCCACCGGCACGCCGCCCCGGCCGCGGCCCTCCGGGTGTCCCCCTGGCCGCTGCTGCGGACCCGCAAAGGGCAGCTCCTCACCGCGATCTTCGCCCTCCAGGCCCTGCTCGCGTACGCACTGCTCAGCTGGTTTCCCTACATGCTCACCACCATGGGGCTGGGCGCTACGGACAGCGGGCTGATGTTTGGCTTGATGCAGCTGGTCTCCGTTCCTGCCGGCATGGTGCTGATCGCCCTCGGAGCCCGGCCCGGCATGCTGCGGCCGGCGTTCTACCTGGTGAGCACCACCATGATGGCCGGCATCGCGGCGCTGCTGGTCCTCCCCGTGGGGCTAGCCATTATCCCCGCCGTGCTGCTGGGTTTTGGCCTGGGCATCTTCCCGCTGGTCATGGTGATGATCAGCCGCAGCGGTACCAGCACGGCGGAGACCACCGCGCTGTCCACGCTGGCGCAGTCCTCGGGTTACCTGCTGGCCACCGTGGGCCCGTTCGGCATGGGGCTGCTGCACAGTGCCACCGGCGGCTGGACGCTGCCCCTGGTCCTGCTGCTGGTGCTGGCACTTGTCCAGATCGTGGTGTCCCACCTTATTACCCGCCCGGCCATGGCCGGGCAGGCGTCCGGCACCGCCAGCCGCCGGACCGCGGCAGGAAGGAAGTAGCAGCGTGTCCCTAAGCCCCTCTGTCCGTCCGCCGCTTGCCGCTGAAGTGACCGCCAAGCTGCGGGAAATGGTCCACTCCGGCGAATGGCCCCTCAATGGCCGGATCCCGCCCGAGCCTGAGCTCATGGCCAAGCTCGGCGTGTCCCGCGGCACCCTCCGGGAGGCCGTGAAGGCCCTTGCCCACGGCGGCATGCTCGAGGTCCGGCGCGGCGACGGCACTTATGTGCGCGCCACCAGCGAGATGTCCGGCGCGGCCCGGCGGATGTACCAGGACCATACCGAGCAGCACATCCTGGAGGTCCGGCTGGGACTGGACACCCAGGCCGCCCGCCTCGCCGCCCGGAACGCCACCGCCGGGGACATCACCGAACTGCGCGCCTTCCTGGCAACCCGGGACCACGCCTGGAACCAGGGGGACTTCGGGGCCTGGGCCGACGCCGACTGGCAGTTCCACGAGGGCATCGCCCGGGCTTCGGGCAATCCGCTGCTGCACGAGCTCTACGCCAGTTTCGGGACCGTGTTCCACCAGGATCTGCTCACCCAGCAGCCCCGGCCCGGCTTCAACGGGCTTCCCCGGGACGGCCACGAAACCCTGCTTGAAGCGTTGGAGCGCCGGGACGAGGACGCGGCAGTGGCCACCGTGAACCGCAACCTTAATTCCTGCGCGGAGTGGCTCGCGGAATAGCGCCCTGCCGGCCGGCTACCCGGTCTCCCCTTGCGACGCGGAAATTCCCTGGCGCGGCGATATACGGGGCGCGTCAGGGAATCTCCGCGTCCCGGTTGCATGTGCGCAGCGAGAAGCCAGACGTGCGGCGGCGGCCCGGCACTTTGGTGCCGGGCCGCCGTCGTAAGCTCTGTGTTCTTTACCCGTCCTAGTCGCGGCGCAGGCCCGCGAGGACGTTCTTGGGGCGCTGCATCTCTCCGTGCTTGGCGCCAAGGACGATCACCAGGCCGGCAAAGCCGGGGATGATCCACTGCAGGAACTTGAGCTGCTGCTGGGCTGCCTTCAGTTCATCCGAGGCTGCACCGTGCGGCTCCGTTGCACCTTCGGCGCCCTCACCGGCAAGCTTCTCCACCTTCTTGCCCAGGATGCCGGAGTAGAGGGTCACGGCGGCGCCTGCCACGGTGACGGCCGTCTTGATGACGGTGTCGCGGGCCACGCCCTCCTGCTTGGCGATGCGGCCCTTGTTCTCCCAGGCGATCGCCAGGTCCGCCACCAGGTGGGAGGCGAACGCGGCCGTCTGGAACGGGGCCCACTTCATCCAGCCGGCGCTGGAAAGGCGCGTGCGCTCGGCCGGGTCCTTGGCCTGGGCCGCCGCGCCGTTGAGTCCGATGGCACCCATCAGTGACCCGCCGAACCATGCTGCTGCCGTCAGGTCGTGAACTGAACGGGCAATGAGATTTCCTGCCATGATGCGCATTCCTAACGTTATGAACTGGTTCCGGTTGCCGCTGTCCGCGGCCTTAGCTTGCTGTGTCCCATCGAGGTAGGGTGCGCCCATGGTAAGCACACTTACTAATATTACGAAAGCCCGGCCGGGACAGAGGCGGACCGCGTAATATCGTCGCCATGGGAAACACAGGGACATTGTTCGGCTGGGCCTTCGGCGATCCGGCCCGCGAAAGTGACGGCGGCTACGTTGACGGCCTGCAGCGCGAGGCGTTCGGCAACGCAAAGGAAACAGCGAAGGCCAAGGGCGTTGACGTGGTGGCGGGATCCGAGGTGTTCACCGTCCTCAGCGCAGATGATTCCCTGGTGGAGCTGGACAACGCCCCCGGCCAGCTGGTGGTCCGGTGCACCGTACACGTTGAGGGCCCCGGCGCGGAGAAGCTGCGGGCCGAAGGGCCCATGAACGGCTAGGGAATGTCCGACGGCGAATCCACCCTCAGCCAGGCAGCAGACGCTGTCGAGGAGGCGTCCAACCATAAGGTACTGGACGTCCTGGCGCGCGCCGGGTTCGCCGTCATGGCCCTGCTCCACATCATCGTGGGGGTGATCGCCATTGCCATCGCGTTGGGCCATTCCGGTGAGGCCGAGGCCACGGGTGCCATCGCGCAGCTGGCCGACAACCCATGGGGTCCGGTGGTCATGTGGGGCTGCGTGGTGGCGTGCCTGGGCCTGGCGCTGTGGCAGGCCAGCGAGGCAACCCTGCGGATGCGCGGCGAACCACGCAAGGTCCGGATCGCGAAACTCATTTCCTCCGGCTTCCTGGCCATCGCCTACGGCAGCGTGGGGCTCAGCTTCGCGGGCTTCGCCGTGGGCCTCCGCGGCGACTCCGGCGACAGCACACGCGACTTCAGCGCGGCACTGATGGACCAGCCGCTGGGACTGTGGGTGCTGGTAGCGGTGGGGCTGACCATCATCGGCATTGGCGTCTACTTCGTGGTCAAGGGCGTCTCGCGCGGGTTCAAGAAAGAGGAGCTTTTCCACTTCAACGGAACACGGCGGGGCAGGGTCATCGATTCCCTCGGCGCCGTGGGCCATGTGGCCAAAGGCGTTGCCCTGGGCCTTACCGGGCTGTTGTTCATCATTGCCGCCGCAAAACACAGCCCCGAAGAAAACACCGGCCTCGATGGCAGCCTCAAGGCGTTGCAGGGGCATCCGTTCGGGCCCACGCTGCTGGTGGCAATCGGCGCCGGCTTCATCGCGTACGGGATCTTCGCCCTGATCAGGGCCCGGTTCGGACGTATGTAGTCCTGCGGTTTATGGGTAGGAAGGACGTATGACCCAGCAGCTGAGCCTTCTCTCCGCCGTCACCGGAAGCGCCGGGCAGGCCTTTGCTGCCCTGTTCCGGCTCCTGAAAATCGCCCGGCCCGACCGGCCCATCCACCCCGAGGGACTGGGGCTCGCCGGGACCCTGGCCAGGACCGGCAACCCAGCGGGACCCAGCGGCATCGACTGGCTGGACACCGCCGGAACCGACCAGGTGGTAGCCCGCTTCTCGCGGTCCCTGGGGCTGCCGCAGGCGCTGCCCGACATCCTGGGCCTCGCGCTCCGCGTTTCACCGTCGCGGGGTGCGGACGCTAAGGGTGCGGACCCCGGGGGCACCGACTCCAGGGACACCGCCGCCGGCCCCGCCGACGTCCTGTTCGCCTCCACCGGCTGGGGACTTCCGGGCCGGTTCCTGCTGATGCCGCGGCTGGATGTTGCCGGAGCGGCCATGACCACGCTGATGCCGTACCGCGGCCGGAACGGACCCGTGCTGTTGGGGCTGCGGACCCGCAGCCTCCCGGCCGGATCCCTTGCCTCCGGCGAGTGGGTGCTTGCCCTGCAATGGGCGGCGCCGGGTGGCCGCTGGCGCGAATGCGGTGAGCTGCGGCTGACCGCGGGCGCCGACCCTGCGGACATCCCGCTGCGGTTCGACCCCCTCGAAAACCAGCCGTCCGGAGCCCGGACGTACGCGTGGAGCCGGCGGCTGCGGAAGCCGTCCTACCGGGCCGCCCGGCGGCCCGCACCTCCCGCCGTCGGACGCCCGGCGGAACGGGCCCCAGAGCAGAGCACCACCGGAAGGAACTCCATGTCCACCGTCTCGCAGTTGTTCGAATGCCCCTCCGCGGACGTCTGGCGGGTCATCGCCGACGGCTGGCTGTATTCGGGCTGGGTGGTGGGCGCCTCCAGGATCAGGGACGTGGACGCCGAGTGGCCCGGGCTTGGAGCGCACCTCCACCACTCGGTGGGCGCCTGGCCACTGGTGATCAACGACAGCACCCGCGTCACCGCTGTGGAGCCCGGGCGCACGATGGAGCTGGTGGCGCGCGGCTGGCCGATGGGCGAGGCCAAGGTGGACATCACCCTTGAGGACCGGGGCAGCCAGTGCCTGGTGACCATCGCCGAAGATGCCATCCGTGGCCCCGGCAAGCTGATGCCGAAATTCCTGCGGGACCCGATGATTTCGGCCCGGAACCGCGAGACACTGCGCCGCCTGGAACTGATGGCCATCGGGGGCGCAGGCAAACCCAAATAGCGCAGGCGGGTTAAACCGTTAAAAGCAGGAACCGCGGCACCGTCCGGTACCGCGGTTCCTGCTGTTCCAGCTCCTAGACCTGGGCGGACACGCCGTCACGAGAGATGTCCACCATGTCCTCGCGCGGCACCACCTTGATGCGCTCACGGGTGACCTCGACACCGTGCGAGCCGCCGGCCTCCGTGGCCGCCGCGCCCAGGGCGAGCTCGTGTGCGTCCAGTGCCAGCCAGCCTTCCCAGGAGGTGAACTTCACGCCGCGTGAATCGAGGAGGTCAACGACGGCGTCCTCCGCGGGAACGGTGGCGACGGGCAGGTTTTCGCGGTCTTCCAGCAGGTAGGTCACGGTCTCCAGGGCGTCACCCTTGGTGTGGCCGATCAGGCCCACCGGTCCCCGCTTGATCCAGCCCGTGGCGTAGAGGCCCGGCACATGCTGGCCTGATGCATCCAGGACGCGGCCGCCGTCGTTCGTGACGACGCCCTTCTTGTGGTCGAACTCGACGTCCGGCAGGGCGGAGCCGAAGTAGCCGATGGCGCGGTAGACGGCCTGGACGGGGTAGTCCACGAACTCGCCGGTGCCGCGGGCGTTGCCGGTGCCGTCCAGTTCGGTGCGCTCGAACTTGATGCCGGCCACCTTGCCCGGGGTCTCGGCGTCGTCGTAGATCTCCACCGGGCTGTGCAGGAAGTGCAGGTGCAGGCGGCGGGAGGCCTTGAGCTCGGAGAGGTCCTCGGGCTGCTCGGCGATCCAGTTGGTGAGCGTGCCCACCATGGTCTTGGTCTGGTTGTTGGTCTGGATCTGGCGGTCCGATTCCTCGTCGAACTCGAAGTCCTCCGGGTACAGGATGATGTCCACGTCCTTGGAGTGGGACAGTTCGCGCAGCTCCAGCGGGGTGAACTTCACCTGGGCGGGACCGCGGCGGCCGAAGACGTGCACGTCGGTGACGGGCGAGGCCTTCAGGCCGGCGTAGACGTTGTCCGGAATCTCGGTGCTGAGCAGTTCTTCGGGGTGCTTGGACAGGACGCGGGCCACGTCCAGGGCCACGTTGCCGTTGCCGATCACGGCGATTTCCTTGGCCTCCAGCGGCCATTCGCGCGGCACGTCCGGGTGGCCGTCGTACCAGGACACGAAGTCGGCGCCGCCGAACGAGCCCTCCAGCTCGATGCCGGGAATGTTCAGGTCCGCATCCTTGATGGCGCCGGTGGCGAAGATGACGGCGTCATAGTGGGTGCGCAGGTCCTCGATGGTGAGGTCGGTGCCGTAGTCCACGTTGCCGAAGAAGCGGATGTCGCCGCGGTCCAGTACCTTGTGCAGCGCGTTGACGATGCCCTTGATGCGGGGGTGGTCCGGCGCCACGCCGTAGCGGATCAGGCCGTAGGGTGCCGGGTAGCGGTCAAAGAGGTCGATGCTGACGGTCAGCTCGCCGCTCTTGACGGCTTCGCTCTTGGTGAGGATGTCAGCGGCGTAAACGCCGGCCGGGCCGGAGCCCACGACGGCGACGCGCAGCGGACGTTCGGCAGAACCTACGGAGGTGCTTGATGACACGGCTGTGTTCCTTTTGTTCGGTCTTAGGCGGAGAGGACGCGGGGCTTGTTCGGGGTGGTGGTGCTGTAGTCAGCGGTTTTGAAGTGCGACGGCGCGAACGGGCTCACGCGCACCACGTCACCGATGACAATCACGGCAGGATTTGCGACGCCGGCCGCCTGGGCCTGGTCGGCGATGGAACCGAGCGTGCCGATGGTGACGCGCTGGTCCGGCAAATAGCCGTTTTCCACGATACCAACAGGGGTGTCGGCGGGCAGTCCGGCTTCGCCCAGCGCGGACGCGGATTGGCGCAGCTGGCCGACGCCCATCAGCAGGACGATGGTGTGGTCGGCGCGGGCGGGGACCTCGGAGAGTTCCTCGTGGCCGGTGACCACGCTGAAGCCCTTGGCCAGGCCGCGGTGGGTGACGGGAATGCCTGCCGCGGCGGGAACCGAGATCGCGGAGGTGACGCCGGAAACCACTTCCACCTCCACGCCGTGCTGCCGGCAGTATTCGGCTTCCTCGCCGCCGCGGCCCAGCACGTAGGGGTCGCCGCCCTTGAGCCGGACCACGCGGTGGCCCTTGAGGGCTTCCTCCACCAGGACGCGGTTGATCTCTGCCTGCGGCACGGGGTGGTGGCCGGGGGTTTTGCCCACTTCGATGACGCGGACGTCGGGGGCGAGTTCGTTCAGGAGTTCCCGCGGGCCGAGGCGGTCGGCCACCACGACGTCCGCCTGGCCCAGGAGGCGGCGGCCGCGGACGGTGATGAGGCCGGTGTCCCCGGGTCCACCGCCGACGAGGGCAACGCTTCCCCGGTGCGCACGGCGGCGGCGCAGCGGCAGGTCGCCGGTTTCCAGGGCCGTGGCGACCGCGTCTCGGACGGCCATGGCGCGGCGCGGGTCTCCCCCGGCGTTGACGGCGATCTTGACGTCGTCCACGTGGGCAACGGCGGGGGTCCAGGCGGCAGAAGCTTCATGGTTGGAGGCGTTGACGCACCAGACCCGCTGCGCCTCGGCGTCGGCCGATACCCGGGCATCCACCCCGGGATCCCCGGTGGCGGTCTGGACGAACCAGACGCCGTCGACGTCCTTGGAGTCATACGGGCGCGCTTCCCAGGTGAGCAGGCCGGCGTCGGCCATGTCCTGCAGCGCGGGTGAGGCAACCGGAGCCACGACGGTGACCACGGCACCGGCGTCGAGCAGCCCCTTGGCGCGGCGGGCAGCAACGGGGCCGCCGCCCACCACCAGCACGGGACGGCCAAGCAGCCGCAGCGCGGTGGGGTAAATATCCTGAATTGCCATGGATCAACGGTAGGTCCGCGTCACATTCGCCCACAAAGGCCGAGCAACACCAGTTCACGCAAGGTAATGCTGCGTCACAAACGTTCCCTAGCCGGAGGTGGCAAGGAACTGCCCCCTGCGGACGATGAGTCGCTCCAGGTACCGCGCCAGGAAGAGTCGCTCGACGGCGCGGCCCAGGAAACCAAGCGGCGCGCTGAACTCCACCCTGTCGATCATGACGCTTCCCGTGGCCGTGGGCGCGAAGTCGTGGACGTGACGGAAGGCCTTGAAGGGGCCCTTGACCTGTTCATCCGTGAAGCTGTGCGGGTAGTCGAACGCGGTAACGCGGCTGGTCATGGTGAGCGGTATGCCGAAGTGCCTGGCCCGCCAGGTGACGTCCTGGCCGTCGCCGATCAGTCCGCTGGTGACGCCTTTCACGGCCCGCTCCCCCGCTTGTTTTTGGGAGACGAGGTGCAGGTCGATGCTGCGCGCCCGGTCGAAGAGCTGCTCCACGGGGAGCGCGGATACGGTGCGGCACTCGAAGCTCGCGGTCATCCGGCCAGTCTGCCACCGTTCTTATCGGGCGTGACGCAGTTGCGTGATTTTCGGGCCTTTGCCGACTGGCAGCCCCCGTGGTTTGGGGGCCAAGGGCGAGGGGACGGCTAAAAGTGGCGCAAACGCGTCGGGACAGCAGAGAGCCCGACGGCGGAAGGTCGCCGTCGGGCTCTTGCGGTGCGTTGGGAGGGGGTTTGGTCAGCGGGTGCTGCCGGCCAGGAGGCCCCGGCGGCGCAGGAGCCGCTTCTCGATGGGGCCGAACACCAGGAGCTCGATGAGGATGCCGACGCCAAGGATCAGCAGGATTGCCGCCATGACCACGGACATATCGGACAGCGTCCGGCCCTGGTCCAGGAGGGAGCCCAGGCCGAAGCCGATGGTGCCGCCCACCGCGATGATTTCCGCGGCCATGAGGGAGCGCCACGAGAACGCCCAGCCCTGCTTGAGGCCACCGAGGTAGCCGGGCAGCGCAGCGGGAAGGACCACCTGCAGGGCCATCTGCAGCCGGTTGGCCCCGAGGACGGTGCCCACGCGCCGGTATTGCGGCGGGATCTGGTCCACACCCGAGATCAGGCCGTTGATGATGGACGGGATGGCGCCCATGAACACCACGAAGTAGACGGTGGCGTCGGTCAGGCCGAACCAGATGATAGCCGCCGGGACCCATGCCACGGACGGCAGCACCTGGAGGCCGGAGATCAGCGGACCGAACGCACGCCGCAGCGGTGCCACCTGCGCCAGCAGCAGGCCCACCGGCGTGGCGATCGCCACCGAAATCAGGAAGCCCACCACCCCGCGCTGCAGCGACGTCCACATGGATTCCTGCAGCTTGCCTTCACTCCAGAGCGAGCCCATCTGTGCCACCACGTCCAGCGGCCCGGGGACCAGGTCGCGGCGCTTCACACCGAGCGAGACGTAGAACTGCCAGACCAGCACCAGGACCACCAGCGCGGCCACGGGGAGCAGGATCCGGCTCCAGTCGATCCGGTGCTTGCGGTCGGCGTCGGACTGCAGCGAATCCAGGCCGGATTCAAGCTCCCGCAGGTCCTCATTCCCGGTGGACGTCCTCGTTAGAGCGGCATGGACGTGTCGGGTTTCGGTGCCCGTGGTTTCGACGGGCTCAACCACCGGCTCCTCCTCGACCATGGGTGGGTTACTTGGCATGGCGGCGAATCTCCTCCCGCAGCCGGGCGGTGATGACCCCGGTCAGCTGGCCGGCGAGCCCGGCGTCGGTTCGGTGTTCTTCGGTGACGGCCCATTCCTGGACCACGCGGCCGGGACGCGAGGACAGCAGCAGCACGCGCTGGCCCAGCCGGACGGCTTCGCGGACGTTGTGGGTGACGAAGACGATGGTGCGCCCGGTTTCCTTCCAGATGCGTTCCAGCTCGTCGTGCAGCAGGTCGCGGGTGATGGCGTCCAGGGCGGCGAACGGTTCGTCCATGAGCAGCAGCTGCCGGTCCTGGGCAAGGGAGCGGGCCAAGGAGACGCGCTGCCGCATGCCGCCCGAGAGTTCGTGCGGGCGCTTGTCCCCGGCCGAACCGAGGTGCACCAGTTCCAGGAGTTCCTGGGCCTTGGTGCGGCGGTCGGCCTTGCCCACGCCGCGCAGCTTCAGCGCGAGTTCGATGTTTTCACGGGCGGTAAGCCAGGGGAACAGGGCGGCGTCCTGAAACATGAAGGCGGCACCGTCGCTGGGCACTTCCAGGGCGCCCGACGTCGGCGCTTCCAGTCCCGCGATGATGTTCAGGAGGGTGGACTTGCCGCAGCCGGAGGCACCAAGGAGTGCAACGAACTCGCCTCTCCCGATGTTGGCGTTGACGTCGTCCAGGACCGGGGCGCCGTCGCCGAAGCGCTTGCCCAGGTGTTCCAGTACCACTGGCATGGTGGCGTCCTTCAGTAGTTGGGTTGGTCAGTCCTGGCCGAGGCCGGCCGCTGAAATCTTGTCGGTGCTGCCGGTGACCCCGTTGAGTGCGCGGAGGTCGAAGAGGCCGTTGATGTCGGCGTTCCTGGTGGTTCCTGCATCCACACCGTCCTGCAGCAGCTTGGGGTAGCTGCCGGCCAGCGGGTCGAGGGTGAAGGTGATGTTCGCCAGCGACCTGGCCAGGACGTCCTTCGGCAGTGCCGCGCCGGCGGTTTCCTGCAGGGCGGCGTTGATGAGGTTCGCCTTCTCGTCGGCCGGGGCCGAGTTGAGCCAGGCCACCGACTCCGCATTGCCCTTGATCAGGGCCTTGACGGTGTCCGGGTGGTCGGCGGCGAACTTCTGGTTCACGATCAGGATGGTGGTGGGGAACTCGCCGGGCTTGCCGGTGCCGGTTCCGTCCCACAGGTCTTTTTCATCCACCAGGACTTTGGCTCCGGCGGTGAGCACCAGTCGGGACGCCCACGGTTCAGGCAACCACGCGCCGTCGATCTTTCCGTCCTGGAACAGCTTGAGCGTCTGGGCGTTGTCCGTGGGGTTGATGGCGACGTCGCCGCTGCCGTCCACGTTGGTCTTGTAGCCCTGCCTGGTCAGCCAGGCCCGGAGCGCCACATCCTGGGTGCCGCCGAGCTGCGGCGTCGCCAGGGTTTTCCCCTTCAGGTCCGCGGCCGAGGTGATCCCCGGCTTGACCACCAGCTGAGCACCGCCGGCCGCGGCGCCGGCAATCACGCGCACGGACTGGCCCTGGCTTTTGGCGAACGAGTTGATGGCGGGGTTGGGGCCGATGTAGGCGGCGTCGATGGCGCCGGCGTTCAGGGCTTCGATGGCGGCCGGGCCGGCGTTGAAGGTCTCGGTACTGAGCCGGGTGCTGCCCAGGGCATCGGCCAGGAATTCCTTTTTGACGCCTACCAGGGCGGCGGCGTGCGTGACGTTGCCGAAGTAGCCGAGCTTCAGTTCGGCGGCAGGGCTGGGCTCGGCAGCCTGGGCCTCGGTGTTGCGGGAGACGTTAGACGCCACGATGGCCCCAAAGGCGATCAGCAGGACCAGCCCGAGGGCCAGGGCAGCCTCGATGGCACGCTTGCGCTTGGGGACCGCGCTTTCGCCTGCCACGATGCGGGTCATCCCGGGCTTGGAACTAGTCATTGTTTCACCATAGGGAGTGGCCCAAACCCGTTCAATGACGCGGAAACGGGGGGTCACGCACGTTCATCTAGCGTCACATTCGGCCGCGCTGCTGCCCGGTTTGGCAGGTTCAGTTGCCTTTGACGTTGACCAACTGCCGCAGCTTGTGCCGCACCCTGACAAGGTCCGCGGCGTCCTGCATCACCTGGTCGATCGGCTTATAGGCGGCCGGGATCTCGTCGATGAAGGCCTCCGATGCGCGGAACTCAATCCCGCGCATGGCCCGCTTCAGTTCCTCCAGTGTGAAGGCCTTGCGGGCGGCGTTGCGGGAGTACTCCCGGCCGGCGCCGTGCGGGGAGGAGTTCAGTGACGCCGGGTTGCCCAGGCCTTCCACCACATAGGACGCCGTCCCCATGGACCCGGGAATGAGCCCGGGATCGCCCGGCCCGGCCTTGATGGCACCCTTGCGGGACACCCATACCGACTTCCCGTAATGCGTCTCCTGCTCGGTGAAGTTGTGGTGGCAGTTGATCCGTTCGCGTTCCCGCACGGGGCCACCCACCCAGCGGCTGAACCGGGCCGTCACGCGGTCCATCATTTCCTCCCGGTTCAGCAGGGCGAAGTGCTGGGCCCAGCGCAGCTCGGCGATGTAGCGCTCAAACTGCGGGGTGCCCTCGTCCAGGTAGGCGAGGTCGGGGTCCGGCAGGTAAATCTGGTGCTTCCTGCTGACGTGCTGGGCGACGCCGATGTGGTGCTGCGCGATCCTGTTGCCGATGCCCCGCGAGCCCGAGTGCAGGAAGAGCCACACGCCGTCGTCCTCGTCCGCCGACACCTCAATGAAGTGGTTACCCGAGCCCAGGGACCCCAGCTGCAGTTCCCACTTGTCGACGTACTGCCCGGGGTTGAAGCCGGCCTTCGCGGCCCGGCGCTTCAGCTCGGCAATCCGCGGCTCCGCCGTAGCCAGGACTTTCCGGTTGTTGTGCCCGGCGGACAGCGGAATGACCCGCTCGATGTCCTCCCGCAGGCTCTTCCGGTCCTTGGGCAGGTCCTTCACCGAGTACTGGGTGCGGACCGCGATCATGCCGCAGCCGATGTCCACACCCACTGCCGCGGGGATGATGGCGCGCAGCGTGGGAATCACGGAGCCCACCGTGGCCCCTTTGCCCAGGTGCGCGTCCGGCATCAGCGCCAGGTGCGGGTAGATGAACGGCAGCCCCGCCGTCATCACTGCCTGTTCGCGGGTCTTGTCATCCAGGATGGACGCCCAGTTCAGAAGCTTGGGACTGATGTTTTCCACTGCCGCCTCCCGCCGCGGTGACCAGGACTAGGGTAAGTCCTAGGCTAACCCCGCCTTCGAGAGGAGAAGCAGCCATGGTCAACGTCCAGACGGACATCCACATCAACAGGCCGCGCGCCTACGTGGCGGGCTTCGCGGCGGACCCGGACAACGCCCCCCGGTGGTACGTCAACATCCATTCCTCGCAGCGGCTGGACGGCGGCCCGTTGGGCACGGGCTCAAAGGTGGCCTTCACCGCGAAGTTCCTGGGGCGGGAGCTCAACTACACCTACGAGTTCGTGGAGTACGTCCCGGGTGAAAAGCTGGTGATGCGCACGGACCAGGGACCGTTTCCCATGCAGACCACCTACACGTGGACGGACGACGGCGGCGGGACCCGGATGACCCTGGGCAACAGCGGGAGCCCCTCGGGTTTCTCCCGGCTGGCCGGGCTGGTCATGGAGCCGATGATGCGCCGCGAGAACCGGAAGGACCTGGAGCGGCTCAAGGCGATCCTCGAGGGACGGCAGTAGGCCCCGGCCCTGGACACGACAAAACCGCGGCTTGTTCGCGTGTCCGTCCCTTGAAGGTTCGGATCTGCGAACAAGCCGCGGTTTCGGGGGCAGGACCTAGATGCTGTAGCGCTCGTCCTCGTGGTCGCCCGGGTGGTCCTTGACCAGGCCTGCGGCCAGCGTGTTGCCGTCCAGTGGATCGATCACCAGGAACGCACCGGTGCGGCGGTGGTGCAGGTAGTTTTCCAGCGGCAGCGGTGCGGCGAGCCGGAGCTGCGCGTGCCCGATGTCGTTCAGTTCCAGGGTGGACGCCGGCTCCAGCTTGAAGGAGGCCAGGTCCAGCTTGCCGGTGACGTTGCGGACCATCGCCTGCACGGTACGGGTGCCGTGCTTGACCAGCACCTTCTGGCCTTCCCGGAGGGGCTTGGGCGAGAGCCAGCAGAGGGCCGCGTACAGATCCGCGGAGGCTTCGCGGACGGTGCCGGCAGCAGCGATGGTGTCTCCGCGCGCGACGTCGAACTCGTCCGCCAGCCGGATGGCCACGGACTGCGGCGCGGCGGCTTCCTCAAGGGAGGCACCGGCGAAGTCGATCCCCACCACGGTGGTGGTGCGCGGGTCCTGGCCGGGAGTCAGGACGGAGACCTTGTCGCCCACCTTCACGGAACCTTCAGTGATCTGGCCGGCGTAGGCGCGGTAGTCACGGAAGGCCTCCACGTCCAGGCCGGCGGCCACGGCATCCGGTGCGAGGGCACCCTGCGGCCGGATGACCAGCTGCACGGGGAAGCGGAAGCTTTCCAGGTGGCTTTCCAGTTCGTCGGCCGCCGGGAGGGTTTCGAGGACCTCCAGCAGGGCCGGCCCGGTGTACCAGGGGGTGCGCTCGGAGCGGTCCACCACGTTGTCGCCGTCGAGGGCGGAGACGGGGATGACCAGCAGGTCGCTGATGCCGTCGGCGCCGAGGCCCAGCTCACGGCCCACCTGTTGCACGTCGGCTTCGATGTCGCGGAACACGGATTCGCTGAAGTCCACCAGGTCGATCTTGTTCACGGCAACGATCACGTGCGCCACGCGCAGCAGCTGCAGCACGGACAGGTGCCGGCGGGTCTGCTCCAGGACACCCTTGCGGGCGTCGATGAGCACGACGACGGCATCCGCGGTGGATGCGCCCGTCACCGTGTTCTTGGTGTACTGCACGTGCCCGGGGCAGTCGGCCAGGATGAAGCTGCGGCGGTCGGTGGCGAAGTAGCGGTAGGCCACGTCGATGGTGATGCCCTGTTCGCGTTCGGCGCGCAGGCCGTCGGTCAGCAGGGCAAGATCGATCCCGCCCTTGTCTCCGCCGAAGCCGCGGTCGGCCGAGGTGCGGGCCACGGCGTCGAGCTGGTCGGCGAGGATGGCCTTGGAGTCGTGGAGGAGGCGGCCCACCAGGGTGGACTTGCCGTCGTCGACCGATCCTGCGGTGGCGAACCGGAAGAGGGTGGTGGGCAGGGCTTCGTTGATGGATTCGGCCGGAATCTCAGAAATCGTGGTCATTAGAAGTACCCGTCCTTCTTGCGGTCTTCCATGGCGGCCTCGGAGATGCGGTCATCTGCGCGGGTGGCGCCACGTTCGGTCAGGGTGGAGGCGGCGACTTCAACCACGACGTCGGACACCGTAAACGCGTTGGACTCGACGGCGCCGGTGCAGGACATGTCGCCCACCGTGCGGTAGCGGACGGTCTTGGTGATGACTTCCTCATCCGGGCGGGGCTGGGACACCTCGCCCACGGCGCGCCACATGCCGTCGCGGGCGAAGACCTCGCGCTCGTGGGCGTAGTACAGGCCGGGGAGTTCAATGTTCTCGCGCTCGATGTAGCGCCAGATATCCAGCTCGGTCCAGTTGCTGATGGGGAACGCACGGACGTGCTGGCCCACGGTGTGGCGGCCGTTGTAGAGGTTCCACAGCTCGGGGCGCTGGTTGCGCGGGTCCCACTGGCCGAACTCGTCACGGAGGCTGAGGATGCGCTCCTTGGCGCGGGCCTTGTCCTCGTCGCGGCGGCCGCCGCCGAAGACGGCGTCGAACTTGTTCTGCTGGATGGCGTCCAGCAGCGGGACGGTCTGCAGCGGGTTGCGGGTGCCGTCGGCGCGCTCGGCGAGTTCGCCGCGGTCGATGAACTCCTGCACGGAGCCCACCACGAGCTTCAGGCCCAGGCGCTCGACGGTGCGGTCACGGAAGTCGATGACCTCGGGGAAGTTGTGCCCGGTGTCCACGTGCAGCACGGGGAACGGCACCTTGCCCGGCCAGAACGCCTTGGTGGCCAGGTGCAGCATCACCACGGAGTCCTTGCCGCCGGAGAACAGCAGCGCGGGCTTCTCGAACTCGGCAACAACCTCGCGGATGATGTGGATGGCTTCGGATTCGAGGGTGTCCAGGCTGGACAGGCGCGTGGTTACGGCGGTGTCAGTCACCTGGGTCTCCTCGGAAAGGGATGTGCTCATACGTGAAGTCCGCATTCTGTCTTGTCGGTTCCTGCCCAGCGGCCGGCGCGGGGGTCTTCGCCGGGCGCCACCTTGCGGGTGCAGGGCTGGCAGCCAATGGAGGGGTAACCCTGCGAGAGCAGCGGGTTGACGGGGAGGAGGTTGTCCTCGGAGTACTGGACCAGCTGGTCGAAGGTCCAGGCTGCCATCGGGTTGACCTTGACCAGCCCGTTCTTCTCGTCCCAGGTGATCAGCGGGGTGTTGGTGCGCGTGGGGGCTTCGTCGCGGCGGACGCCGGTGAACCAGAGTTCGTAGCCGGCCAGGGTCCGCTGCAGCGGGGCCACCTTGCGGAGGGCGCAGCACTGGGCGGCGTCCCGGGCGAAGAGGTTTTTGCCCAGCAGCCGGTCCTGCTGCTCCACGGTGTTCTCCGGCAGCACGTCCACCACGTTGACGCGGAGGTTCGCGGCCACCTCGTCACGGGTGGCGTAGGTTTCCGGGAAGTGGTAGCCGGTCTCCAGGAACAGGACGTCGACGCCGGGCATCTGGTCCGCCACCAGGGCGGGCAGGACGGCGTCGGCCATGGAGCAGGCGACGGCGACCGCGGGCAGGTCGAAGTTGCGCTCCACCCAGGCGATCACGTCGCGGGCGGGGGCGTCCCAGCCGAGCTCGGCGGCGCCGGCTTCGGCGAGGGCCTTCAGCTCTTCGACAGGGCGCTTGGCCGGTGCGGGTGCGAGATGCTTTGCCATTACTGCAGTGCCTCCTCGTCTGCTGCGTGGGCCCATTCGGCGAAGGTCTGGCCTTCGCCGCGGTCGGCGACGAACCGGCGCACCACGCGCTCCACATAGTCGGGCAGGTCGTCGACGTAGACCTTCAGGCCGCGCACGGTGCGGCCCAGGCCGGCTTCCTCGCGGTCGTTGTTTGCCAGCCCGCCGCCCAGGTGGACCTGGAAACCCGGGGAGGGATCGCCGTCGGGCGTTGGCAGCATCATGCCCTTGAGGCCGATGTCCGCCGTCTGGATGCGGGCGCACGAGTTGGGGCAGCCGTTGATGTGCAGCGACAGTGCCTGCGGCAGCTGGCCGGAGCCGGCGAGGTCGGCCAGGCGGCGTTCCAGCTCGGCGACGGCGGTGGCGGCCGTGTACTTGGTCTCCACAATGGCCAGCTTGCAGTACTCGATGCCGGTGCAGGCGATGGTGCCGCGGCGGAACACGGACGGCCGGGCGGACAGGCCAAGGGTGTCCAGCTCGGTGATGAGCGGCTCCACCTGGTCCTTCTCGACGTCCAGCACCACAATCTTCTGGTGCGGGGTGGTGCGCAGGCGGTAGGAGCCGCGGGCCTCGAGGGTGTCGGCGAGCTTGACCAGGGCGGCGCCGGAGAGCCGGCCGGCGATGGGGGTGGCGCCGATGAAGAACTTGCCGTCCTTCTGCTCGTGCACGCCCACGTGGTCGCCGGGAGTGGCCGGCTTGGGGGCGGCGGGACCGTCGGCCAGCTTGTAGCCCAGGTATTCGTCCTCCAGGATCTGGCGGAACTTTTCCGGGCCCCAGTCGGCCAGCAGGAACTTCAGGCGGGCCTTGGTGCGCATGCGGCGGTAGCCGTAGTCCCGGAAGATGCTGGTGACGCCCAGCCACACGTCGGCGGCCTGGTCCGGCTGGACGAAGGCGCCCAGGCGCTTGCCGAGCATCGGGTTGGTGGACAGCGCGCCGCCCACCCAGAGGTCGTAGCCAACGCCGAGCTCGGGGTGGCGGACCCCCACGAAGGCGCAGTCGTTGATCTCGTGGACCACGTCCTGGCTGGGGTGCCCGGTGATCGCGGTCTTGTACTTGCGCGGCAGGTTGGACAGCAGCGGGTTGCCGATGAACCGCTCCCCCAGCTCGGCGATGAGCGGGGTGGGGTCGATGATCTCGTCCTTGGCGATGCCGGCGACGGGCGAACCCAGGATGACGCGGGGCACGTCGCCGCAGGCTTCGGTGGTGGACAGGCCCACGGACTCCAGCCGGTTCCAGATCTCGGGGATGTCCTCCACGCGGATCCAGTGCAGCTGGATGTTCTGCCGGTCGGTGAGGTCGGCGGAGTCCCGGGCAAAGTCCACGGAAATCTGGCCGATGACGCGCAGCTGCTCGGTGGTAAGGGCACCGCCGTCGATCCGCACGCGCAGCATGAAGTACTTGTCCTCAAGCTCGTGCGGCTCAAGGGTTGCGGTCTTGCCGCCGTCGATCCCGGGCTTGCGCTGGGTGTAGAGGCCCCACCAGCGAAAACGGCCGTGCAGGTCCTGGCCGGGGATGGCGTCGAAGCCTTCCTTGGCGTAGATGGTCTCGATACGCTCGCGGACGTTCAGGCCGTCGTCTTCCTGTTTCCAGGTTTCGTTGGCGTTCAGCGGCGTCTTGCCGTCCACTTTCCACTGCCCGTGCGGTTTTGCAGCGGGGCGGGACGGGCGTGCGGGGCGCTTGGCGGCAGCGGAGTCCGCCGACGCTCCGGCTAGAGCTGTATCAGTCATGCATCGACTGTAGGGCGACGCCGAATAGCGTCACAAAGGCCCGGAAACGCTAAGTCACCTAGGGAAATATTTCGTCACGAAACGCCGGACGGCCTTGAAGAAGCCTCCCTGCTGTGCATCGGCGGGCACCTCGGTGGGGGCTGCGGCGGGAGCCGCGGGGGCGGCCTGTTCGGGGGCCTCGGCGCGGGTTGAATTCATCCGGGCGACGGCGGCGTCATACCTGTCCAGCGCAATTTCGGCCAGCACGCGGGAGGGCAGCAGCGGCGCGGTCACGACGTCGGCACCCGCCTTGGCCAGCTGGTCGTGGAAGAAGCCCGGCGCCAGGAGGTACGAGGCAACCACCACGCGCCCGCCGACGTCGACCGCCCCTGCGGACTCCCCCGCCCCGGCCCCCCCGGCAAGTTCCTCGCGAAGCATGGCGACGGCGTCGGGCACGGACGGCTTGGCGGACGCACCGTAGGCGGCCACGATGCGGTTGGACCGCAGCTCCCGCAGCTGGCCCACCAACTCCTCCACGCTGACGGCGGCGTTCGGGTTGGAGGAGCCGGCCGCGGCCAGCACGATGACGTCGTTGTCCGTGGTGCCGGCCTCCCGCAGCCGCTGGTCCAGCAGTTGGGCGAGCCGCGGGTCGGGACCCAGCGGCGCGGCGGCCGCACTGCCCGGACGGCTTTTCACGGCACGGGCAATATCCACTTTCACGTGGTAGCCAACGCTCAGCAACAAAGGAACCACGACGGCGGGTTCCCCGGCCGGCAGGCCCGCCACCACGTCCACCAGGTCGGGCTGCTGGACGTCCACGTAGGCCTCCCGGACATCCAGTCCGGGGCGGAGTTCGGCGATGGCAGCGCGCAGGGCGTTGACCTCCGCGGCTCCCTGTGTGTTGGACGTCCCATGGGCGCAGGCGATCATGATGGGGCTGTTCATAGGGGTTAGCGTAACGTTGGAGCCGCCCTGTCCGCCCTCTTTGAATTGCCGGGACGCTCCATGACATTCGCCTTTGACAACTCCCCGGTGTGGCTGGATCTGCTGGGCGTGTTCTTCTTTGCCGTCTCGGGCTCGCTGCTGGCGGCGCGGAAGCAGATCGATATTGTCGGGTCCCTGCTGCTGGCCTCCCTGGTGGGGCTTGGCGGCGGCGTGATCCGCGACATCATCCTTGCCGTGGTCCCCGCAGCGTTCACCAACCCCGCGTATCTGGTTCCGCCGCTGCTGGCCACCGTGCTGGTGTTCTTCCTGTTCTCCAGCGTCCAGCGCTACACGTCGCTGCTGGTCCTGTTCGACGCCGCCGGCCTGGCGCTGTTCTGCATGACCGGCACGCTGAAGGCGCTGGCCACGGGGTTGAATCCGGTGGCTTCGGTGCTGCTGGGAGTAACGACGGCGGTGGGCGGTGGCCTGCTGCGGGACATTACCGCCAACGAGGTTCCGGAACTGTTCAACCCCAAGGACATTTATGCCCTGCCCGCGTTCCTGGGCTCCTTGTTGACGGCAATCCTGTGGGTTTTCGGCGTGTTCAACGTCCTGACGGCGGCAGGCATCGCGGCTGTGGTTTTCACGTTCCGGGTGCTTGCCTGGCGGCGCTCCTGGCAGGCGCCCCTCGCGGTGCGTGGCTGGCAACGCCGGGCGGCCGATCCGGGCCTCTGAGGGTTCGGCGCGATGTCATTTTGGGGGCCTCCGGATTGGCTAGGATATGAGCATGACTGACATGTTCCTCGAGAAGTTCCGTGCGCTTGTTCCGAAGTATCTCGAGGATGAATGGCAGGAAGAGGACGGCCTGACGCCCGAGGAGCTGGACAAGGCCCTCGCCGACCACCAGTTCCAGATCCCGCTGGTCCTGCGCGAGTTCTATCTCGCCCTGGGCGGCTGCGAGGACCTGATGGAGGCGTACCACTACTTCTGGGACCCCGAGGAGCTCGAGGTCGATGACGAGGGCTTCCTGATGTTCCTCGAGGATGAAGAGGAACAGTTCACCTGGGGCTTCCGGGTAGGCGACCTCGGCGTCCCTGACCCCATCGTGTACCGGCGCAACAATGCCCGCGGCCAATGGAAGTCCGAGGAAGGGACCTTCTCCGAGTTCGTCTTCGACATGTTCGAGTGGGCGTTCGAGGACGAAGAGGAAGAGTAAAGGGCTTCCTCCTCTGGGCCCGCTGCCTTCAGCGTAAATGCGTCATTTATAGGTCATTTCAGGATCAGGCCCCGGATTGCAGGGGTTTCACACCCTCTGCTGGCCTATAAATTACGCAAACGTGTTGCCGTCCCGGTTGTTCGTTGGCCTTCGCCACCTGCGCAACACCGCCTGGACTTCTGCCACCATGGCGTCGGGACGGTGGATGACGTCGTCATAGTAATAGCGCAGCACCAGGTAGCCCCCGATGATGCTTTGGTTGTTGCGGCGTTGGTCCCGCTTGACGGATTTTGGTTCGAAGTGGGTTGAACCATCTGTCTCCACCACCAGGCACTCCTCCACCAGGAAGTCCACTTCGCCTACTCCTGCGATGTAAACATGCCGCCGGAGCCGCAGTCCGGCGCGAGCAAAGTGGACATTTGCAAGTACCTCAAGCACGGAGTCCGCTCGGGGAATCACCAGGTCCAGTACCGATCGTGTCCGCCCGTTCCGGCGGCCCTGGCAACGCCCGTAAAGGAAATCAAGCGCGATGTCACCGCGGCCCACAGCCGACTGCACCATCACCAGCGCCTCAAGCTCCGGCAGGCAATGCAGCGCATGCAAAAGGACGTCT
Source organism: Pseudarthrobacter phenanthrenivorans (assembly GCF_000813845.1). Classification (GTDB taxonomy): domain Bacteria; phylum Actinomycetota; class Actinomycetes; order Actinomycetales; family Micrococcaceae; genus Arthrobacter; species Arthrobacter phenanthrenivorans_B. The sequence goes on from NZ_JWTB01000004.1 coordinate 27,416, forward strand.
GCCAGACCCAATGCAGGCAGCCAGGAATGCCGCGGATGTTTGGGGCGGCCGTGGTCAATGACGCCAGGCGTATGTACGGGGTGGCTCCGGCTGACATGCAGGACGGCTGGATCGCCGAGGGTCCACAGGTCGTAGATCGGCGCTGCGGATAGACAAGTGAGCCGCCCGCCAGCGGCCAAAGCCCGGACAGCGCGTTTGTCGCCGGGCAGCGAGTACACACCCCGCCTGATTTTCAGCACGAGGCCAAGAGCTACCGCCCGGCCCACCTTGGTACGCGTGAACCCGGCCTTATGCAGCTCCAGCGATCGAGCAGCTCCACCGCGCCTGGCCAGGTAGTCGCAGATATCCATCCCTCATCGTGCGTGGGGGGAGCACTCGCGGGAGCAGAGGGATGTGTCCATGTGGATAAGCGACAACGAGGCGGCCGACCCGTTTTGCGTAATTTACGCGGCGCAGCTAATCGAGGGTGCACGTAAATACGGGGCTGGCACCTCGCGGCGAAGCCATAAGTAACGCATTTGGGGTAGGACCTCCCCCGCGAAAACTCTTTGACAGGAGAGTTACACAAAGACTTGCGTATTGTGACAAAGCTGTCATAAGCTATTCCCGGATCCGCTAAACGCCTCCGGCGGGTCTGATGCGAACGGAGAGACAGCCCCGGTTCACAGCAGCTTCGGTTGCTGCGGACCGGGGCTGTCCCGTTAACGCCCCATCCATCGATTGCTCCGTAGTTGTCGTTATGGCGCGTCAAAACGACAACTACGGAGCAGTCGATGAAAAGAAGAAGCCCGGCCCCCACCTGGACAACCAAGGGAACCGGGCTCCTGACAGACCCAATCAGCTGGCGCGGTCCACCACGGCCAGCGCGAAGTTGGACAGCGACTCCTTGACCACGCCCTCGGGCAGCGGAGCCAGGGCGGCGATGGCCTCGTCGGCCCAGCGGCGCGCCACCACCCAGGACTCTGCCGTTACGGGGTGCTCGCGGAGGCCGGCAACGGCGGCGGCCAGGGCCTCGTCCGAGGACAGGTCGCCGTCGATGAGCCTCAAAAGGTCGACGGCGGACTGGTCGCCGTCGGCGGCTGCCTTGCGCAGGAGCAGCACCGGCAGGGTGGGAACTCCTTCGCGCAGGTCGGTTCCCGGGGACTTGCCGGACTTGACCTTGACGCCGGTGACATCGATGACGTCGTCGGCCAGCTGGAAAGCGACACCAACCTTCTCGCCGTATTCCACCAGGATGTCCTCGAAGGCCTCGTCGGCGCCGGAGAAGATGGCACCGAACTGGCCGGAGGCCGCCACCAGCGAACCGGTCTTGTCCGCGATCACCGACAGGTAGTGCTCCACCGGGTCCTCGTCCGGCCGGGGGCCCACGGTTTCGTGCAGCTGGCCCAGGCACAGGCGCTCGAAGGTGCGGGCCTGGATTCCGAGTGCCCGGCCGCCAAGCTCGGACACCAGGATGGACGCGCGGGCAAAGATCAGGTCCCCGGTGAGGACGGCCACGGAGTTGCCCCACACCTCGTGTGCAGTCGGCGCTCCGCGGCGGAAGGGCGCGGAGTCCATGACGTCGTCGTGGTAGAGGGTGGCCAGGTGGGTCAGTTCAACCACGACGGCGGCCTGCACCACCGCAGGCAGGGACGCGTCGCCGAGGTGGGCGCAGAGCAGCGTCAGCAGAGGCCGGATACGCTTGCCGCCGGCTTCCACCAGGTGGCGCGACGTTGCGTCAGCCAGGGGATCCGAGTTGGCGATGGCTTCGCGGAGCTTCTTCTCCACCTTGGCCAGGTTGGTGGTGATGGCAGGGCCCAGTTCATCGTCCGCTGCGATGGCCGCGAAGCCGGCCGGCAGCTGGAGTCCCGTGGCGATGGCCGTGGTGTTGAGGCTGGGTTCGGAGTCCGGCAGGCCGTGCCCGGCGTGCGTCCAGCTGTGGTCTGCGGATTTGGTCACGGGTTAACCCTAACTTTTTGTTGCGGATACCGCTGGTTCGGAGCTGACGGGGTATTGGATGTGGCCGGAACCAGCGATTCCAGGACGCGGATCACCTGGTCCTCGAAGCCTTTCGCGGAGCTGTCCGTGAGGTTCGCCAGGAGCCGCACCACGAACCGCATCAGCACGGGGATGGGCATTCCGGTCCGCAGGGCAAGCTTCATGACGGCGGGCTTGCCGATCAGCGCGGCGAAGGCCCGGCCCAGGGTGAAGTGCGATCCCCACTGGCCCCTCACGTAGTCCGCGTACCGCGCAAGGTGCGCGTCGGCGTCGTACGTTCCGCCCGAAGCAGCCATGCGTGAGGAGGCGTCGATGATGAACTCCGCCGCGAAGCGGGCCGACTCCATGGCGTAGGAGATGCCCTCGCCATTGAACGGGGACACCATGCCGCCGGCGTCGCCGAGCAGGAGGAGCCCGGGTGAGTAGTGCGGCGTGCGGTTGAAGCCCATGGGCAGGGCGGCACCGCGGATCTCGCCCACCTGGTTTTCCGGCGTGAACCCCCAGTCGGCCGGCATGCCGGCGGTCCATTCGCGCAGGACCTGCTTGTAGTCGAGCTTGCCGAATTCCTTCGAGGAGTTGAGGATGCCCAGGCCCACGTTGGAGGTGCCGTCGCCCACGCCGAAGACCCAGCCGTAGCCGGGCAGCAGCTTGCCGTCCCGGCCGGGGAGCTCCAGCCAGCCCTCCATCCAGTCGTCGTTGGTGCGCGGGGACGTGAAGTAGGTGCGGACGGCGACACCCAGCGGCCGGTCGTCGCGCTTCTGGATGCCTTGGGACACGGCGGTGCGGGTGGAGTTTCCGTCGGCAGCGAGCACGACGTCGGCGGGAAACTCGAGCGTCTCCCCCGTCTTGCGCCCGGACTCATCAAGGAGCGCTGCGCGGACCCCCGTGACGCGGCCGGCATCGTTTGTCAGGGCATCGGTGACGCTGTGCCGCTCAAGGATGGTGGCCCCGGCGGCCTGGGCGTGCCGGGCCAGTTCCTCGTCAAAGCCCAGGCGGGTGCGGATGAGCCCGTACTGCGGGAAGTCGGACACCTCGGGCCAGGGCAGTTCGATGGTGCGGCCGCCGGCGATGAGGCGCAGGCCCTTGTTCCGGCGCCAGCCGTCGTTCTCGGGGTGCGGCAGGCCGAGCTTCTGGATCTCGCGCACGGCACGGGGCGTCAGGCCGTCGCCGCAGACCTTCTCCCGCGGAAACGACGTCTTCTCCAGGACCGTGACGTCCAGGCCTGCCTTGGCAAGGTAGTACGCGGCGGTGGACCCGGCGGGACCGGCGCCGACAATCAGAACCTTCACAGGTCAGCGGACGATGTTGCGGCGCAGCTTGGCCACCGGGCCCTTGTGCGCGGCGATGGCGGCAGCGGCGCCGTTGGATGCCGAATCCGCGGGCTTGAACGCGCGGTGGACCGCCACGATGCCGCCGGTTAGGTTGCGGTAGGTGACATTCTCCCAGCCGCTTTCCTGCAGCCAGGCGGCCAGGTGGTCCTGGTCCGGCCAGGCGCGGATTGACTCGGCGAGGTAGACGTAGGCGTCCGGGTTGGAGGCGACTTTGGTGGCGATGGCGGGCAGCGCGCGCATCAGGTACTCGGTGTACATGGTGCGCCACAGCGGGACCACGGGCTGGGAGAACTCGGCGATGACCAGGCGGCCGCCGGGCTTGGTGACGCGCAGCATTTCCTGCAGCGCCTTCCTAGGCTCGTTGACGTTGCGCAGGCCAAAGGAAATGGTGGTCGCATCGAACGTATTGTCCGCGAACGGCAGGTTGGTGGCATCCCCTGCAACGAAGTTGATGTCCGGCCGCCGGCGCTTGCCCACCTTGAGCATGCCAAGGGAGAAGTCACAGGCCACTACATCTATGCCGGCGTCGGCATATGGCTCGCTGGAGGTACCGGTGCCGGCCGCGAGGTCCAGGACGCGCTGGCCCTTGGAGACTTCCATCGCGTCCACCACGATCTTCCGCCAGCGGCGGGTTTGCCCCATGGAGAGGACATCGTTGACGACGTCGTATTTCGGTGCGACGTCGTCAAACATCGTGGCTACTTCGTCCGGACGCTTATCCAAGGATGCTCGGTTCACCATGACATTGTCTCAAATGTTCCCGGAGGTCCTGACCAGCCCCGCCAGGAATGGATCCCTACTGGGTTCTATCCAGGCCACACAGTAAAACTCAGCAGAACACAGTAAGTTGGAGCAATCATGACGAGCACGCTCCGCACCTTGACATTTCCCCTCAACGGACACCAATACCCCGGGGGACTGCCTTCGTTTCTGGTCCGGGACGACGTCCTCTGCTGGAGCCGCCGCGAAGCCGGACTGGCAGGCTTTGGTGAGACCGCGCGCTTCACCGCCACCGGCCCCGACCGGTTCCTGGAGGCCGACATCTGGTGGCGGCACCTGGTCCTGGAAGCCGAGGTGACCGACTCCGTGGAACTGCCCGGGACCGGTCCGGTGGCGTTCGGCTCCTTCGCTTTTTCCAAGACCTCCGCCCATGAGTCCCGGCTGATCGTGCCGGAGATCGTAGTGGGCGTGCGTGACAACCAGGCCTGGCTCACCCAGCTGACGTTCGACGACGGCGCCCTCACCGAAGAGACGGCCCTCGCCGCCCTGGACAGGTGGCTTGGCAGTGGTGCCGCCGGCACGGACGCTGCCGGAGCCCCGGTCGCTGAAAGCACGACGGCGGCAGCGGACTCCGCCGGGGACGGCACCAGGGTGAGCGTGCCCGGCACGGCGGGGGGCGCCGTCGTACGCCCGCTCCGGCTGGCGGCCGGCGCGACACTGCATACCGGCTCGCTCAGCGAGGAAGCCTGGATGGACGCCGTGGCTGCCGGGGTTGCCGAGATCCGCACGGGCGCGCTGGAGAAGCTGGTGCTGGCGCGGGACGTAGTGGCAACCATTCCTGCCGGCGTCCATGCCGCGGATGTGCTGCGCGAGCTCGCCGCCCGGTACCGCGAATGCTGGACCTACGGCGTGGACGGGCTCGTGGGAGCGACGCCGGAAATGCTGATCCAGGTGGAGGGGCGCACGGCGCAGGCCCGGGTTCTCGCCGGCACCCTGGACCGGCGGGACGCCCACGGCGAGGACGGCGCACCGATGGATTACGCAACGCGGGTCCTGGCCGGCTCCGAGAAGCAGCGGCATGAGCATGAGATCGCCATACAGTCGCTGACCAAGCAGCTGGCGCCGTTCTCCGAGGCGATGAACGCCCACGATGAGCCGTTCATCCTGGAGCTGCCCAACGTCTGGCACCTGGCCTCGGACGTCAAGGCCGAGCTCACCGAGGTGGAGGGCCACGTGCCCACCTGCCTTGCCCTGATCAACGCCCTGCACCCGACGGCGGCGGTCTGCGGAACACCCACGCTGGTGGCGGGCGAGCTGATCCGGAAGCTGGAGCACCTGGACCGCGGCCCCTACGCCGGGCCGGTGGGGTGGCTGGATGCGGCAGGCAACGGCGAGTGGGGAATCGCGCTTCGCGGCGCCGTGATCGAATCCCCCGAGACTGTCCGGCTGTACGCCGGCTGCGGCATCGTGGACGGTTCGCAGCCGGAGGCCGAGCTCGCGGAGACGTGGGCCAAGTTCCGGCCGATGCTCGAATCGCTGGGCATCAGCAGCTGAAGTTTTACCCCTTGCCGGGGCGATGAGTCTGGGATAACAGACTATTCCCTTCCTTGAAGGCTTGATTTTGCCCCCGATACAGTTATCCAATAGTGAAACTTAGTTGCGTGTGACGTACCTCTCTTATTGAGCGTTACACTATAAGCCGCGTTAGTACCTCATAGCCCCTGCAACAAAAGGTAAGAAATGCAGACTCCCCGTACCCTCCTGGGCACTTCCAAGCTGACTGCCGCCACCATGATCGCCATCAGCGCCCTGGCCCTCTCAGCATGCACGAACGCCTCGGAAACGGGCCCCTCCAGCGCGGCCACTTCATCCGGCAGCGCGGCCGCCAGCTTTGACCCCACCACCGTCAAGAAGGACGATGCCCTCGCCGCAATGGTTCCGGATGCCATCAAGTCCAAGGGCACCATCACGGTGGGCTCGGACACCAGCTACGCCCCTGCTGAGTTCCTCGGTCCGGACGGCCAGACGCCTGTTGGCTACGACGTTGACATAGCCAAGGCCATCGGAGCCACCCTGGGTCTCAAGGTCCAGGTGCAGACTGCGGAGTTCACCGGCATCCTCCCCGCCCTTGGCCCCAAGTACGATCTGGGCATCTCCTCGTTCACCATCAACCCGGAGCGCCTCGGGGCGGTGAACATGGTCAGCTACTTCAACGCCGGCACCGCCTGGGCCGTCAAGAAGGGAAACCCCAACAAGTTCTCCCTGGATGATGTTTGCGGCAAGTCCATCGGCGTGCAGACCGGCACCGTCCAGGAAGACCCGGACCTCGCCGACCGCAACAAGAAGTGCGTCGCCGACGGCAAGAAGCCCATCGACATCGTCACCCTGAAGAACCAGACGGATGTCACCACGCGCCTGGTCAACGGCAGCATCGACGCCATGGCAGCGGACTCCCCCATCATCGGCTACGCCCTGACCCAGACCAACGGCCAGCTGGAGAAGCTGGGCGACGTCTACGATTCCGCTCCGCAGGGCATCGCCGTGGCCAAGGCTGACACCGCCTGGGCAGAGGTCATCCAGAAGACCGTCACCAAGCTGATGGAAGACGGCTCCTACAAGAAGATCCTCGAAGGCTGGGGCAACTCCGAAGGCGCCATCTCCAAGTCCGAAGTTAACCCGGCGGTCAAGTCTTGAGTTTTCGGGTAACCGACGACAAGTCAGGTGTTCACATGCACGGGCAGCATAAGGACGACGCACCGGTACTGAACAATCCAGTACCGGTCCGCCACCCCGGCCGCTGGGTCAGCGCTGCCGTCATCCTCCTCCTGGTTGCAGGTTTCCTGCAGAGCATGTTCACCAACCCCAACTTCCGTTGGGACGTCGTGGGCACCTACATCCTGGACGTCAAGGTTGTCCAGGGTGTGGGCTGGACGCTGCTGCTGACTGTCGCTTCCATGGTTTTGGCCATCGTCCTGGCCATTCTCCTGGCGGTGATGCGGCAGTCCGACAATCCGGTGTTCCGCTGGACCAGCTGGGTCTGGGTGTGGTTCTTCCGCGGCACCCCTGTCTACACGCAGCTGGTGTTCTGGGGACTGGTGACGGTTCTCTATCCCGCGATCACGCTGGGGATCCCGTTCGGACCGGAACTGTTCAGCTATGCACTCTCGGATCCCAGCAAGGGCTTGATTCCTGCCATCCTAGGTCTTGGCCTGAACGAATCGGCCTACCTCGCGGAAATCTTCCGGGCCGGCCTCAAGTCGGTTGACAAGGGGCAGCAGGAAGCCGCCGAGGCGCTCGGGATGTCCAAGGGCAAGATCATGTGGCGGATTATTCTGCCGCAGGCCATGCGGATCATCGTTCCGCCCACAGGCAACGAGACCATCGGCATGCTGAAGACCACTTCCCTTGTCCTCGCGGTCCCGTTCACCCTGGACCTGACATTTGCCACCAATGCGCTGGCAAACCGTATCTACCTTCCCATCCCCCTGTTGATCGTTGCGGCGTTCTGGTACCTCCTGGTGACCAGCCTCCTCATGGTGGGCCAGCACTACCTTGAGGCCTACTACGGCAAGGGCGTGGACAACCTCGCCCCGGCGGCGGTGAATCCTGCCGCGGCCAAGGCAGCCGGTGCCGGCGCAGATGCCCAGCACTCGATGAAGACGGACTTCCCCGAGGAGAGTGCACGATGACGGTCACAGCAGAAATGCCGCTGGTCAAGATTGAGGGCCTCCATAAGTACTACGGGCACCACCATGTGCTCCGGGGTATCGACATGACGGTCAAGCAGGGCGAGGTGTCGGTGGTGATCGGTCCTTCCGGGTCCGGCAAGTCCACCATGCTTCGCTGCGTCAACCTCCTGGAGACCATCAGCGCAGGGCGGATCTCCGTAGGCGGCCAGCTGATCGGCTACCGCGAGGTCAACGGCAGGCTCCACGACCTCAAGACCAAGGAGATCGCGGCCCAGCGCCGCGAGATCGGCATGGTGTTCCAGCGGTTCAACCTGTTCCCGCACAAGACGGCGCTCCAGAACGTCATGGAAGCACCCATCCATGTGAAGGGACAGTCGAAGTCCGAGGCCCAGAAGCGTGCGCTTGAGCTTCTGGACCGCGTGGGCCTCGGTGACCGTTCCGGCCACTACCCGTCCCAGCTCTCCGGAGGACAGCAGCAGCGGGTAGCCATCGCCAGGGCCCTGGCCATGGAGCCCGAACTGATGCTCTTCGACGAGCCCACGTCGGCGCTTGACCCGGAACTGGTGGGTGACGTGCTGAACGTGATGAAAGACCTGGCAAAGTCCGGCATGACCATGATCGTGGTGACCCATGAGATCGGCTTCGCCCGCGAAGTGGGCGATACCCTGACCTTCATGGACGGCGGCGTGGTGGTGGAATCGGGCGATCCCCGGGAGATCATCGCCAACCCGCAGCATGCACGGACCAAGGAGTTCCTCGGCCGCGTGCTCTGACGCTCCGCTAATTCATTTTCGACACGCAAATGCCCTGTCGCTACCGGCATATCGGTAGCGGCAGGGCATTTCCGCGTCAGCGGCTAGTTTGCGCGTCGGCAGCTACTGCCCGGCCAGCACACCCTCGACGGCGGCGGCCACCGCTTCCTTGATCCGGGCATGCAGCTGCCGCAACTGCCGGCGGTCGGTGCGCACCTCCACGATGGTGCGCCCCTGCACAGGCTGGCCCAGCGCTTCGGCGAGTCCCGCCGTCGTGCTGACCAGTGAATGTCCGACGCCGTACGCTGCGGCGAGTGCCGCGATGTCCACCGAGTGCGGGGTTCCGAAGAGGCGTTCGACGGCGTCCCCGTAGCGGCCGCCTTCCTCCACACCCCCGTGCTCGAGCAGCCCGAAGATGGCCCCGCCGGAATCATTCAGGACCACGATCCGCAGGTCCGGCTGTTCCTCGCCGGCGCCGAGGAGGAGGCCGCCGGCGTCGTGCAGGAACGTCACGTCGCCCATCAGCACCGTGGTTTCCTGCCGGCCGCCCAGCGCGATGCCGGTGGCGGTGGAAACAGTGCCGTCGATGCCGGCCAGGCCTCGGTTGGCGTACACGGTGGCGGCGGGATCAGGCGCGGGCAGCCCGGCCAGATCCACGTCCCGGATGCCGTTCGAGGACCCGAGCAGCAGCTGGCCGCGGGCATGCTTCCAGACCAGGGACGCGACCGACGGGCCGGTGGCGGCCGCCCCCGCGGATACCACCTGGTCCAGCGCGTGCTGCGCCGCCGAACCGGCCAGGAGCCACTTGTCCAGCCAGGCCGGGGTCCCGCGGCCGGCAAAATCGGCCAGGTCGGCCAGGTTTTCCAGCGGCAGTTCCGTACGCCGTCCGGGCTCGTACCAGGCCACGGGCACCGGCTGGTACAGGGCTGACTCGATATCGGCCCGGGCCAGGAGGGCAGCCACCGGGCGGGACAGCGTGGGCCGGCCGAACAGCACCACGCGCTCGACCGGCTGCGCCGAGCCGGGCCCGAAATGCTCCAGCAGCAGCCGGTAAGGGCCCAGCGCGTTCGGTCCGAAGCGCGCGTTGGAGGACGGCTCGGCGAGCAGCGGCAGGTTATGGGCGCGGGCGAAGGCCTCGGCGACCGGTCCGGCGTCGTGCCCCGCCAGCACCACCGTCCGCCGCTCCGGCATGGAATCGGGGGCCGGCAGCAGGTTCATGACCAGCGGCTCGGTGCCCACCCGGTAGCGCTGACGCTCCACCACATCCGGCAGCCCCTCGCCCGCGGAGGGAACCAGGGGGTCGCGGAAGGCCAGGTTGAGCTGCACCGGGCCCGGCGGCAGGTCGGGAAACGCCCCGGTGGCTGCCGAGATGGCAGTCTGGACGGCCCGTTCGGGGCTGGTCCCGGCGGGAACGTCCGCGGCAAACCGGACCTGCTCGCCGAAGAGGTCCGGCTGCACGGTGGTCTGGTTGGCGCCCGTCCCGCGCAGTTCCTCGGGCCGGTCCGCCGACAGCACGATCAGCGGCACGGCGGCGTGGTTGGCTTCCATCACCGCCGGCATCAGGTTCCCGACTGCGGTCCCGGACGTGGTGAGCGCGGCGGCCGGCGACCCGGTGGACAAGGCCAGGCCCAGGGCCGTGAAGCCGGCGGACCGCTCGTCGATGCGGACCAGCAGCTCAACGCGGCCGGCCGCCGAAGCCTCGGCCAGCGCGTACGCCATCGGGGCCGACCGCGAACCCGGCGACACCACCACGTGCCGCACGCCGCCGTCGAGCAAAACCTCGACGGCGATCCGCGCCGCATCGAGGGCGCTTAACTCAGGGGCGTCCACCTCGGGGACATTCGGTGCAGATTCGTTCGGCAAAGTCACCAACCCAGTCTGCCACCCCCCGACGCCCCATCACCTCCTGCCGCAAAACACCCGACGCCCCATCACCTCCTGCCGCTGTGGACCGGAAGGTGATGGGGCGTCACCGAAAAACCCACGGAAGGTGATCGGGCGTCCGGGAGGTTAGCCGCGGAACACCTGGACCACTGAGGGACGGGGCGCGCGCACCTTGCCCGGTGCCGGCGTCGTGCCTGCCGGGACGTAGTCCGGGAAGAAAGAGTGCGGAGCCTCGAAGGTGCCTTCCTCGCCCGGGTGCTGGACGGAGACGAATACCATGCGCTCGTCGTCGTGGATGACTGGGCCGCAGGTTTCGGCATCGCGCGGGACGGACAGGAACTGCTCCACTTTGCCGCGCTCAGCGCCGTCCAGGGTGACTTTGAAGAGGCCGTCGTTGTAGCCGATGCCGGAGGGGGCGCCGTCGGTGGAGATCCAGAGGTTGCCCACGGAGTCGAAGGCCACGTTGTCCGGGCAGGAGATAGGCGAGACCTTGTCCACGGGGTAGCCGGAGAAGTAGGTGGCATCGCCCTGCGCCGGATCGCCGCAGACCATCAGGAGGGTCCAGTTGAACTTGGTTGACGTCTGGTCGCCGGTTTCGGTGATTTCCACGATGTGGCCGTCGCGGTTCTGCGTGCGCGGGTTGACCTCCGTGGCGCCTTCCTTGGTGCCGGTGCCGCGGTCGGAGTTGTTGGTGCAGACAACGTAGACCTTGCCGGTGTGCAGGCTGGGCTGGACGTCCTCGCAGCGGTCCATCTTGGTGGGGCCCACCTTGTCCGCAGCCAGGCGGGTGTACACCAGGACCTCTTCGACGGACATGCCGGGAACTGAGGACTTGCCGCCGACCACCAGCGGCAGCCACTCGCCCGTGCCGTCAAAGGCGCCGTCCGAGGGGAGCGCCCCGGTTCCGGTGATTTCTGCTGCCGGTGAGTTGCCGGTGAACTTGGCGACGTAGAGGTCGCCCTCGGACAGCAGGTTCATGTTGTGCCTGCGGTCGCCCTCACGGTACTTGTCCGCCGAGACGAACTTGTAAAGGTAGTCGAACTTCTCGTCGTCGCCCATGTAGGCCACCACATGACCCGATTCGGCCACGATCACATTGGCGCCCTCGTGCTTGAAGCGGCCCATTGCAGAGCGCTTCTTGGGCGTGGAGGTGGGGTCGAACGGGTCGACTTCCACGATCCAGCCGAAGCGGTTGGCTTCGTTTTCGTAGCCGGCGTTGCGGGTGTCGAAGCGGGGGTCATCGAGTTCCCACTGGCGGGCGGTGGGCTTGGCGGTGAGGCCGTAGCGCTTGTCGGTGGCGGACGTGCCGCCGGCAACGAAGTAGCCGTTGAAGTTCTCCTCGCCGGAGAGGATGGTTCCCCACGGGGTGGTGCCGCCGGAGCAGTTGCCGAATGTGCCCTTGATGGCGCGGCCGGACGGGTCAGCCACAGTCTTGACCAGCGCGGAGCCGGCAACGGGGCCGGTCAGTTCGTAGGTGGTGTCCGAGAGGTAGCGCCGGTTGAGCGGCGCACCCTTGACGTAGCTCCACGGCTTGGTGGTGTTCTGGCGCTCCAGTTCCACCACGGCCAGGCCGTGCGCGGCGCGGCCGATGGCACGGGTTTCCACGGGGTCGTAGCCGGCGGGCACCATGATGTTTTCGTTGGTGTACTCGTGGTTGGTGAACAGCACGGCGCGGCGGCCCTTGCTGCCCGGGATTTCCACGATGTCCGTGTAGTCGTTGTTGTAGCCGAACTGGCGGGCCTGGGCGGCGGCGGTCTGGTTGTTCAGGTCGAAGTCAGGCGAGTCGGCGAACAGCGGGTCGCCCCAGCGGATGATTGGCTGCCAGGTGAAGCCCTCCGGCACCGTGAACGCGTCAACGGCCTTGTCGACGGGCTTGATCGCGGTGAACTGCAGCTTGGAGTTGCCGAAGCCTTCCTTGGCGGCTTTGGACAGACCCGCGGCGGAGGCAGGTTGGGCGGAGCTTACGGCTGAACCGAGGGCGACGGCGAGGGCACCGGCGGCGCCCAGGCCCAGGGCGGCGCGGCGGGACAGCGTGGTGGAGGCGATATCGCGGAAGTAGCTGTTGGAGCTGGTGTTGCAGACATCGCCGGCGCAGGCGTTGTCGCATTTGAGCGCGCAGGTGACGGGGCTGCGCTTGCCCTTGGTATGGCCAAGCATGGGCAGCAGGGTGAACTTGCGGGCAGTTTCAGACATGGGAACCTTCCAAGGAATCTCACTGGGGTGCCCACCCACCCTTCCAGCCGCTTCCTACGGAACCCCATCGATTGGATGAAGTTCCGGTGAACTGCCCGTGACCCGCAGGAACATTGCCCAGTCCCTCATCGACTGCTGCGTAGTTGTCGTTGTGGAGCCCCACAACGACAATTACGCAGCAATCGACGGTTTAGGCGGGAAGAAGGCGCGGACCGGCAGTAGGAGCCCGAGCAGCGAGAGCGCTATGAAGAGCACTTGGTGGACGTGGTCATCGCTTGGCGGGAGGTTCCCGATCAGATGCACCACCCAAAAGAACGGATAGAACCAGAGTGCATACCAGGCCCACCGCTCGCGCCGCCGGTACGGCACCAGCACGATTAACATACCGAACAGACCCAGTCCCGCAGAGGCCAGCCCGTCCGCACGGTACACACCCGCATCCCCGTCCGGCGGAAACAGGGCAACCACCACACCGAACACCAGGATGCCCACGCTGACGGCAGCGAGGCAGAGCCACCCGATCCGCACTGTCAGATTCACCCCGCGCACACAGCCACCCTACTGCCCGGTGGTATCGCTGAGCGCGCGTGTCAGCTGGTGAGGAGGGCGTGGACGCGGCGGAGCCGGGCCAGCCACCAGTCCCGGCGTTCGGGCGGCGCCGCGAACCGCTCCAGCAGCCCGGCGTCGGCGGCGGCGTCGCGGAGCCGGATGCCACCGTCGTCGGCCACCAGCGGGTCCAGGGTGATGTCCGATTCGAACAGCGACACCGTCCCCAGGCCGCAGGCGTAGGGCAGGTCCGGCAGGGCGGCGGCGAGCGCCAGGCCAGCGCGGATGCCCACGGAGGTGTCCAGGGCGGAGCTGACGACGGCGGGAAGTCCGGCCTGTGCCACGATGTCCAGGGCACGCCGCACTCCCCCAAGCGGCGCCACCTTAACCACGATCAAGTCCGCCGCGCCGGCGCGGGCAACGCGGAGGGGGTCGGTTTCCTTCCGGACGCTCTCATCCGCCGCGATCAGCACGGGAGTCCCGGCATCCCGCAGCCGGGCCCGGACCTCGGCCAGGCCCTCGATGGTGGGCACGGGCTGCTCCGCGTACTCCAGTCCTATCGGCGCGAGCCGCGTCAGCGCCTCAACCGCCCCCGGTACGTCCCACCCTCCATTGGCATCCACGCGTACGGCAGCCTCCGGCAGCGCGGAGCGGACCGCCCGCAGCCGGGCGACGTCGTCGTTTAGCGACTGCCCCTGCTCCGCCACCTTGACCTTGACGGCGTCCACCCGGCCGAACCGTGCCAGCACGTCCGGCACCCGGTCGGCGGAAACGGCCGGAACCGTGGCGTTCACCGGCACCACGGAACGCAGCGGGGCCGGAAAACCCTGCCACCCCGCCTCAATGGCGGCGGCCAGCCAGCGGGAGGCCTCGGCGTCGCCGTACTCCGGGAACGGGCAAAACTCGCCCCAGCCCAGGGGGCCGCGGAGCAGGAGGGATTCCCGCTGCATGATGCCGCGGAACTTCACCCGCATGGGCAGGCTGACCACGAAGGCGCCCGCCAGCAGTTCGTCCAACGGGGGGATGCGGGAATCGGGGGCAGGCATGGATTCACTGTACCGGCGCCGCCGGAACAGGCCGCCCGGGCACCTGCGCTATGTGGACAACCTAGATCCATTTGTTGTGCTTGAACGCCAGGTAGAGGACAAGGCCCATGGCCACCATCAGCCCCAGGGCGTAGGGGTAGCCGTAGGTCCAGGACAGCTCGGGCATATTGGCGAAGTTCATGCCGTAGATGGATGCCACCAGGGTGGGGGCGAACAGGATGGCCGCCCAGGAGGAAATGCGCTTGACCTGCTCGTTCTGTTCGAAGCTGGACTCGGTCATCCGCTGCATCTCGTCGTTTTGGCGTTGGGCCACCAGGGCAGCGTTGACGGCGAGCGCGTTCTGGAGCAGGGCCCGGAAGGAGGCCACGCGCTCATTGAGCCGGAGGACGTGGTCCAGGACGTCCCGGTAGTGGTCCCGAAGCTCGGTGGCTTCACCACGGTCCGGAGCACCGGCCATCAGGGCCTGCAGGATACCGGCCAGCGGGCTGGTGGCCCGCTGGAACGTGATGACCTGCCGGGACAGTTCGTAGATGCGGCGGGAGACGTCCGGGTCGGCGCCAAAGAGGTCGTCCTCGATCTCATCAATGTCGTTCTCGAGGCCGGCCACCACCGGCTCGTATTCGTCCACCACCTGGTCGAGGATTCCGTAGAGCACGGCGTCGGGCCCGAGGGCCAGGAACTCCGGCATGGACTCCATCCTCCGCCGGACCTTGGCGAGGTCCGGGGACTCGGCGTGCCGTACAGTCACCACGTACTCATCGCCGACGAAAACGTGGATCTCGCCGAAGTCCACCTTTTCCTCGTCATCCCGGTACCGTGCCGGCCTCAGCACCAGGAACAGGCACTCGCCGTAGTGCTCCAGCTTGGCCCGCTGGTGGCCGGCAAGGGCGTCCTCCACGGCAAGGGCATTCAGGTCGAACTCCTCGCCCACGGACTGGAGTTCCCCGGCGTCCGGCCGGTACAGCCCAATCCACGCCATCCCCTCGCGCTGGCGGAGCAGGAAGTACGTCTCATCAAGGTCTTCCGGGTCCTCCGTCCGGACGCCGTTGACGTAGACCGCGTTGTCGATGATGGTCACTGTCCTGCCTCCGTGGCCCGCTCCCGCTCCCAGTCGTCCAGCAGCGCCGGCATTCGGGATTTGAGGAACCGGTAGAACCTTGCCATCTCCGCCACCCGGGCCCGCGCGGCCGACCCCTCGGGCAGCGCTTCGGCGGTGGCATCGGTCAGGGCCGCGAGCTTTTCGTATACCGGGCTGTTCCGCATGGACACCACGTACCACTCGTCCTCGTGCAGGGCGTAGAGGTCGCGGCGGCTTCCTGGCTGCGACACCCGGTGGACGAAACCCACGGTCTGCAGGTACCGCACGGCCCCCGACACCGCCGCAGCACTGGCCCCCAGCCGCTCGGACAGTTCCGCGGCGGTCAGGCTCCCCTGCTCGGAGGACACCAGGGCCAGCAGCGCACGGGCGGGCATCTTCGGAAACCCGGCTGCGGCGAAAGCGGCTGCCGTCCGCTCGGCAGCGGCAGCGGCGGCAGCGGCGGCAGAAGCAGCAGCAGCAGGATAGCCGTCCGTTGAAGGAGGGGCCACGGCCTCCACCCGGGCACCGGTGCTCATGCCGAACCCACCTCCCGCCGGCGCATCGCCGCAACTGCCAGCGCCCCGGCCAGGAGGGCGATGGCCAGCATCCACCACGCCCCGCTCCAATCCGTGGCGTCCCCGTGCGGCACGGGCGTGTGGGTGAACGGCGACAGGTCGCGCAGGCTTTGGTCGATGCCCAGCATGCCGCCGAAGATGCCCAGCAGCACGCCCAGGGCCAGCAGTGCCCAGCTGGTCCCGATGGCCGCCGCCGGCCACAGGACGAAGACCAGCGCGGGAACGGCGAGGTAGATCAGTGCGGCCGGCAGCTGGGCCAGGGCGGTCTGCCACAGCGCATCTGCCGGCATGGACTGGTCCCCGGAACCGTTAAGCGTGGCCCAGGCACCCACCCCCGTCAGGCCCACCACCAGCACCACGGCCGCCGCGCCCAGCAACAGGTAGCCGGCCAGCCACCGGACCCGGCCGACCGGAACCGAGAGCAGGAGTTCGGCTGTTCCGGCCGCCTCCTCCTGCCGCATCCGGATCACCGCCTGCAGCGCGCAGGCCGCGGCCAGGACGCCGGCCATGGAGAAAAGCACCGAGACCATGAGCTGGGTGAGCGAGACCCCCTGCGCCTGGAGCATGGCCCGCATGACGGCGGTGATGTTGGTGTCCGGGGTGTCGACGGCGGCAATTGCCTTTCCCAGCGAGCCCGCCAGCAGCCCCAAGGCCAACCCGCTGAAACCCCAGCCGATGATCGATCCGGACTGCAGCCGGAGGGCGAGGGCCACCGGACTTCCAAGTCCGCGGCGGGCGGCCGCGCGTCCCGGCCGGGCACCCCAGATGCTGGCGCCGCTGTCCCGGCTGCGGAGGATGAGCCAGGCGGCGGCGATGCTGCCGGCACCCAGTGCCACCGGCAACAGCAGCGGCCAGCCGCGGTCTCCTGTGTAGGCATAGGTCTGCTGGCCCCATCCGATGGGCGAGAACCAGCTGGCCGCCCCCTCGGTCATGGTGGTCCCGTCCGGGCCGGGCGTGCCGGTGGCATCGCCGATGCCGCGCAGCAGATAGGCAAGGACAACCAGGGCAGCAGACACGCCGTTCGCACCGCGGGAGGTCCCCATGAACTGGGCCACCAGCAGCCCGACGCCAATGAAGGCGAAGCCGACGGCGCCCGTTGCGGCGCCCGCGATCAGGGAACCCTGCGGGTCCAGGCCTTGGGCCGCGAACCCGGCGGACACCGCGATCGCCACGAGGAGGTTCGCCGTGGTCCCGTGCAGCAGGGTGGCGGCGGACGGCAGCAGGCGGCCGGCCGGCGTGGCGGCCACCAGTTCCGCGCCGCCGCTTTCCTCGTCGGCACGGGAATGGCGTACCGCCAGGAACGTACTCATCAGGCCCGCCAGCAGGGCGAGGAAGGCGTAGATCAGGAAGAACGTGAACGCGCCCTGGTCCGCCCCGCGGGGCAGGCCGCGCAGCAGCAGGATGGCCGGGGTGGCAATGGCCACCTGAAGGATTTCGGTCCGGCTGGCCACGTTGCCGTAGGTCTGGGAGACGGCAGCCGCCGCGAACACCGCAAACGCGCCGATGGCCACCACCCAGCTCAGGAGCTGCCAGCGGTCCCGGCGCAGCCGCTGACCCCAGAGGACCAGGAGGACTCCCATGTCAGCTGCGCCCCCTCGCCCCGAGAAGGTGGCGGCGGGCCGCCCGGCCGCCGTCCTCAGCGGGATCCACGGCCCCGGACGCCGCGGAGGCGTCGCCATAGTGCCGCAGGAACAGTTCCTCCAGCGACGGCGGGACGATTGTCAGGCCCTGCACACCCAGGGCGCCCAAGGCGGGCAGCACCTCGGCGATCCGGTCCGAGTCGGCGCTGAACCTGACCCGGCCGGCGTCGACCGTCAGGTCGTGTACGACGCCCAGGCGGGCCAGGGCGTCGGGGTCCAGCCCGTCCGCCGCAAAGGACACCTCCGACCTGGTGAGGTGCCGCAGCGAATCCAGCGTGCCGCCGTCGACAATCCTGCCGGCGCGGATGATGCTCACCCGGTGGCAGAGCACCTCCACCTCGGACAGGATGTGGCTGGAGAGGAGCACGGTGGCGCCGCGTTCGACGGCGGCGAGCAGCTCGCGCCGGAAGACCTCCTCCATGAGCGGGTCAAGCCCGCTGGTGGGCTCGTCCAGGAGGTAGAGCTCGGCCTCGGTGGCAAGGGCCGCGATCAGCGCCACCTTCTGCCGGTTGCCCTTGGAGTAGGCACGCCCCTTCTTGGCGGGGTCGAAGTCGAACACCTGGCACAGGCGGTCCTTCCGGCGGCGGTACGCTTCGCCGTCGGCCGTACCGCCGCGCAGCCGCGACAGCAGGTCGATGGTTTCGCCGCCCGACAGGTTCGGCCACAGCCGGACGTCACCGGGAACGTAGGCCAGGCGCCGGTGGAGTTCCACGGCCTGGGTCCAGGGCTCGAGGCCCAGGACGGTGGCGGACCCGGAGGTCGCCTTGGCCAGGCCGAGCAGGATTCGGAGGGTGGTGGACTTTCCGGCGCCGTTGGGGCCCAGGAAGCCGTGGATTTCACCGCGCCGGACGTCGAGGTCGAGTCCGTCCAGGGCCCTGACCTTTCCAAAGTGCTTGTGCAGGTTCGCCGTGTGGACAACGCTGTTCATGCCTCAAGTCTTCGAAGTTTTCACAAGTTTGTGAAGGTACTAAAGTCCCCCGTATGAGCCCTGACAAACCCGTGCCCAGCGAGCAGGCAACCCGCGGGTCCTCGGCACCGCTTTATGCCGCAGGGTTCGTCACCGCCTTCGGCGCGCACAGCATCGCGGCGGGCCTGGGCGCGGAGAGCGGCAACATCGGCCTGAGCCTGCTGAACCTCGGCATCCTGCTGGCCCTCTACGACGTCGCCGAGGTCTTCCTGAAGCCGGTCTTCGGCGCGCTCAGCGACCGTATTGGCGCCAAACCCGTGGTGGTCGGCGGCCTGGCCGCCTTTGCCGCCCTGTCACTGATCGGCCTTGGCGCGGCGGACCCCCTGGTCCTTGCCCTCGCCCGGCTGGGACAGGGCGCCGCGGCCTCGGCCTTTTCACCGGCGTCGTCCGCCATGGTGGCCAGGATGGCCCGCGGCGGCAAGGCCGGCACCTACTTTGGCCGCTACGGATCCTGGAAGAGCCTGGGCTACATCATCGGGCCGCCACTGGGTGCCGGCCTGATCCTGGCGGGCGGCTTTCCCCTGCTCTTCGGCGCGCTGTCCGTGCTCGCCGCGGTGACTGCGGTGTGGGTGCTGGTGTCGGTGCCGCACCTGGTGCCGCTGCCGCGGAAGCGGTACACGGTGATGGACCTGGCGCGGCAGGTGGGCGAGCGCCGTTTCCTGGTGCCCACGCTGGTCCTGGCCGCCTCCACCGGCGCGCTGGGTGCCGCCGTCGGCTTCCTTCCGGCGCTGGCCACCCGCCATGGCCTGGACGCCCTTGCCGGTACGGCGGCGGTGAGCGTGGTGGCGCTCGGCTCGGTGCTGACCCAGCCGTGGATCGGCAGGTTGCGGGACCGGCACGCGGTCACGGACAACAAGGGTACGACGGCGGGCCTGCTGCTGATCGCTGCAGGCGTGGGTTTGGTGGCGGCTGCGCCGGGCGTGGTCACCATTTTCGTTGCGGCGGCACTGGTGGGCACCGGAATCGGTGCTGTCACTCCCCTGGGCTTCGCGCACCTTGCCGACACCACGCCACCCGAGCGGATGGGCCGGACCATGGGCTCGGCCGAGCTGGGACGCGAACTGGGCGACGCCGGCGGCCCGTTGCTGGTGGGCGGCATCGCCACGGCAACCGCGTTGCCTTTCGGGCTCGGCGCGCTGGCCCTGCTGGTGGCGGCGGCAGCGATCCCCCGGCTCGACCCGGTCAAACCCGCCGCCTGAGCGGCCTTCCAGCTTTCTGTGTCACCCTTAACCGCGATGACTTCTTCACGGCAACTATCCACCAGGACTCCTGCCCGGCCCGCTCCGGGCTCGGCCTTCCTGTTCGTGCTGTCCACCCTGGCCTGCATTGCCGGACTCGTTGCCACCTACTACTTCTTCGTCCAGACCACCACGGGACAGTTCATTGACGAGTCCGCGCTGGTGGAGGCTGTGGAGATCCATGGCCCCGCCGGCAAGGCCGCCACCCGGTTCCTCGACTGGCTGCCCACCATCTCACTGGTGATGGCCGCCGTCGTGGTCCTGTTTGTGACCGTGATCCGGCGGCACTGGGCCGAGGCCGGGATCGCCGTGGCCGCGTGCGTCGGCGCCAACATAGCCACCCAGGTCCTGAAGGACCTGCTGCCGGCACGTCCGGATAAAGGCGTGCTGACGCTGGAACTGAATTCGCTGCCCTCCGGCCACACCACACTCGCGGCGTCCGCGGCCGCCGCCGTGTTCCTCATGGCATCACCGCGCTGGCGCCCGATGGCCGGTTTCGTTGGCGGCACCTTTGCCATCGCCTCCGGGGTGTCGACGCTGATCAACCAATGGCACCGGCCTGCCGACGTGGTGGCCGCGTTCCTGTTGGTGGGCGCGTTCATGATCCCGGCCGGGTGGCTGATCCTGCGCCGCGGATCGTGGAACGAGTGGGACGGGTTCGGCGGGCACATCGGCTCGGCCCGGATCTGGCTCACGCTGCCGGTGCTGATCGGACTCGCCTCCGCCGGGGTGGCGGTATATTCGCTGGTCCGGATCGCGCCCAGCCCGTGGCAGGAAAGCAGTACCACCAACTACTTCTGGGCCGGGATCTCCCTGATTGTGATCGCGGGCTACCTGGCCACCGTTGCCACCACTTCCCTGTTCGCCTTCGCCGCGCGACGGCGGGACATACCCAGGCGGTAGGGCCTTCAGGCCATGCACGGCATGCCCTAGCATGGAACACCGGCCGGCGGACGACTCTTGAGGAAACCTTGAGGAATTCGACCCCCTAAGCTTGAGCCGCCCCAGGCATAGTGGCAAGTGCTTGGCCGGCGTTTTGAAGTGGGCGCCGCCAGGCACACCCCTGTTCGCGCTCCCTCGTCCCCGAGGGAGCGTTGCAGTTTAAGGCGCAGGTTCCAAGGCGCCGTCAGGACCTGGTTACAGGGCGTCCAGCCGCTTGCGCAGCAGGCAGAACTCGTTTCCTTCCGGGTCCTGCAGCACGTGCCATTGCTCGCCGCCGGCCTGCCCCACATCCGCGGGCCGTGCCCCGAGACCCAGCAGGCGTTCCAGCTCGGCGTCCTGGTCGCGGTCCACCGGGTTGACGTCGATGTGCAGCGGAAGCCTTCCCACCCGCGGATTGGTGCTGGGGCTCAGGATGATCGTGGGCTGCAGTCCGCCGAATCCCGCGTCCGGCGGCCCGATTTCGATCGCCCCGTCCTCCCGGTCGAGCTCCACGTAACCCAGCACGTCACTCCAGAACCGGGCCAGCAGTTCGGGGTCGGCGCAGTTCAGGACAAGTTCACTGATTCGGCATGACATGGTGCCAGTGTACGGACGGCAGGCCGGTGGGCTGGTGCCGGACACGGGCATTGGGTACGACGGCGGCAGATCCGTCCCGGGGCCGTGCCACCTTCGGCGCGGGTCACCCTCCGCGACGCGCATCTCCTCTTTCGACCCGCATCTTCCCCTGCGCGGCCCGGATAACCGTGGCGGAAACAAGGCTGCGTATCGGTGGTGAATGTCCGCGTCGCTGCTCCAGCTCGGCGGGAGGCGGTGCCGCTGCGTGGGGGGTTTTGCAGCGGCACCTTCTTCCACCGAGCTGGCGGTCCAGGGCCGGTTAGAAAGCGGTGGACAGGCAGGTGACCTTGTCGCTGTTGTTGCCCTGCTCCAGCGCCACTTTTGCCGTGGCCGTGCTTTGGCTCTGGTCCGGGTAGGTTGCCGTGACACGGATGGTCAGCGGCGTTGTTGTCCGGTTGGCCAGCACGATCTGCGAGGTGATCGTCAGGGTGATGGTGCTTGTCGTTCCAAGGCTCACGGATTCGGTGTAGGACGGCCCGTAGGTTCCGTTGGCCTGGAGCGCAGCGTAGGTCAGGGTGGTGGGCGCCCTCGATCCGGCCGCTGTCAGCGTGGCCACTTTCTGCGGACTGTCGTTGGTGCAGGTGAAGTTCGAGAACCCGGCCGTGGGCCAGGTGCCCGATGCCGTGACGGTCATGGTCGCCGTCGCGCTCTGTTGCCAGAGTGCCGAGGCCGACGCCCCGCCAATGCCCAGCAGCACCGTGAGCACGAACGCGCCGAGGGCCAGGCCTGCGCCGGGAAGGTTATGGATCCTCTCCATCTATCCCACCCCAGGGCCCGGCGCGTCGTGCGGCTTCCGGGCTTTGCGCACCGACGTGTAGACGGTGATGGCTCCGTACCCGATCAGCGCGACGGCCGCGACGACCGTCCACATTCCGCGGTCCGAGTTGCCCAGGAAATTCGCTACGAAGCCTACATACGGGACGGCGTAGAACAGCTTGCCCTTGACCTGGATGGCGCGCACCGGGTTGGGGTCGTTGGCGCCGTTGTTGTCGCCCTTGGTGATCAGCGTCTTCTCGCCCGCCTGGGTGGAGCCGAAGCCGACGATCCGGTGCGTTTCCACCTCGGGCTTTCCGGAGTACAGCTGGAAGGTGATGACGTCGCCGTACTTGAGGTCCTCGAACGGTGCCGGCTTCATCACCATGAAGGTTCCTGGTGGAAACTTCTGGGCCATGGAGTTGGTCAGGACCGTATAGGTCTGCGAGCCGGTCGCCACCGGCACCACGATGAGCACCAGGGCGGCAAACAGTGCTGCCAGCATGACGGCCATGCTGGCAAGACGTCCGACGACGGCCCAGGCACCGCGGCGTATATGTCCCGGCCGCGGAGTGGTTGCCGGCGTTTCCCCGCGGTTCCCAGGATCGGTGCCACCACCCAGGAGTCGTTCGGTCAGGTCAGCAGCCACTGGGCACCCCGCAAAGTTGACGTGCGGTGAGTTGGAGCGAGATGTTCACTGCCTGTCCTTTCACTGTGGATGGGGCGCTGGAGCTGAGGCTGACCTGGAAGCAGAAGACGGTGGTCCGGCCCTTGGCAACCGTCGGCGAGACGAGCCCGACCGTACCCACCGGCGCAAAGCCGGTGGCGGTGCTGCACTCCGCCGAGGACGTTGCGTTCTTGGCGTTGACGCTGACGTAGCCGGCGAGGGTTCCGCCATTGACGTTTGCGATGCTGGGCTGGCTGGCCGTGATCGCCGTGTTGAACTGGCCGCCGGCGTTGGTTGTGTTGATGACCACGACGCCGCCGTAAACGGAAGTGCCGGGACCGAGGGTCCCTGCGGGAGACAGCGTGAGCGTGGCTGCCGTCCCGTCCGCGAGTGTCATCGTCGTCGTCTGGCCCGTGTTCACCGCTGTCAGCGCCGTATCGAACGACGCCGAGGACACAGTTCCCGGCGAGGCGGCTGCCGATGCACTCCACAACGCGTACGTTCCCTGCACCGTTAACAGGCCCAGGAGCACTGCCGCGGCAGCCAGCGCAGCCGCCTGCAGTCTGCGCTTGATGCGCATGGTCTCCTCCTGGTCCTGGTCCGCTGTGGTTGCCTTGGGCGGGTGGCTGGTCAGCAGCCACCCGCCCTCGGTGATCAGGAAAGGCCGGGCTGGGTTACCTGGGTCAGCTGGAATGCCACGTTGTTGAAGTTGTAGCTCACGCTGGTGTCCGCGCGGCCGGTGGTGGTGGAGAGGAACTCGAAGGTGATGGTCGCCGTGACCGTCTGGGCGGACCCCGTGGCCTTCAGCGGGTTGGCGACGGCAGTGCCGCCCAGAGTGAGTGCAGGAGCACTCACGGATACGTTGGCCGGGGTGAAACCGTTGGTGGCGGTGATGCCGGTGGTGGCAACGTTGGCGGCCATCTTGTCTCCGACGAGGGTCACGGTGAGGTCCTGGGTGAAGGTGAGCTTGTCACCGGGGACCACCTTGTAGGTGGTGATGTCAATCGTGGCACCGGTGCGGTCCTTCCAGACGCCGGCGGCGGTCTTCGCGACGTTCAGGTCGCCGGAAACGATGGTGCCGGGAGCTGCGGTTGCCTCGGCGTTCCAGTTGGCCAGCGTTCCGCCGCCGCCCAGCAGCAGTGCGGCACCTACGGCGATGGCTGCGGTTCCCTTGATCAGCGTGCTGTTCTTCATGATGTCCCCTCAGACTTTGTTGGTGTGGTGTGGTCTAGCTGGGGACAACACTGCATGGCCAAGCTCAGGAAGTGAGGGGGTAAAGAGTCAACAAATGCTCAAGGTATTTGAAATTTCAACTGGCCGTTGACCTGCGCTTTTACTGTCCCGGCCGTGCCGGCTGTCACTGTCCTGCAAGGGCGGCACCGAGGACGGCCAGGGCGTTGGCGCGCATCACGTCGAACGCCTGTCCAGGAGGCAGCCCCGCGACGTCCCGCAGCCACACGTAGGGTTCGATGCCGGCGACAGAGCGCAGCCTGACGGCAAGGGCGGCGGTGTCGCAGCCCGGTTGTGCTGACTCCAGCGGGGACAGGGCATCCCGGTACCAGGCGATGGCGCGGCCGCCGCGAAGCGTGGGGCGTGAGGTGCCGGGCGTGAGGGACAGCCGCAATGCGGCGCGCAGCTGTGGTTCCCAGGCCCGGATGAACTCGAAGTGGGCGTCCAGGGTGCGTGCAAGGCGGGCATGAACGTCCGACGGCGGGTCCTCACCAAGCAGCGAGCCGGCTCCGGTTTCGGGGAGCGCGGCGTGCAGGAGCGCCTCCTTGTCCGGAAAGTACCGGTAGGCAGTGGTCCGGGAGATGCCGGCGATCGCCGCCACTTCCGCCACTGACGGATCACGCCCGGCTTCAAGTTGGTCCCGCAGGACGCCGACCAGGGCCTCGCGGGTACGCGACTTTTGCCTGATCCTCCCGCTCAGCAAATATTTCTCATTGTGGTGTCCGGACACAGGTTTTATGATACCTACGTACCGTTATGGTACGCACGTCCCATGAAGCACGTGAGGGGTTTACCGTGGCCGATCCCATTGCAGTCAATCCGCAGCATTACCGGCTCGTCTTCGAAAATGAGCGGGTCCGCGTCCTGGAGTACACGGACGGCCCCGGTGACAGCACCGGCACCCATTCCCACCCGGACAGCGTGATGGTGACACTGAGTTCCTTCGCCCGCAGGCTGCGTTCCGGAGACCGGGAGGCCGACGTGGAGCTGCAGCCAGGGCAGGCCCGCTGGCTGGATGCACAGGAGCACTCCGGAACGAACATCGGCTCAACCCCAACCCACTGCCTCTTCGTGGAACTAAAGGAACCCCGCCACGCATTAACAGGCGAGCACCATGCCGGCCACCTGGGCCCGTCCACATCCTGACCCGCACGCCCGGAAGGAAGCAGTCCCCAAGGAAGCGGGGCCGTGATCACGTGCCGCTGTCCGGCGCCGGGACCGTACGGAGCAGCAGCCGGCACCAGGCGTCGGCCAGCCATGCCGCAAACTGGTCGGGACTCCAGCCGCGCTGGTCCACCAGCAGGACCCAGTACTCCGGCCCGTTCATGCTCCACACCGCGTCGGCGAGCTCGGCGGCCGGGCGGTCCGGCCGGAGCTCCCCGGTGGCGGCCAGCTCGTCCACGAACCGGCGCATGTTGGCCGCACGCCGGTCGGAGATCTCGCGCCACAGCGCGGCACAATCGGGATCGGTGCCGGCGGCATCCCGCAGCGCCACATAGACCGGCGCCAGGCGGGGCTGGATACCGGCCAGGGCCTCGGCATAGATCCGGATCTTTTCGCCCGCATCCGCGGCATCCCGCACGCGGAGGACGTAGTCGCGGCGCTCCGCCGGCACTGCCTGGCCGGTCCCTGAAATGGCCGCTTCCACCACTTCCCGCAACAGGTCCGGCTTGCGCCCGATGGTGGCATAGATAGTGTCGACGGCGACCCCGGCCTGCCGCGCGATGGCCGCCACGGTGGTGGAACGGTACCCCTCCCCCACGAACAACCCGCGCGCGGCAGCCAGGACGGCGTCCCGGGTTGCTGCTGCCTGTTCCTTGCGCCGGGGCGAGTGGTAGCGGCGTGCCGGGGCATTGACTTCGTTCATTGCCGGACCTAGCCTTAATTCATCCGAATACACTTCGGACGAATTCTAGCAGTACTCCGGAGACGCGGCGCAGCGGCGACGGGCAGAAGGGCAGAAGGGCAGGCCATCATGTCAGAACACTTCGACACCGTGGTGATCGGCGGCGGCCAGGCCGGTCTGGCCATGGGCTACCACCTGTCCCGCCTGAAGCGTCCCTTCCTCATCCTGGATGAAAATGCCAGGACCGGGGACAGCTGGCGGACGCGCTGGGACTCCCTGAGGCTGTTCACTCCGGCGCGCTATGACGCCCTCCCCGGCAGCCGCTACCCGGCGCCGCAGTGGTCGTACCCAGCCCGCGAAGAGTTTGCCGATTACCTGGCCGGGTATGCGGACCGGCTCAGGCTGCCGGTGCGGCACGGCGTCCGCGTCACCAGCCTCAGCCACAACGGGCGCGCCTTCGTCGTCCAGGCTGACGGCGTGGTGTTCGAGGCGGACAACGTGGTGGTGGCTCCGGGCTGGGACCGGAAACCCAAGGTGCCCGAGTTCGCGCGGCAGCTCAGCCCGGACCTCCGCCAATTGACCGCGGGGAGCTACAGGAACCCCAGGGACCTCGCTCCGGGCCCGGTCCTGGTGGTCGGGGCCGGCAACTCGGGCGCGGATATCGCCCTCGAGCTTGCCCCCATCCATAAGACCTACCTTTCCGGCCGGCACCCGGGGGAAATCCCCTGGCCCATCGACGCCGCGGCCGCCAGGCCCCTCACGCTGGCTGTCTTCTTCGCCTTCTCGCACCTCCTGACGCTCAACACGCCCCTGGGCAGGAAAGCCCGCCCACAGATCCTTGCGCACAGTGGACCACTGGTCAGGGTGAAGAACCGGGATCTGGTGCGCGCCGGCGTCGAACGCGTCCCCCGGACGGAAAGCGCCCGGGACGGGTGGCCGGTGCTTGCGGACGGCAGGACCCTCGAGGTCTCCAACGTCGTGTGGTGCACAGGGTTCGGGCCGGACCTGGACTGGATCCAGCTGCCGGTGTTTGGCCGGGACGGGCAGCCGGATCAGCACCGGGGCGTGGCCGCGGCGCAGCCTGGGCTGTTCTTCCTGGGCGCCACTTTCCAGCAGTCGCTGGCATCCTCCATGGTCCACGGCGTGGGAGCCGACGCGGCGTTCATCGCGCAGCACATTGCCTCCCGGACACCGGCAGCACCAGAGGCCACGCAGGCGGCGGACGCGGTCAGGCCGGAAGGTTCAGCTGCTCCACAATGATCCTCGCCGTCTCGGGATCGCCCAGGATTTTGAAGTGCCCCGCCACGGGCAGTTCAATGTTGGTGGCGCCGGGCAGCACGCTCCCCTCCGGAATGTGCGGATCGAAGGGCCCGTAGATGGACGTGATGCGGCCGTTGATGGCCAACTCGCGGGACATCTGGAGGGTCAGGGCGTTCCGCGGCGAGAAGATCCGCAGGCTGGGCAGCAGCATGTACCGGGCATAGCGGGAACCGGAAAACGGGGCGCAGACGGCGATCATCCGGTCGATCCGGTGCCCGGGATCCAGCTGCAGCATGGTGTATTTGCCGATCAGGCCGCCCTTGCTGTGTGCCACCAGGATGGCATCGCGCAGCCCGGCTTCCTCCAGGTGCTGGGCCACCAGGCGGGCGGCGTCGGGCACCTTCAGCTTGTTGCGCTGCAGGACGGTGACCACGTGCACCGGATGTCCGGCGTCGTGGATCACCTGGATGAGCGGCATCATGAACTGCCAGTTTTCGTAGACGCCGGGAATGATCACCACGGGGGCGCGGGTTCCGTTGCGGAACGACCCCGGCTGCACGCGCGACAGGAATCCGCGCACCTGCCAGGCCGCGGCGTACACATAGTCCTGCGCCCACCACACGGCTTTCTGCAGTGGACTGATGCGGAGGTCTGCGCCAGGGTCACTCATGTGTTGAGGATAACGCGCCCCTGCGACACTTCCTGCGAACACCACCAGCGGCACGTCAAGCCACGGCCAGACCCTGCAGGCTTCCGCCAGTTAGAGCCCCGCGCAGGCGTCATCGACGAGGCGCCGGGCAAGATTCAGGGCGCGCTTGCCGTAGAGGGCGCCGTCGAGAACCGCGCCCGTGGCGTAGGCCCCGTTAAGGACGATGAGCAACTCTTCGGCCAGCTCATCCGGATCACGCACTCCAGCCTCGGCTGCAAGGGACTGGAACCAGTCCCGAACTTGCTGCTTGTGTCCCACGGCCACCAGGTGCGCCGGATGGTTTCCCTCCGGGAACTCCGTGTTCGTATTCAGCATCGGGCACCCGCGGTAAGTGGCGCCCGCGGTGTCCTCCGCTAAAACCCGAAAGACGGCCATGAGCTTTTCCCGGGGTTCGTTGCATTCGTCGGCTACCTGCCACATCCGCTCAAACCACGCATCCGCACGCCCCTGTACATATGCCGTAGCGAGGGCGTCCTTGGTGGGGAACTGACGGTAGATGGTGGCGTTCCCCACCCCGCACTCCTTGACCACGGTATCCATTCCCACCGCACGGATCCCCCGCTGGTAGAACAGCCGCGTGGCTACCTCAAGCACATTGCGCCGGTTCTCCTCGCCGCTCTTGCGTGCCACGGACAACCCACCTTCCACGTTCAAGACCACATGTCCTGTCTCCAAGTTTGACAGACGGATCGATCCGTCACAAACTTGTGAACGTTCCGTCACATGCGGCGGCGCCCACCAGCAGATAGGAAACCACCATGAAGATTGCCGTCCTCGGAACCGGCATTGTAGGCCGCACCCTTGGCGCGCGGTTGGCAGAGCTCGGACACGCGGTGACCATTGGTACCCGCAGCCCCGAAGCCACACTGGCCCGCACGGAGCCCGGCGCCATGGGCACCGAACCCTTCGCCGACTGGGCCGCAGCCAACCCCGGCATCACACTGGCCAGCTACGCCGGCGCCGCCAGCGGGGCAGAGCTCATCGTCAACGCCACCAATGGCAGCGCCTCCCTGGATGTCCTGGCGCAGGCGGGCCGCGAAAACCTCGACGGCAAAGGTCATCTTGGACATCGCCAACCCGCTGGACTTCAGCCAGGGAATGCCCCCGACCCTCTTCGTCAAAGACACCGATTCGCTCGGTGAACAGATTCAACGCGAATTCGCCGGCGCCCGCGTGGTGAAGTCGCTCAACACCCTCAACGCCGACCTCATGGCACGGCCGGGTACGCTTCCCGGGAGCAGCACCGTCTTCGTCTCAGGAAACGACGCTGACGCCAAGCACACCGTCACGGGGCTGTTGAAGGATTTTGGCCACGAGGACGTCATCGACCTCGGTGACATCTCCACCGCCCGTGGCACGG
Source organism: Pseudarthrobacter phenanthrenivorans (assembly GCF_000813845.1). Classification (GTDB taxonomy): domain Bacteria; phylum Actinomycetota; class Actinomycetes; order Actinomycetales; family Micrococcaceae; genus Arthrobacter; species Arthrobacter phenanthrenivorans_B. Next base: position 56,434 of record NZ_JWTB01000004.1, read on the forward strand.
AAATGCTCCTCCCCGTCTGGCTTCGCCTCTGGGGCGCACTGGGCACCCCCGCGTTCAACTTCAAGATCGTTCGCTGACCCGGTTCGCCAAGGGGACTAGCATGGCATCCATGGATGGCACCGTGGCGATGGTGACAGGCGCGGCGAGCGGCCTGGGTCAGGCTGTGGCAACCGGTCTCGCACGCGAAGGCGCACTGGTCGTCGTAGTTGGCCGCTCACCCGCCCGCGCGGAGGCGGCAGCGAGCGCCATTCAGCGCGTCCTCCCTTCCGCCCTCCTGGAGCCACTGGCCTGCGACCTGTCGGGCCAGTCCTCGATCCACGCCGCGGCGGCTGACTTCCTCTCACGCCACGGCAGGCTCGATGTCCTGGTGAACTCGGCCGGAGTGTTCCGTAAGGAGCGCCAGGTAACGCCGGACGGGCTGGAACTGACGTTTGCCACCAACGTCATGGCATACTTCCTGCTCACCAACCTGATGCTTGACGCGCTCAGGAACGCCGCGGCGGTGGCAGGCACGGCCCGGATCGTGAACATCGCATCAAAGTACGGCAACACCAGAGTCAACTTCGACGACCTCCAGACCGCCAAGGGCCGGTACAGCTACCTTCGTTCCACACCACCCACCATGCTCGCCCGCGTTCTCCTCACGCAGGAGTTTGCCGAACGCCTGCGGGGCTCAGGCGTGGTGGCCAACGCCGTCCATCCGGGGCTGGCCAAGAACACGTCACTCCTCAAGGACGTTGGCGGCCCGTTCCGTCTGCTCACCAACCTCTTCGGTGCACCGGCAGAAGAAGCGGCAGACACCGCCCTCTGGCTGGCGACATCAAGCGAAACAGCGGGAGTATCCGGGAAGCTCTGGGCGAAACGCGGGGAGCTTGGTACGCCGGGCATGGGATCGGACCCGCAGGCCCGCAAGCGCCTGTGGGACGCCTGCGCCGGCCTGGCCCACTTGCCCTGACTTGCGGGCGTCAGTAGTTCCGGCGGTGCTTCAGGCGGGGAATTACGACGGCGAACACGGCCGCCGCCGCGAACCCCAGGAGGCCGGTGGCCGAGATCCCCGGGCCAAGCGAGGCGAGCGCCGTCACCCCGGAGAGCAGCACCGGTCCCCCGGTTGAGCCGGCATCCGCCATGAAGCGCCACAGGCCCAGGAACTGGCCGCGGCCGCGGTCCGGTGAGAAGTCGGCGCCGAGTGTCATCACCAGCCCGGAGCTGATGCCGTTGCCGAACCCGATCAGCAGCGCCGCCATCAGGAGCCCCATGAAGGACCCGGTGAGCGGAATCAGCAGCAGCGCCGTCCCCATGAGGAGGGTCGATGGCACCGCCACCCACTGCCGCCCCTTGCGGTCCATCAGCTTCCCGGCGGGATAGAACACCAGCATGTCGATGGCACCGGACAGCCCGTAGACCAGGGACGCGGACGTAGCATCCATGCCCAGGTGGTCGGCCCAGAGTGGAATCACCACCTGGCGGGAGGAGCGGAGGGCGCTCAGCAGCAGGATGCCTACGCCCAGCGAAAGGAACACCCCGGCGTGCGAGACCGCCACGCTCCGGAGCGTCGGCTGGGGGCCGGCACCCCTGCCGGGCTGGCCATCCGGCGCCGCGAGGTCAGGGATGGTGAGGGAGAGCAAAGCGGCGGCCGCCATGGCCACCACGCCCACCCAGTAGGCACCGGCCAGCCCGAAGAACTGCATCACGGCAGCCCCCGCGAACGGGCCGATGAAGACGCCGATGCGGTTGACGCCGCCAAGCGTGGACAGCGCCCGGGCCCGGAACGCCACGGGCACGGCCTCCGTCAGGTACTTCTGCCGGGCCAGGCCGAACACGGCACCGGACATTCCGACGACGGCCATCGCCACGGCCAGCAGCCACAGCCCGTTCGGGGCCAGGGCAGCAGTGGCAGCGGCCACCAGGGCCAGGCCCGCTGCGACGGCGGCCCCCACAATGGACCAGCGCTCACCGAAACGGAGGGTCACCAGGGAGGCCGGCAGGTTGAAGAACCAGGATCCCAGGCCAATGAGGGTAACGATCAGTGCTGCCACCGCCACGGAAGCACCCAGCCCGCGGGCGGACAATGCCACCACCGGAAGGATGGCGCCCTGGCCGATTCCGAAAAGCAGCGTGGGACCGAAAGCGGCCACGGCAATACTGCGCAGGCTGAAGGGCTGGGGATCATCCGGGGAAGTCATCAGATTTATCCTATGGCCGGCTCCTTGCTCCACAGGGTCGGGTGTGACTCACCGGACAAGGCCATTGCTGCCCGGCGGGAAGGTCCTCGGGCGCGCGGCGGGAAAATCCTCGGCCGCCCGGCGGCCAGGGCCAAAGGCGCCCGGCTTAGCGCGGCCTGGGCTCGAACCCGGCCAAGGCACGGAAGAGGTTTACCAGCTCAACGATGGCGCCGATGATCGAGCCCGCGATTCCGAGCACCAGGAACACCCGGACCAGCACCGGCCAGCCTGGCCAGTTGCCGCCGAAATCGAAGGGGAAGACCTCCCATAGCCGGAGCAGCGCCGCCAGGCCTATACCTATCGACACCAGGTTCCCGAGGGCCAGGAGGGCCCTGGAGCGGATGACCGCGCACACCAGGTTGACCACGATTCCTGCGACCAGGGTTGCGTTGATGAGGTCCAGCACGCGGTCCATGTCCGCAGTCAGGAAGGGCACGATCCGCCAACCCGGCCAGATGTTGATGCCGTAGAGCAGCAAGGCGTTGACCACGGCGGAGCCGATGCTGCCGCCGCGCGTCCGGCTGGTCGAGGTCCTGTCCGCCATGCCAACAGGGTCGCCCTGGGTGCAGCCGGGCCGGAAGTGCCGAAGGTCCCAGCAGCGCGCCTGGGAACCGGTACTCCGGGAACCGGCGGGTGCCCGGACCGGCCGACGAGGCCTCCTCAGAAGCCCGTCAGGACTTCCCTGGCTTTGCCGTTGACTGCCGCGTTCACCAGTTCCTCGGCCACGATGTGCAGCTTGACGTTGGCATGCTGGCTGCGGGTGGCCAGCATCTCGAAGGCTGCCGGAGGTTCAACCCCCTGCAGCGCCATGATGATCCCCTTGGCCTGCTCAATCACGGCCTTGTGCGCGTAGGCGCCCTCAATTGCCTCCGTGGCTGCCTGCTGGGATTCGATGCGGAGGCTTTGGGTTACGTCCACCATGAATCCGCGCGCCTGCTCCACGCGCCCGGACGCTGCGGGCACCGCCTGGAGGGCCGAGAAGACGCGCCGCTCCCTTCCGCGCACGTCGATGATGCGGTGCAGCAGGGCGCCCTGGCCTCCGGACTGCAGCAGGTTCTTCCACAGGGCAAGGATCGGTTCACGGTCCTGTGGGTGTTTGTGGGACATCAGCAGTTCGAACGTGGGAACCACTTCCCCCGGGCGCAGCCCGTGGATGCCGAACATCCCGTCGGACCATTTCATCTTCCCGGTGGCGACATCCAGTTCAAAAGTGCCTGAGGGACATACCGTGCCGGCCTGGAGAGGAAAAAGGTAGGTATCAAGGTTTGACCACATATCTTTCTCCAAAGTTGTCTTATCTCCCCCTCGGTCGGCTGTCGGCATCACAATAGCCCAAATTCCGTTCCTGCGAAGCAGTCGAAAGACCCTGGGGCCCGCAAAAACGGGGGTCACAAACGCGCCCGCGAGGAGTAGCGTTCGCCTTATGGGGCACTGAAGCGCGTCCCAATCCAAGGGGAGGTCAATTCATGGGTGAAGTATGGATCCGCACGCTGGGCAACGGGCTGGTCCGCGCAGACCGGGTCACCGAAATATCATCCACCCGCGGGTCCCTTCATGAGGACCAGGGGTTTTCACTCAAGGTCATCGTGGACGGCAAGGGCCACGTAGTGATCGACGACGGCGGGCTGCAGGGTTCGCTGCCGGAGCGGCTGGAGTATGCCAGGCATGTGGAGGACGCCTTGCTGCTGGCCATTGACGAGGCGAACGGGAGCGATACATCCATGGTGGTCTCGTACGAGCCGGAGCGGGAGCGCTGGTCGGCTGCTCCGGTTTCAGTATTAACGGGACGGCTTCCCGAAGTCGTCTGACGCCGGAACGGCGCAGGACAACAGGAACCACGGCGGACTGCCCGGGCAGCCGAGGTTGCCCGGGCAGCCTCTCTAGCTGTGGGTCGGCTCCTCCACCAGTGCGGTAGCGATGCTTGCTGCATCTTCCAGTGCTGCCAGGAACCGCTCGGCGTCGAGGGCGGCGGCACACCCGGTTCCCGCGGCGGTGATGGCCTGGCGGTAGCGGTGGTCCACGGCGTCGCCGCAGGCAAAAACACCGGGCAGGTTGGTGCACGTGGTGGGTGCATCGACCTTGATGTAGCCTTCGTCGTCCAAATCCACCTGGCCGGCCACCAGTTCGGTGCGCGGCAGGTGCCCGATGGCCACGAAGATGCCGGTGGCGCCCTGATGCCTGGTTTCGCCGGTGCGGGTGTCGGTCAGGGTGACCCCGGTGACCTTGCCGTCGCCGTGGATTGCGGTCACGGCTGAGTTCCAGGCGAAGGAGATCTTGGGGTTGTCCTTGGCGCGCTGGGCCATGATGCGGGAGGCGCGCAGTTCACCCTTGCGGACCACCACGGTCACGGACTTTCCGAACCGGGTCAGGAAGGTTGCCTCTTCCATGGCGGAGTCGCCGCCGCCCACCACAATGATGTCCTGGTCCCGGAAGAAGAACCCGTCGCAGGTGGCGCACCAGGAGACGCCGTGGCCGCTGAACTTTTTCTCCTCCGGCAGCCCGAGTTCCTTGTAGGCGGAGCCGGTGGCCAGGATGACGGCGGGTGCCTCGTAAGTCTCCCCGGCGCCGGTGACCACACGCTTAACGGAACCCTTCAGATCAACCGAGGTGGCGTCGTCGTACTCAATGCGCGCGCCGAACTTTTCCGCCTGCTGCTGCAGCCCGTCCATCAGCTCGGGGCCCTGGATGCCGCCGGGGAAACCCGGGAAGTTTTCCACCTCGGTGGTGTTCATCAGCGCACCGCCGGCGGTGACGGACCCTGCCAGGACCAGGGGGTTCAGGCCGGCGCGGGCGGCGTAGATTGCGGCGGTGTAGCCGGAGGGGCCGGAGCCGATGATGATCAGCTGTTCTTTGCTCATGGAGTGTCCTTCGGTGGCGGTACTACTGGGCGTCCGCGTGCTGCGCGGGCAGGAGTTCGGTGATCAGTTGTTCAACGCGTGCCTTGATCTCATCACGGATCGGACGGACGGAGCCAACGCCCTTGCCGGCCGGATCCTCCAGCACCCAGTCCTCGTAACGCTTGCCCGGGAAAAACGGGCACTCGTCACCGCATCCCATCGTGATCACCACGTCCGATTCTTTCACCGCCTCGGTGGTCAGCACCTTCGGCACCTCAGCGGACATGTCGATACCCACCTCTGCCATGGCTTCGACGGCGGCCGGATTCACCTTCTCCGCGGGCTGGGAACCGGCCGAGCGGACCTCAACCGCTCCCCTGGATAAGGAGGTGAGGAATGCCGCGGCCATCTGTGACCTGCCGGCGTTGTGCACGCAGACAAAGAGGACGGACGGCTTATGGGCGGGCGGGATGGTCATGCGGCGCTCCTGAAACTGATAGCGGTCTTCGCAGGTGTAACAAACATCACCGTGTTGCGTGCATCACATTCGTTGCCTAATCTAATGGAGGCTCATGCAAACGGGCCATTGCAAGAAGCTGCAGCGTCGCAGCCAATGCCGGGGAAGGCTTTACAACTTGAACTCTAAGCTGCACATCGTAGTACGGGTGGATCTGGATCACAGCAAGGCCCAGGTGATTGCAAAGGGGCACATCACCGTCCATAGCATCAACGCACTGTATGTCGTGGCAAAACGCGCCAACTCCCTCAAGGGGGGCCTGGACCTGGAACTCGATATTTCCGGAGCCTGGGTGGACGAGGAAGCGCTGGATATGCTCCGCTCCGCCTCCGAGTCCAGGCAGCTGCCCGCCATGATCGATCCGGCCCAGCAGCCATGCACCATCAGCGTGCTGGCCGGCCGGCGACATCCGCGTCCGGCAGCAGCCAGCCTGGCCGCATAAAACATTTTCCGGCCCCTCGCCGCGCCCAGGATTCGGGCCAGAGCCGGCCGACAATTTTCGAACTTCATCTCCATATCCCGAAGTGCAGCTGCATCTGAAGAGACGGATGGCTGCACTTCAGGGTTTGCGGAGCATGACACCAAGCGGGGCCTGCCTGAGGCAGGCCCCGCTCCTACCTGATTTTTCGGGTTAGACGATCCTCTGGCCGTCGGCCAGGAATTCCTGAAGTTCCGCCGCACTAAGGCCTGCGGCCTCACTGAGTGCCTCCTGGCCGGCGCCCAGCCGTGACGCGTTCCGGAGGGCAGTGCCAAACCGCTCCTGCGCCGTATCAAGTTCCCACTGAATGCTCTCCACCCTGGCCGACGCCAGGCGGACGGCCTCGAGCGGATCGCCGGCCGGGCCACCATCCATCCGGTAGCCGCAGGCGCAGCACCACTCGGACGAACCCAGCTCCAGCGGCGCCCATCCCAGTGAGGCGATGGGAATGGGAGACTCGGTCATTGCCACGCCGCAGTGGAAAGGCGTGCCCGGTTCAGGAAGCACCGCGGCAACTGCCGGCTGGTGCGGGAGGACTTCATAGGTATCCGCGGGAGTTGACTGTCCCGGCGCCTGAGGTTCAAGTACTGCAGTCATTCGATCCGCCATCCGGTAGTTAACTAACAATGTAGCTAGTCTAACTAGGATTATGCCTTTGTCTACCGAACAGTAGCGCCGGCCGGGGAATTCACCGCATCCACTGCTTCACGCATGCGCATCAGAAAGTGCATCACGGCCCGGATTTCCTCCTGGGACAGCGATTCGGCAGCCTCAAGCATGCGGGTATGCATCTGGTTGAGGTTGTGCCGGACCTCTTCGTCGGCGCCCGGGGTGGGCCGGAGGATGACCGCGCGGCGGTCGGACGGGTGAGGTTCGCGGGTGACGTAGCCATTGGCCACGAGCCGGTCAACGAGGCTGGTCATGGAGGCGGAGGTGATCCCCAGGCGGGCAGCGAGTTCCGTGGGCCGGATTCCGGTGCCGGCGGCGTCGGCGTCGATGAGGTAGCGCAGGGCCAGGAGGTCCGTCTCCCCCATCGCGACAGACGATCGGGTGCGCCTTCTCATGGCGGTCTCTGACGTGCGGAACTCGCGGAGGGCGTTGATGACATCAACCGCTCCGGGCTGGGCGCCTTCCGTGGGCGGGTACCTGTAGCCTTCGCTTGCACCATGCGGGTTCATGCGAATTCCTTCGATATCCTACTTGCTTGGCTGTCTAACAAACCAATGGTAGCCCACTCCGCCTCCCACCACCTCCACAACGTCCGGCAGCCCGTCCAAGTACCCGCGCAGGTGGTGCGAAAAAGTAGAGTACCGGCTACTCGTGCCGCGCGCGCACCCTGCTAATACATTGCAATGAAACCCGCGGCGCCATGGCCAAGGGACATGACGGGATGGGGGTGCAGGGTGGCAGGTGGTGGCCCGGTGAGCAACAGGGAGCCCGAGCGGCAGGGATTCCTCCTGGACCTGGTGACAGGGGCCGACGGCGACGCAGAGTCCCTGCAACGACTTACCGATGCTGCCGCGCGCTGGATCAGCACGACGGCGGGCACCAGAATCGAGTGCGCGGCTGTCCTGCACCGGCAGCGTGCCTGTTATGCCACCGCCGGAAGCACGCCGGCCGCAGCAGGGCTTGCCGCTTCCGAGGACGAGCACGGGGATGGACCTGCAGCGCTGGGTTCGGCCCTGGCAGCTCCGGCGGTCATCAACCATGGCGGCTCCCGCTGGCAGGCATACCGGAAGCGGCTGCTGGACAACGGCTTTGGCTCCGCCCTGGCGGTCCCCCTTGAACTGCAGCCGGGCTCGGCCGCTGCCCTCATCCTGCTGGGCCCTCCCGGTTACGGGTTCACGGCCAAGGTCATCGGAGAAGCAGCCTGGCTTGGCGGGGTGGCGTCGCACAGCCTCAAGCTGGCGCTGGATGTGCACGGCATTATCCGGGCCGGCGACAACCTGAAGCAGGTATTGGAGAGCAGGACCAGCATCGACGTGGCCTGCGGGGTGCTCATGGCACAGAACCGCTGCTCCTACGCGGAAGCGTTCAGCAAGCTCGCCGGCACCTCGCGGCACCGCAACCTCAAAGTACGCAGCGTTGCGGACAGCATCCTGAAGGCCATGCCCAGCGGCCTGCCCGCAACGCGGTTCGAGCCGCCGGCCTTCGCCTAGGACAGGCGCGTCACAGAAGCTGCCGTCAGGGAAAATGCCGTGGCGCAGCATGAACGCCACCAGCATCCGCCCGGGGCAGGCGCTTCACAGAAGCTGCCGCCCGGAAATGCCGTGCCGCCGTGTCAAACTAGTGCCGGGCCCGTGCCCGGATCAGGCCTGCTGCCACCAGCCCTGCGCATCCGAGTGAAGCCAGCATGCCGCCAAGAGCCACGAAGTAATCGGTAATGGTCATTGTCCTGCGCCCCTTCCCTACTGCCTACTGCGGTGATGAGCCCAAACTACGCCGCGAATCTCAGCGTTGACTGAAGGATCGCGCCGGGTTTTAGTCAAGATCCGGTTAAGAAGGGCTGTGGCGATCCACATACTTTCGGCCGCGAACTTCTCTTTGCGGGGCTGTTCCGTATTATTCATGCATGTGGACAAAACAAAGCCAGTGCTTCTGCCCCACGTGCGGCAGGACCACCAATCACGTCACCCATTTCCATAAGGACGACGCCGGTTCCCTGGTTGCTGACGTCCGCTGCGTTGAATGCCCCGAGACAGCGGGAGCCGTCGCCTAGGTGTTTTTCTTCCCCGAAGACCCCCGTTTACTGCTGCCGGCAACGGTTGAATGCGGCCGCACGATCGCGAAGACGGCCAGTGCCGCCGCCTGGACAACCGTGATGGTGACGGCCAGCGCCGGTACCGACTGTTCGTAGAGCAAGCCGATCAGAAAGCTTCCCGCCAGCCAGGCAAGGCCGTAGCAGGCCGTAAACATTCCGTAGGCACTCCCCCGCCGGGCTGCCGGTGCAAGCCCTGCCACGCCGGCCCGCATGGTGCTTTCCTGGACTCCCATGGCTGCTCCCCACACCAGCGCCCCTATTACGGCCAGCGGGGCGCTGTTGCTGAAGCCCAGCCATGGAACCGCGGCGGCAAGGACCGGAAGGACCAGGAGTACCTTCAACCCCACCCGGTCATAGAGCCAGCCGGAGAGCAGTGCGGCCACGGCATCCACGCCCATGGCCGCCGCGTACAGGACCGGAACCAGGGCCGGCGCAAGGAGTCCCGTGGCCACCGCATGGAAGGAGAGCAGCCCGAATGTGGCATAGCCGAACATCGTCAGGCTGCTGAAGGCGGCGTAGAGCCAGAACTGGCGGGGCATCGGGGTGGCAGCGGGCGCGGCAGCCAACACGCCTGCCGGAGATGCGGCATCATCCATGCGCACCACGGTTTCGAAGGCGCCGGGATCAGGAACCCTGCGCTTGAGCCGGAACAGGATCAGCATCGCCGCAAGACCGGGAACGGCCAGCAGCAGGAAACCCGGGCCGTAGCTGCCGGAGAGCGCCAGGGCCGCACCCACCAGCAGCGGGCCAACGAACGCGCCCGCCTGGTCGAGGGCTTCATGCAGCGCGAAGGCCTTTCCCCGGCCCAGGGAGGACCCGGCCTCCGCGAGCATGGTGTCCTTCGCCGGACTCCGGACTGCCTTGCCGAGCCGTTCGGCCAGGACCAGGAGGCAGGCGATCCACAGTGCATCGGTGATGCCCAGCAGGGGGACGGACAGTGCGGTCAGGCCGTAGCCGCTGATCGCCAGGGTCCACCGCAGGGCGGGCCGGTCTGCCAGCCGCCCAAAGACCAGGCGGAGGACCAGGGCCACTGCCTCACCGGCCCCCGTCACCACGCTGACCAGGAGCGCCGAGGCGCCGAGCATGCCAAGGTACGGTCCCGTGACGCTGCGGGCACCCTCGTACACCATGTCCATCAGCGCACTGACAATCCCGAAGACCAGGATGAAGCGGATGGCGGTCATGGGCACCGCGGGACCGGTCCCCCCGGCGCTACCGCTGGTACTCATGCTCCCTGGCCTGCTTTGCGGTGCCGCCGCGGCTGTCCCGGCCCCGCGGGGCCGCGGCGGCGTGCAGGGCTCCGCCGGCAGGTGCTTGATCGGGACGGGTTACCGCCAGGATGACCCCGATTCCGGCAAGGGAGGAGACCATGGCCGAGCCGCCGTAGGAGATGAACGGAAGCGGCACACCGATGACCGGCAGCAACCCGCTGACCATGGCGATGTTGATCACCGCCTGGCCCAGGATCCAGGTAATCACGCTGCAGGCGACGATGCGCGAGAACGTGTCCGTGGTGCGGGCGATGGTCTTGAAGACAGTGATGGCCAGGATGGCGAAGAGGCCCAGGACCAGCAGTGTCCCGGCCAGGCCAAGCTCTTCGCCCAGGATGGAGAAGATGAAGTCGTTGTGGGCTTCCGGGATCCAGTTCCATTTCTGCCGGCTCTGGCCCAGGCCCACGCCGAACCAGCCGCCGGAGGCAAGGGCGTAGGCGCCATGTTGGGCCTGGTAGCCCATGCCCTGGGCGTCCTCCTCGGATCCCATGCCGAGCCAGGATGAGATGCGGCCCATCCTGTTGCCGCTGGTTGCTGCAAGCAGCAGGGCCGCCACCACGCAGATCATGCCTGCCACCGAGAACACCTTCATTCGCACGCCGCCGTAGAACATGGTGGCGGCCAGGATCATCATGATGATCATGGTGGTGCCGAGATCATGCCCCAGCGCCACGACCAGCATGATCAGCCCGCCCGCAGGCCCCAGGGGAACCACGGCATGTTTCCAGTTGGCCAGCAGCGCCTGTTTCCGGTCCAGGATGGCGGCGGCCCACACGATCAGCGATAGCTTGGCGAATTCTGATGGCTGTGCGGTGAAGCCGCCCACGCTCAGCCAGTTCCGGTTGCCGTTGACGGACATACCGAGCGGTGTGAACACCAGGACAAGGGCGATCAGGGAACCTATCAGCAGCGGCCAGCCCAGACGACGGATCCGCCGCACGGGCAAGCGGGCCAAGACCAGCATGATCACCACGCCGGCCACGGTCCACATGGCCTGCTTCAAGGGGAGATCGTACGGATTGTTGCCTTGTGCCACGGATTCAACGGACGACGCCGAGGCTACTTCCACGAGTCCGATTGCGGAGAGCGTGAGGACCACCGCCAGGATAAGGGGCCGCAGGCGTCCCGGGGAGTCATCTTCGAGCCACACCGCTACTTTGCCCAGCCCGCGCCGGGCAGGACGGCCCGTCGCGCGCTGCTTTTGTCCTGTATTCATCTGTCCGTTCCTCAGCCTGCACACCAGGACTTCCCCCATGGCCGGGCCCAGCTCCGGGGCGGTACCGCCGAGAAGAAAGAGTACGCCTCCCCACGCCGATGATGGCGGCAGCACGGCCGTGCGCCTGATCGTTCTGAGGGAATTGCCAGCTAAGGCCTGTAAGGTATCCGAAACCCATCCCCTCCCGAAGGTCATTTTGCCGTGTTCGGTTCCAGAAAGTCCCCCGGCCAGGATCAGGTTGGCTCCAGCCCGAGTGCCTATCCCGGCCAAGGTGAGCTCTATGCCGCCAGTTCCCGCCACCGTCGGCCTGCCCGCCGGGTACCGCGCTGGCTCAAAGCGGTTACGGCCGTGGTGTCGGTCCTGCTCCTGGGCGCCGTGGCTTTCGGCGGCTACTGGGCCTGGCGCCTGCAGTCCAACATCAGCACGTCCGAGCTGACGGCGGGCGGGGAGCGGACCGAAGGTGCCGTTAATGACAGCACCGACCGGCTGCAGATCCTGGTCCTGGGATCGGACACGAGGGACGGAAGCAACAGCCAGTACGGCAGCGCCGAGGACTCCTCCGGCTACGGGCAGTCCGATGTGATGATGCTGTTGGACATCTCCGCGGACAACAAGCATGTGAACGTGGTCAGCTTTCCCCGCGACCTGCTGGTCGATGTTCCGGCCTGCACCGATCCCAAAACCAAGCAGGCTTATCCTGCGCGGCAGGACGTCATGATCAACAGCGCCATGGCGCAGGCGGGAATTGGCTGTGCGGTGGACACCGTGAACAAGTTGACCGGTTTGGAAGTGGACCACTTCATGATGGCTGACTTCAATGCGGTGAAGGAGCTGTCCAACGCCGTGGGTGGCGTGGAAGTCTGCGTCAGTGACGCCGTGCACGATCCGGACAGCGGCCTGAACCTGCCCGCCGGCACATCGCAGGTGCAGGGCGAGCAGGCCCTGGCATTCCTCCGCACGCGGCATGCATTCGCCAATGGCGGGGATTTGGGGCGCATCCAGGCCCAGCAGGGATTCCTGGCTTCGCTCAGCCGAAAGCTCAAGTCCGAGGGCACGCTGGGAAACCCGCAAAAGACCCTCACCATTGCCGATACCATCACGAGGAACCTGACGGTCGACTCGGGCCTGTCGTCCATCCCCTCCCTGCTGACTATCGCCAACAGGCTGAAGAACATTGACCCCGCCAACATCAACTTCATCACTACGCCAACAATGCCTGCGCCACAGGACCCCAACCGGCTCACCCTTGCTGAGCCGGCGGCGTCAACCTTCTTCACTGCGTTGCGCAACAGCCCGGACCTGAGCCAGCCCGCCCCGGCATCCCCAACACAAGCGCCCGCAACGCCCGCGGCGCCCGCCTACGACAAGTCGCTGCAGCCGATCTCCGTTGCCAACGGCACCGGCTTGGCGGCCCGGAGCAACGCGATTGCCGGGCTGCTCTCTGATGCAGGCTTTACGAAGCTGACCAAGTTCCAGGCCCAGACGCAGGACAAGACGATGGTGTACTACTCGGCCGGGTTCGAGGATGTGGCCGCCGACGTAGCCGTCCTGTTTGGACTGCCGGCAAGCAGCGTCCAGCAGGTTGGCAATATCCAGGGCGTGCAGCTCTACGCGGGCACCGATTTCACCACCGGCACCAAACCCACCGTGCCGCCGTCGACCCCGGATTCCCCGGGTGGCGTGGTGGCACAGACCGGCAGCGACCAGACCTGCCAGTCGGCCAACCCCACCGGCTACTAGGCCACGGGCTGCTCTGCGAACGCTGTCGCGGTGTATCGGCGGCCGGCTCGGCTTCCAATCCGGGGGATATGCGAGCCGGCGCCGATTCCAGCTATGCCGAACTGGCCGGCCCGGCTTCTAGTTCGGTGGTACATGCGAGCCGGCGTCGTTTGCCTCAGGACAGGGCCCGCTGCTGAACGAAGACCTCTTCCACATGGCTCCGTTCTCTGCATGGCTCGGTTCTCTAATTGGGATCCGTTGCTTGATTTTGCTGCGCACGCGAGGCAGGAACCCGGGAGGCCAGTGGGGTGGCTCCCAGTCCTGGTGTTCGCTGGCGTAATAGCGGCCTGTGGGTGAGGTCCAGCCGGGTGGTTCGTTCTTAGTCGCGGGGGTGGGTGTCCAGCCCGTGGTGTGGCGTAGTTTGTGGTGTTTTGGGCAGGGTTGTCCCAGGTTGCTGATTCCGGTGGTGCCGCCGTTGGCCCACGCGAGGAGGTGGTCGGCCTCGTTGTCGAGGGAGTGGTTGCTGCAGCCGGGGAACGGGCATTTGCCGTCCCGCAACCTTAGCCAGGCCCGCATGGCTTTCGTGAGGCGGTAGCTGGTCCTGCCGATCTCCAGCGGCGCCCCGTCCCGCGGGTCAACCAGGACCCGGTGGAACGACTCGGCACCGGAGGCCACCAGTTCCCGGGCCATCGAGGCCGGGATGGGACCGTACCCGTCCAGCATTGCCGGTTCATCGGCCAGGCCCAGCAACGAGAACACGGGAACGGTGACCAGCACCTGCGCCCTTATTGATGTCGGCGGTAAATCTGTTTCTTCAACGCTGCCCGCAGCGGTAAGGCAGTCTCCCCCGCCGCTGCTGTCGCTGTGGCGGGCCCGGGCGCCACAGGCCGTGGCGGGGGAAGCATCCGTGCCGGTGGAAGTCGTGCTGGCATCCCTGCCGGCGGGAGCCCCGCTGACGCCCGTGCTGGCTGCCGTCATGTGGGCGTTCGCGCCGCCTGCCGTCCCGTGGGCGTCCGTGCGGTCTGGTGTGCAGCCGCCCAGGACAGTGGCAGCAAACAGGTCCGCGCGGAGCTGGGTCAGGGTCCGGGTCTCGTCTGGCCCCTGCAGGGACCGGGCCACGGCGGTGAGCCGGTTCCACCCGGCAAGCGCCTGGTCCGCGGGCAGGCACGCAGACAGCCAGGCCATTCCGTCCCGGTCCGGCCGGAACTCCACCCGCCGCTCCACCACCCCTTTGTCGTGTCGCGTCTCGATGCTCTCGGCGTGGTGGCGTTCCCGCCAGGACCGGGCCTTGGCCCGGAACCGGTGCGCCGGCAACTGACCGGCGGGGCACCCCCGCGCCGGGTCTGGGGCGTCGGGGTCCAGGAAATGGGATTCCAACGCCGCAGCCCCGGCAGCATCCAGGCCAGCGGTTTCATCGGCCATCACCACCGCGTGCTGCCATGAGATCGTCCCGGCCTGCAGCCCCGCAAGGGTCCGCGGCAATGAGGAAACAACGGCGTGCGAGGTGGCCAGGAACGACCCCGCGGCCCGCGGCCCCAGCGCCAGCACACACCCGATCTCGGCCGTGACCGCCATCTCCTGCGCCACCACCGGCGTGTCCGGTCCCGCCACGGCAAAGGCTGACTCCGTGTACGTTACCGCTGCCTTCGCCTTCAACCCAGCGAACCCGGCCTCCACCTCCCGCGCACCAGCCAGAATCTCCAGGCACCCATCCGCCAACCCAGCCAACGGATCAGCCGCCGAAAACGGCACCGCACCGGCCCCATCCAGCTCAGCATTCAGCACAGCAAGGGCCGCCCGGATATCCCCGAACGCCTTCACCACCGCCGCTGTCCCCATAAACCCATCATCGCAAGGGGGTCTGACAATCACAGGGCCCACGTACCTATCCCCGCCGCGGATCCCGGCCCCCGGCCCCCGGCAACAGAATCCATGTTTGCGTGAATACATCGTCGGCTGTACTTTTGGGGACATGCAGACCGTCACGCAGGCTCCGGTGCTGGCCCGTTTTGGCTATGCGGTATCGGACCCCACCCGCGCCCGTGTCCTCCTGGCCCTCGCGGAAGCGCCGTCCTATCCCTCGGATCTGGCGGACAGCCTGGGTGTCTCCCGGCAGAGCATGTCCAACCATCTGACCTGCCTGCGCGGCTGCGGCCTGGTGGTTGCCGTCCCCGACGGCCGGCGCAGCCGGTACGAACTGGCCGACGCGCGGATCGGCCATGCCATCAAGGACCTGATCAACGTTGTCCTGGCCGTGGATCCGGCCTGCTGCGCCCCCGACGGAGAGTGCCTGGCATGACCACCGCCCTCTACCTTCCCACCATGGAACGCCGCCGGGTACTTAGCCGGCGGATCAGGCTTTTCGCGGCCGCGACCATCACCTACAACATCATCGAAGCGGTTGTGGCGTTGTGGGCCGGCGGCACCGCGGACTCCTCAGCCCTGATCGGCTTCGGGCTGGATTCCATCATCGAAGTGGCATCGGCCGTGGCCCTGTCCTGGCAATTTTCCGCCAAGGATCCGGAGCGCCGGGAACACCTGACCCTGCGGATCATCGCAGTTTCGTTCTTCGCCCTGGCCGCGTTCGTGGCCGTCGACGCCATTCGATCCCTGGCTGGTGCGGGTGAAGCGCAGCACTCCGTGCCGGGCATCGTGATCGCGGCCCTGAGCCTGGCCGTCATGCCGGTCCTGTCCTGGGCACAGCGGCGTGCAGGACGTGAACTCGGTTCACGGACGGCCGTGGCGGATTCCAAGCAGACCCTGCTCTGCACCTACCTTTCTGCTGTGCTTTTGGTGGGCTTGGTCCTGAACAGCACCCTGGGCTGGTGGTGGGCCGACGCCGGAGCGGCACTGGTGATCGCCGGCATCGCCCTCCGCGAAGGCGTCAACGCCTGGCGCGGGGACGCGTGCTGCGCGGTTCCCCACGCCGCGGACCTCGGCGGACAGGAGGACGCGTGCTGCGCCGCTCCCGGCGCCGCAGCAGCCGGCGACCCGACAGACACCTGCTGCACCGCACCCCACACCGCAGCACCCGCCAAAGCAGAAGACCCCGGCGAAGCGGCCACGCTTCCAGGGACCACAGAAGGGGACGGCTGCTGCCCGGACTGCTCCAGCACGGCGGCCACGTCCGCCAAACACGAACCGCTGGGCCTGCCGATCGTCCGGAAGGGCTGACCGGTGGGCAGCGGCCACAACCACAGCCACAGCGCGGACGCCCACAGCCAGCGGGGCAAACTCCTGCTGGTTTTCGCCATCACGTTCACGGTGATGGTGGCCGAAGTCGTCGGCACGGTCCTTACTGGGAGCCTGGCGCTGCTGGCCGACGCGGGACACATGTTCACCGATTCGGCCGGGCTGCTCATTGCGGTGATTGCGGCGTCACTGGCCCTGAAACCCGCCACCTACAAGCGCACGTGGGGGTACAAGAGGGCTGAGATCATCGCAGCAGCCGGCCAGGCCGCACTGCTGCTGGGCGTCGGCGGATTCGTCATTGTCGAGGGAATCCGCCGCCTGGTTGAACCACCCGAGGTTGGTGGGCCGCTGATGCTGTGGTTCGGCGTCGTGGGCCTGGCTGGCAACGCGGTGGGACTGCTGGTGCTCGCTTCCGCGCGCCACCACAGCTTCAACATGAAGGCGGCCTTCCTCGAGGTGCTCAACGACGCCCTCGGCTCAATCGCGGTGATCGTGGCCGCGCTGGTTATTGCGCTGACCGGATGGACCCGGGCGGACGCCGTCGTCTCGCTGCTCATCGGCGTGCTGATCATTCCCCGGACACTGAAACTGCTCCGGGACACCGTGAACGTGCTGATGGAGAGCACTCCCCCGGGCCTTGACCTGTCCGAGGTCCGACGGCACATCCTGGCGCTCCCGCATGTCATCGACGTGCATGACCTGCATGCCTCCCTGGTCGCCTCAGGCGTCCCCGTGCTCTCCGCGCATGTCACCGTCCAGGATGAGTGCATGCGCGACGGGCACTCGACCACCATCCTGGCCGACCTGCAGCGCTGTGTTGCCCAGGACTTTGACGTCAGCGTCGAGCACTCCACCTTCCAGATCGAACCCGCAGCCCACCGCGACCAGGAAAGCATCCCGCACTGACGGCGCAGCCGCGCCAGCGGCACCCAAGCCGCCTGCCGCCGTCGGCCCCGAACACTGTGACACCGCACGCCGGCAGGTCCCCGCTCCCCGCCCTACGCCGGCACGGACTCCTTGGCCCGTTCCGGGGCGGAAGGCACGACGGCGGGATCCAGCCTTTTGTTGGCCCAGCGGCGGAGCGGCCGCTCCACGCAGCGGAAGGACGCGTAGGCCAGCAGCACGGTGAGGGCGGCGGTCAGGGCGATGCGGACGGGAAGGTCCGGGATGAGGGGCATCAGCAGCAGGTAGACGGGCAGGTGCCAGAGATACAGGCCGTAGGACAGGTCGCGGCCGGGGCGCGCCAGCCACGGATGGCTGAGGAGGCGCGACAGGAAACCGGCCGGCTGCAGGACCAGGGAGCCGATGAGGATTGCGGCCAGCAGCGCGAGCACCGTGGGGCCGGCCGTCCAGAACGCGGTGAACCACGGGCCGGGAGTGTCCGGTTCCTTGAGCAGGAACAGCGCTGCCACCAGCGCGAGGCCGGCGGGGGCAGCGGCCCAGCGGGCTGCGGACACGAGGACGGTGTGGAGCCGGGAGCCCTGGCGTACAGCGGTGAACAGCAGGGCAAGGGCGCAGCCGACCAGGAGTTCATCGGCCCGGGTGTCCGGTCCGTTGTAGATCCGGTCCAGCGGTTCGCCGGCAGTGACCAGCAGGAACCGGTTCAGCACGAACGCCCCAGCCAGGGCCACCGTGGCCAGGGCTGCCGTGCGGATCTTCCAAAAGCGGAGCATCACCAGCAGGAGCACCGGCCACACCAGGTAGAACTGTTCCTCCACGGCGAGGGTCCAGGTGGGCCCCAGTGTTTCACCGGCAATCGAGTCGCCGAAAAAGCCAAAGTGCGCCAGGTTCATCACGTAGGCGGCCGCCGGCAGGACAAACCCGGCCTGGCCGCCCCAGCCCGACCCGGGAAACACAAGACCGGTGGCCACAATCACCGCGCAGAGCGCCAGGAGCGCAGGCCACAGCCGGGCCAGCCGCTTGGCATAGAAGATGCCGAGATGGAGCCTGCCGGTGGCAAGGCGCTCCTTCATAATCAGCAGGGTGATCACGAAGCCGCTGAGCGTGAAGAACACATCCACGCCGATGGATCCGCCAGGCATGGAATCGGTGGCGGTATGGAAAAAGAACACGCCCGCCACGGCGATGGTCCGGAGCCCGTCCAGGGCATGCTTGCGCCCGGCGATGACCCCTGCTCCGGGTGCCGAGGGCCTTCCTGATGCTGACACTTTTCCGCTGCTTATCCTCAAAACCACTAAGCAAGCATATATAACGTTTCCATAACTGCGCTGGGTGGAGGCTGGGCGCCGGCTGAAACTGCGGCGTCCGTCGGCCCTTGTTTCCGGGTGGTTGGCGGCGCAGAACTGACGATGCTGCACCGGAGTCCGGGAGCCAGCCACGCTGCTGGCTCCCGGAGCGTAAGGCGTGGATGTGGCCCACCCCCGAAAACTGGTTTCCCTTGGGCCACATCCGCGCCGGCTATGAGGGCACGGCCGTGCCGGGAGGTGGCTGGTGCGTGGCAGGGGCGGTCATGGCTTGGTCCTTCGACGGCAACTGAAGGCCGTCTGCCTGACCCGGGGTCAGCTTACAAGACCCGCCGCCGCTGCAATAGGGGGTTCAGCCGTAGTTTTCGCTCAATTACCCCGTATTAATGGATTTGTGGCGGACGGCCCCGGTTCCTGGACGGGCCGGCCAAACCAGGAGGCAAGGGCATCCGCCAACCCGTCCGCAGAGCCTTCGCCCACCCACGCGACGTAGCCGTCCGGGCGGACCAGGACTGCCGCCGGGGCGGCGACCTTGCCCAGCACGGGAAGCTGCCACGCGCCGTCGTAGGTTGCGGTGACGTGCTCTACGCGCCCTGACCAACCGCCCGCCTCCAACGTTTGGCCGCCGAACTCCAGCAGCACCGGCCGGGCCCGGTGCAGCAGTTCGTAGACCCGCATGGAGCCGCGCGGGGTGGAGATGTCCAGGTCCGGCATCCGGCGGCCCAGCAGCGGGTGGCCCGTCCCAGGGTGGTAGGAAACGTCCACGCCGGAAATGAGTGCGGCGACCGGCGCGCCCGCCCCGTCGACCCGCAGGACCTCGTCGAGCAGTCCCCGCAGCGCCTCCTGCCGGGGGTCAGCTTTTTGGAAGAGGGACTGCGCCATGGTGTATCCCAGTGCCCTGGCCCCGGCGGGATGGCGCTCGGCATGGTAGGTGTCCAGCAGGCCTGCACCTGAGATTCCCCGGACCACCTGCCCCAGCTTCCAGCCAAGGTTCACGGCGTCCTGCAGTCCCAGGCCGATGCCCAGCCCGCCGGTGGGTGAATGGACATGCGCGGCGTCACCGGCCAGCAGCACGCGGCCCTTCCGGTAGGACTCCGCCTGCCGGGTGGCATCGGTGAACCGTGACAGCCAGATGGGGCTGTGCACGCCGAAGTCAGTCCCGAACACGTCCGTGAGGGCCTGCCGCAGGTCCTCCATGGTGGGCTCGGCGGCCGGACCCAGAGCAGCCTCGGTGACCACTGCCCGCACGATCCCGTTTCCCATCGGGTAGAGCCCGTGGATTCCGCGGGCGTCCACCTTCCCCTGCTGCGCGGGTTCCCCGGCAACCTTGACCTCGGCGATCAGGCTGCTGCGGGTCGCGTCCGGACCCGCCATGGGAATGCCGGCAGAGCGCCGCACCATGCTGCGCCCGCCGTCGGCGCCCACGACGTACCCGGCCCGCACCGGACCGGCGCCGGCAAGCTCAACGTCCACGCCGTCGTCGTCCGCGGAAACTCCGGTGACCTCCACGCCGCGCCTGATCTGCACCCCAAGCTCCTCCACCCACTCCAGCAGCAGCCGCTCGATATGGTTCTGGAACAGAGCCAGGGTGTAGGGGTGGCGCGTGGGCAGGCTGCCCAGGTCCAGCTGCGTGCCGCCAAAAGAGGCGGTCTGGACGGTCTTGCCTTCGGCGAGGAACCGTTCTGCGATGCCGCGCTGGTCCAGCAGCTCGATGCTCCTCGAATGGATCCCGCCGCCGCGCGACCCGGCCAGTTCCTGGGAAGGCCGCCGCTCCAGGACCAGAGCGTCCACTCCCGCCAGCCGGAGTTCCCCCGCCAGCATCAGCCCGGTGGGCCCGCTTCCCACAATCACTACCTCGTGCATCCCAGCCTGTCCCCTCGTTCGTGGACCGCCAGTATGCGTCAGCCCCGGGCCCTTGCCGCAAGGCCCCCTGCGCGCGGTACCTTGGAAATGGAAGGGGAATTTCCCTGGCGCTGTCGATCTCCGCTTCCCTTGTGCGTCGTATTGGTAGAGGCTCCAGTGAGGAGCCTTTGAAGCCAAGCGAACGGAGCACAAAGATGTCCAAATACCTGATCCTGATCTACCAGGACGAGTCGGTGGCGAGGCAGGCCGAGGGCGAATCGATCAGCGCCAGCTACCAGGAATTCATGCAGCGCCGCGGTTCCGCCCTGCTCAGCGGAGCCGCGCTGCATCCCTCCTCCACGGCGACGTCCATCCGGCGTGACGGGGCCGGCGGCTTCCTGGTGACGGACGGCCCGTTCATCGAGTCGAAGGAAACCCTGGGCGGCTACTACCTCATCGAGGCAGCAGACCTCGACGAGGCGATGGAGATCGCCAAGGAGGTTCCCGCCGGCGTCGGGGTAGAGGTATGGCCGGTGCGGGTGGTCAGCTGATGCAGCGGGCTGCCGGCACGGAGGTTGCCGCCGCGGTGGCGGATGCGCACCGCCGCGAGTGGGCCTTTGTGCTGGCGGCCACGGTGCGCGTGGCGGGTGACATCGACACCGCCGAGGAAGCCGTCCAGGACGCGTATGCCAGTGCGCTGTCGGCGTGGGGCTCGAGCGGGATTCCCGGGAATCCGGCGGCATGGCTGACCGTGACGGCCCGACGGCGGGCCCTGGACACGCGCCGGCGTGCGGCTACGGCGCAGCGGGCCCTGCCCAAGCTGCTGGACCCGGAGGAACGCGGCGGCAGCGGGCCTGACATCGGCGGACAGGAGATTCCGGACGACCGGCTCCGGCTGATCTTCACCTGCTGCCATCCGGCCCTGGCACTTGAGGCCCGGGTGGCGCTGACCCTCCGGCTGCTGTGTGGACTGTCCACCGCGGAGGTGGCGCGCGCGTTCCTTGTCCAGGAACCGACCATGGCAGCGCGGATCACCAGGGCAAAGAAGAAGATCGCTGCGGCGAACATCCCGTACCGCGTTCCGGCTGTTGCCGAGCTGCCTGGGCGGGTGGAGGCAGTCCTGTCGGTGGTCTACCTGGTGTACACCACGGGGCATACCGCCCCCTCGGGAGGTGACCTGATGCGCCGGGACCTGGCCGAGCGCGGCCTGGAGCTGGCAAGGATGCTGCGGGTCCTGTTGCCCCATGACGCCGATGTTGCGGGGCTCCTGGCCCTGATCCTCCTCACGGAGGCCAGGACCGCCGCCCGGGTGGACGGGCACCATGACGCCGTCCTGCTGGAGGACCAGGACCGGTCGAAATGGGACCGCCGGGCCATTGCGGAAGGCACGGCCCTCCTGCGTGAAGCTTTGGCATCGCGTCCGCCCGGCCGCTTCGCCCTCATGGCGGCCATCGCCGCTGTCCACGACGAGAGCGGCTCCTGGGCGGAGACCGACTGGGACGAAATCCTGGGCCTGTACAACCTGCTGATGGAACGGTGGCCCTCCCCGGTGGTCCGGCTGAACCGGGCCATTGCCCTCGGTTTCGCCGCTGGCCCCGCCGACGGGCTGGCTGAGCTCGACGCCCTGGGAGCCGAACCGCAGTTGGCGCGGTATCCGTACCTTTCTGCCGCCCGCGGCGAGTTCCTGGTCCGGCTGGGCCGCCTGGAGGAAGCGCGCACAGCGTTGGAGGAAGCCATGATCGTCACGGACAACGAAGCAGAACGCCGCAACCTCCGCAGCCGGCTGGACAGGCTGGCCCGCTAACCCCGGCGGGCAAGGGGAAAGCCCCTCCTAGGAGGGGCTTTCAACGTTATTGTCACTTGTCTTCAGGTAATGGTCAGCGGTGATGCACTCCCCCTTCCCGGACGCCCCGGCGCCCATCCGGACTATGACCTACATCACTTTAATAGGGCCCGGAGGTGGGGTAAAGGGGTTCCGTGCCAAAAAGTTGGAAAGACGTACGACGCCGGCCTGCCGCCCGGGCGGGCAGCCGGCTTTCCAGGATGGACAGCCTGTGCCCCGGAACCCTATTCCCTGGTCCAGATGGAGACCCAGTCAAGCAGGACATGTCCCTGCGTCTCAGGCGCGGGGCAGCTTGGCGAGCAGGATTCGGTCTGCAGGATGTAGTGCATTGGCTTGGTTGGCGTGAACCTGGTGGAAATGCCAATGGATTTCCCGTCGAGGAAGAATTCGATGCCGTCGGGGCGCCACTCCGTGGTGGCGATGTGCCAGTCACCGTAGGGCTGGTTGGGCCGGAGGACGTCATTGTCGTGGATGCCGTTGTCCATGCCATGCACGGCAGCATAGATGACCTTGGACAGGTCTCCTTCGGGGAAATCGATCTCGCCGTCCTCGGGCCACTGCTTGCTGTCGGGCCACAGCAGCCACGCCAGCTTGAAGCCAGGCAGGACGTCGGCCTTGAAGCGCACGGAGTAGCGGCCGTACACCTGGCTGTTGTAGGGCCGCTGGCTGGCGCCGTCGAATTTGGGTGATGGCGCGGCACCCATGGCAACGCCGGCTTCAGAGTGCAGGAACATGTCCAAAACGCCGTCGTGGACGCTCAGGACTTTTGAGGGGAAATACCCGGATGTCCGCTGGCCCTTCGGCTGCTGCTGGGCGGCCGTGTCCGGCGTACCGTCAGCGTAGTTGGCGCTCCATCGCGTGCTGTAGACGGGGCCCGGGAAGCCGCCCAGGCCAACATCTCCTTCGGCGAAGTCCTCTGCGAAGACCTGGCGCCAGCCGGGGAGGTCGCCAACGGGCATGGCATTGGATGCCGCGGACGGGTCTGCGGGCCGGGACGGCAGCGGGGTGACGACGGAAGGCTCGGCGGTCCCGAGGGGATCGGCGCCTGGAGGAGGCGCATCCGGGGTTGGGTCCGCCGAACCGGTGGCAGGTTCGGTGTCAGGGTTCTGGGGCGTCCGGTCGGCACTTTGGGGCGGCCCGGAACCCGCAGGACCGCTGAGGTCGCCACAACCCACAGCAGTCAGGGACATCACCGACACGAGGGCAAGAGCCCCGGCGAAGTGCTGGAATGTCTTCATTGGCGTCCCTCCTGCCACAAGGAGTGATTGGATTCTACCGCCGGGGCATTCCAAGCCGGCACCGGAGTTGCTGCGGCTGCTTGCATGGCCATCCCCCTTGGACTCGCGGAGGGACGCCGGGTGAAGTCCTGCCCGGCAGCCCTATCCCCTTGTCCGGTCCACCCTACGGGCTGCCCGTCAGCCGGTCATGAGTACCGGGTACTCATGTTTCCGGATCCTCACCCGGAGCGGGCACCCCGGGTACCTGTTTTGGCTCAACAGACCCTGGGCAACCCGCCCCGTCGGGGGGCTTAGAGGTCGAGCAGCAGCCCCTGCGGGTTTTCGATCGCATCGGCCACGAAGCGAAGGAAGCCGCCGGCCGTTCCGCCGTCGCAGACGCGGTGGTCGAAGGTCAGGCTAAGCTCGGTGACCTTGCGGACGGCCAGTTCGCCGTTGACCACCCACGGCTTGTCGATGATCCTGCCCATGCCCAGGATGGCCACTTCCGGGTGGTTGATGATCGCCGCGGACCCGTCAACGCCGAACACGCCGTAGTTGTTCAGCGTGAATGTTCCGCTGCCCAGCTCCGCCGGGGTTGCCTTGCCGTCGCGGGCCACCTGGGTGAGGCGGCGGATCTCGGCGTCCAGTTCCCGGGCGCTGAGCTTTTCGGCGCCGCGGACCGAGGGCACCACCAGGCCGCGGTCGGTCTGGGCGGCGAAGCCCAGGTTGATGCCGTCGAACGACACGATCTCCTGCGACCCGTCCCCGGATGTTTCGATCCGGGTGTTCAGTTCCGGGTACTTCTTCAGCCCCGCGGTGACAAACCGGGCGATGAAAGCCAGCAGCCCGGGGACTTCCGCGCCCGTGGCCTTGAGGCCTTCGCGCAGGTCCAGCAACGCCGTGGCGTCCACGTCCACCCATACGGTGGCTTCGGGGATCTCGGAGCGGCTGCGGGCCATGTTCGCCGCAACCGCCTTGCGGACGCCCCGGACGGGGGTCCGCGCGGAGATGGCGAGGCCGGTGCGGGCGTCACGGTCCCGCGGTTCTGCGGACTCAACCGGAGCCGACGGCGCTTCAACAGGTTCGGCTTGAGGCGCGGCTTCCGGTGCTGCCGCCGGCGCAACCGTCCGCAGGGCGGCCTCCACGTCTCGGCGCATGATCAGCCCGCTGTCGCCGGACCCGGAAATCTCCCCGAGGTCCACGCCGTGCTCCCGCGCCATCCGACGGACCAGCGGTGAGATCACGGCGCCAAGCTTTCCGGGCACCCGGGTACGCAGGAGCGCGAGCTCGTCTTCCTTGGACAACTCGGGAGCAGCGGAGTCGGCACGGTCAGCCACCGCCACAGAAGACTTCCGGGCACGGGTACGCCGTGCAACGCCATGCCCACCGGGAGTTCCATACCCGATCAAAACATTTCCAGATCCAGCTTTTTCTTCCTCCCGGTACGTTTCCGCCTCAGCTGCCGCGGATGATGCCGCCCCGGGAGTGGCTTCGGGCCTTCCTGAGCCGGCAGCATCGTCCGCAGGACGAATGCTGTCCGGCGAAGGGGCGGGGGCGGCATCATCCGCGGCAGCGCCAGTAGAGAGCGGCGTCACCGAGATCAACGGCTTCCCCACGTCAATGGTCTCCCCCGGCTTCCCGTGCAGTTCGGCCACGATCCCGGCGTAGGGTGAGGGCACCTCGACGGCGGACTTGGCGGTTTCCACCTCGGCGATCGGCTGGTCGACGGCGATCTCGTCCCCAACCGAAACGTGCCAGGAAATCAGTTCGGCTTCGGTGAGGCCTTCGCCCAGGTCCGGCAGCAGAAATACGCGTGGTTCTGTCATGGTCAGTTCTCCCACTGAAGGTCGTCAACGGCGTCGAGGATGCGGTCCACGCCGGGCAGGTAGTACTTCTCGAGTTTGGGCGCGGGGTACGGGACGTCGAACCCGGTGACGCGGCGGATGGGGGCGGCCAGGTAGTGGAAGCAGCGCTCCTGCACCCGGGCCACAATCTCGGAGGACACGGACGCGAAGCCGTGGGCCTCGGCGATGACCACGGCACGGCCGGTCTTCCGCACGGACGCGCAGACGGTGTCGTCGTCGAACGGGACGATCGTGCGCACGTCAATGACTTCCAGCGAGCGCCCTTCCAGCGCCGCGGCTTCGGCGGCGGCCAAAGCAGTGAGCACGGAGGGACCGTAGGCAATCAGCGTCGCGTCGGTGCCGGGACGCGCGACGGCGGCCCTCCCCTCCGAGGTGCGTCCCGCCGTCGTGCCTTCCATGGAAGCAGCCTCCTCGTGGAGGCGCCGCAGCTCACCGAGGTCCACCGAGTCCTTGGTCCAGTACATCTTCTTGGGTTCCATGAAGACGACGGGATCGTCGGAGTCGATGGCTTCGCGGAGCATCCGGTAGCCGTCCGCCACGGTGGCCGGGGTGTAGACCTTCAGGCCGGCGGTGTGGGCGTAGTAGGACTCGGAGGAGTCGCAGTGGTGCTCCACGCCCCCAATGCCGCCGCCGTAGGGGATGCGGATGACCATCGGCAGCTTCACGGCACCCTTGGTGCGATTGTGCATCTTGGCCACGTGGCTGACGATCTGCTCGAACGCCGGGTACGCGAACGCGTCGAACTGCATCTCAATGACGGGGCGCATGCCGTTGATGGCCATGCCCACGGCCATGCCGACGATGCCGGACTCGGCCAGCGGGGTGTCAAAGCAGCGCTGCTCCCCGAACGTGGCGGTGAGCCCGTCGGTAATGCGGAAGACGCCGCCCAGCATGCCCACGTCCTCGCCGAACACCAGGACCGAGGAGTCCGCATGCATGGCGTCGGCCAGCGCGGTGTTCAGGGCTTTGGCCATGGTGACGGGCTGGGGACCGGATGCTTCGGCGGTCGCCGCGGCGGTGGCGGCGGCCCGGGCGGTGGCGGCGCTGACGTTGCCGTTGGCCTCGGACGAGGTGGTGATGGTGGGGCTCACTTGCCGGCCTCCTTTGAATCAGTAGCTGCTGCATCGCGGGCAAGCTCGTCGGCCAGCATGGCGGACTGCTCTTTCAACTGCGGCGTCTGCCGGGCGAAGACGTGGCGGAACAGTTCCTGCGGGTCCACGGGGACGTCCTCGCTGAGGCCCTCCCGGAGCTGAGCGGCAACCGCCTCGGCGTGCTCACGGATCCGCGCCTCGCCGTCGTCATCCAGCAGGCCCCGCTCGGTGAGATACACCCGCATCCGGTTGACCGGATCCTTGGCCCGCCACTCCGCAACCTCGCTGTTTTCCCGGTAGCGGGTGTCGTCGTCGGCATTGGTGTGGGCCTGCATGCGGTACGTGTTGGCTTCCACCAGCAGCGGCCCCGAGCCCTCGCGGGCGAGCTTCACGGCGCGGTCCAGGACGGCGAGGAGGGCCACGACGTCGTTGCCGTCCACGCGTTCGCCCGCCATGCCGTAGCCCACGGCCTTGTGCGCCAGCGACGGCGCCACGGACTGGTGCGCCAGCGGCACCGAGATGGCGTACTTGTTGTTCTGGACGAAGAAGATCACCGGCAGGTGGAAGACGGCGGCGAAGTTGAGGGCTTCATGGAAGTCACCTTCGCTGGTGGCGCCGTCACCGCACATGGCCAGCACCACGGTGTCCTCGCCGCGGAGCTTGGCGGCGTGCGCAACCCCGACGGCGTGCAGCAGCTGGGTGGTCAGCGGCGTGCACTGGATGCCCACCTTGTATTTGAGGGGGTCGTAGCCGCCGTGCCAGTCGCCGCGGAAGATGGTCATCACCTGGACCGGATCCACGCCACGGGTCATCACGGCCACGGCGTCGCGGTAGGTGGGGAACATCCAGTCGGCGTCCGAGAGGCACAGTGCCGCGGCCACCTGGCACGCTTCCTGGCCGTGGCTGGAGGGGTAGACGGCCATGCGGCCCTGCCGGACCAGGGCGGAGTTCTGGTCGTTGACGCGGCGTCCGACGACGAGCTGTTCGTAGGCTGCCAGCAGTTCACCATCACCGGGCACGGGGTATTCGTGGCCGGGCTGGGTGCCCTGCTCACCTTCTGGGATGAGCCGGCCGTCCGGATCCACCATCTGGATCTGGTGCCGGGCGGGGAGCATGTAGTCCTCCACCGTGATGCCGAACTTCTTCACAGCTTCCGTCAGCGCATCGTCTGCGGGTGCGGTGCTGGCGGTGTCCGGCGCGGTGTGGTCTGCGGAGATCGTCATTGGTCCGTCCTTCGGTAGCCACTATTCCCTCCCAGTATTGTCCTGAGGGAGGTTTCGTATCCAGTACCTGCGCGGATCGTGGAGAAGCTGCGCTGAAGTGCCTACTATGGAAGACGATTTGTAACTGTGACGCGCATTACCGACGGGAGCCGTGGACAAAATGGCGGGCAAGGATGCGGCGGCTGAGGTTCCGCTGGATGAGATCGATCGGCGCATCATCAGTGAACTCACCCGGGACGGCCGGATGTCCGTGACGCAGGTGGCGGAGAACGTGCACATTTCGCGGGCTCATGCGTATTCCCGGATTGCCCGGCTGACCGGCGACGGGGTGCTCACCAGGTTCACGGCACTGGTGGATCCCATCAAGGCGGGGCTGAAGTCCTCCGCCTACGTCACCCTGAAGCTGAAGCAGGATTCCTGGCGCGAACTCCGGGACCAGCTGGGCGCCATCCCGGAAGTGCACCACATTGCCCTGGTGGGCGGCGACTTCGACGTGATCCTGCTGGTGCGGGCCGTGGACAACATCGACCTGCGCCGGGTGATCTTCGACCAGCTCCAGACCATGCCCGGCGTGCTGGACACGCAGACGTTCCTGGTCTTCGAGGACGTAGATACGCGGTAAGACCGGATGATGTCCGCGTGCCCGCGCGTGATTGCCCCTCAAACGGCCGCATACTGTGGACATGAAATTCACCACCACCATCCAGGGCAGCGGCAACACCACAGGCATCGAGGTACCCGACGAGGTAGTCAGCGCCCTGGACGCCGGACGCCGGCCGCCGGTGGTGGTCACGATGAACGGCGCGAGCTACCGCAGCAGCATCGCCGTGATGGGCGGCAGGAACATGGTCAGCCTGAGCGCCGCCAACCGGCAGCTCACCGGGGTCGCGGCCGGCGATACGGTGGAGGTGGGCCTGGAACTGGACACGGAACCCCGGGTGGTGGAGGTTCCCGAGGACCTGGCCGCCGCCCTGGGGGCCGAACCCGAAGCGAAGGACTTCTACGGCACGCTTAACTACAGCAGCCAGCGCCGCTACGTTGAGCCCATAGCCGATGCGAAGACCCCTGAAACCCGCTCACGCCGGATCGCCAAGGCGATAGAAGACCTCAAAGCGAAGAAAAAGTAGGCGCACGGCAGCAACCCGGCGGCCACGCGGCCCAGCTGCGGCAGGGCCCTGAGCGTATGGAACGCAGCGCCACACTGCTGGACACTACGCCCTTTTATCAGTGTACTTACTATCTCCGCGATTGTAAGGGGAAGCAGGCGTGCGTCAGCGCTGCTTCCCGCCCAGCCGGCGCTACCCCTGCTCAGGTATCCAGTAGGGGGCATCCACTCCCGCACCGGTCAGGTTGTCGCAGCGGACCAGCTGGGTGCCGATGCGCTCCAATGGACAGTCAACGTAGGTATTGAGGACCTCGTCGTCATAGCCCGTGGTTGCGGCATCGGGCAACGGAATGAGGAAGAGTGCCGGGAAAACGGCAGCAAAAACCGGGACGTGGCGCTTGAACACGGCTGGGCTCCTTGAATTCAGCAAGGAAGGTTTGGGGGGCAGCCCGTCCAGGACCTGGGCGGGTGCAACTGGATCCCCCAGCCGATTCCAACATGCGAGTTCCGCCAGCGCGGGACTCTCCGGCAGACCCAAGGTACACCGGCGCCGCTCCCGCCAATAAGGGTGGCCGCACCCCAAATAGAGCCAACGGGCTACCCCAACGACAAGGCCCGGCTACCCAAACGGCGAGGGGTAGTGCATTGGGGAATCCCCTCGCTGTGGCCCATAAATCGCCGTGCCGCACAAATGACCGTGCCGCCATAACCTGTCCCTGCGAAAATTGAGGCGACCTTGATGCATTCTTGACCAAATCCGCGCAAGTCCTTGAGGCATGCCATCCACAGTGATGCGTGAAGGACGGGAGCGCAGCTTGATGCACCTGGGTACTGGGCCCAGCACCCCGCGCCTGCGTCGGATAAAACCGATGGTCTCAGTTGCCTGGCGGCGCTAAGCAATCGCGCCGCCAGGCAACCACCCCCATTCCACAAAAGCCAGGGGCCTGCAGCGGAGGCACGGATCAGCGTCGATCCGAAAAAGCTGCCAGGCCCCACTATCCGTCCAGCACCGCCGCGCTGCTGTGCCGCGGCACCACGACGTGTAAGGCGTTGCGCTCCACGGTGAAGTCTGCCGGCGTCACCGTGGCGATCTCGCCGTCGAGGTTCACCGGCAGCGGCGGCTCGGTGACCAGCCTGGCGTGCTGGGTGGTCAGGTGGTGGACACCGTCCCGCTCCACGAAGCTGCCGTCCTTGAGCAGCCGGGCGATCCGTACATGCTCCCTGAGCGGCGCTCCCGGAATGGCATAGATATCCAGGGTGTGGTCGTCGATTCCTGCGGTGGGCGAGACCGCGTTGCCGCCCCCGTAATGCCGGCCGTTGCCTATGGCCACCTGCAGCATGTCGTCGAGTTCCAGCGTTCCGTGGTCCCCGTTGGGGAATTCGAGGCGGGCCCGGAATGGTTTGTGCCGGGCATAGGCGCGGACCGCCGCAACAGGGTACGCCAGCGGCCCGAGTGACCGCTTCAGGCGCGGGCTGAGGCTTTCGGTCACCCCCACTGACAGGCCCACGGACGCGACATTGAGGAACGGCTCGCCGTTCACCCGCCCAAGATCGATGTCCACTACCTTCCCGTCGGCGAGCGCCGCGCACGCCGCGTCCAGGCCGGCGGGGATCTCCAAGGTGCGGGCCAGGTCGTTGGCGGTTCCCAGTGGAAGGACCCCCAGAACGATCCCGGTTCCGGCGAGCCGGCCGGCGGCAAAGGAGACGGTGCCGTCACCACCGCCCACCACCACCAGGTCATGCCCGGCGGCAACCACCTGCTCCAGGGTCCCGGCCAGGTCGGCGCCGGACCGGACGTGGTGCACGGCGGAAATTGGCAGGCCTGCCTTCTGCAGCTTGCCCACCGCCAGCTCCGGCGCAGCCCCCAGGCGCGCCCCCGCATTGATCACCAGCGCAGCGGAGTCCGCATCCCGGGCAGCTTTCATGGGGACCATCCTAGGTGGGTGGAGCTGGGAGGTTCCTGACGGGTCACTTCCTGCGGCGCACCACCAGCACGATGTACAGGGCGGCGGCCACGGCCACCAGAGCCCCGATGCTGACCCCTGCGCTTGGACCGTCCATGCCGGAACTCCTTTGCAACCTCATGGCTCATCGACATCACCAGCCTACGTCCGGCCCGGCGGCAGCCGCCGCTCCGCGAAGTCGCAACCGCGGAAAGACATTGCGAAACCGATTAGCATCGGGGCATGCCGTCCCTGTCCGTGGTCATCCCGTGCAAAGACGACGCCGAATTCCTCGAGCACTGCCTCCAGGCCCTGGCGTCCCAGACCATGGCGCCGCTGGAGATCATCGTGGTGGACAACAACTCGGCGGACCACACGGCGCAGACCGCCGCCGCGCACGGCGCCCGCGTGCTCCACGAGGCCGCCCCCGGGATCACCGCCGCGGCGTCCGCCGGCTACGACGCGGCCCGCGGGGACGTCATTGCCCGGTGCGATGCGGACACTGTTCCGCCGCCGGACTGGCTGGAGCGCATCGCCGCCCGCTTCGACCGGGAGCCGGACCTGGCGCTCCTTTCCGGGCCCGGGGTCTTCTACGGCACCGGCCGGATCCGCAGCCGGCTCGCCGGCATCGCCTACATCCAGGCCTACTTCGTGCTGATGGGTGCCGCGATGGGCCACTGGCCGCCCTTCGGCTCGAACTGCGCCTTCCGCCGCCGGGACTGGGAGGGGGTCCGCACCCGGGTGAGCCGGCTGGACCAGGACGTGCACGACGACGTCGACCTCGGCTTTGCGCTCGACCCCACCCAGCGCACGGCCTACGACAGCTCGCTGCAGGTGGGCATTTCGGCCCGGGCTCTCGCTGGCGGAGCGGCGGCGAGGCTGCGCTTCAAACGCGCCTTTCACACTCTGGCCGTGCATTGGCGGCAGGCGCCGCCGTGGGAGCGCTGGAACCGGACCCTGGACGCGAAACGCGGGCGCCGCCGTCGGACGTCACCCCCAAGCTGATCCCGGGAACACGAGCCTGGCCCGGGAACCCAGCCAACGACCTATGCCAACCAACGACCTATGCCGGGCCGAAGCGCTCCGGGTACAGCAGCGGCAGCTGCAGGGTGAGCCAGGGGCTGAATGCCCAGGGCGTGGCGGCCACGGCGGCGGTGATCAGGGCAGGATCGGTCCACTGCCATTCCATGACCTCGTCGGCACGGGGCTGCAGCGGCGACGCGGCACGGGCCGTGAAGACGGGGCAGATCTCGTTTTCCACTATGCCGGAGGCATCCACGGCGCGGTACCGGAAGTCCGGCACCTTCAGTTCCACCTGGTCCAGTTGCAGGGCCAGCTCGTACTCCCCCCGGCGCCGCACAGCGTCCTCAATGTCCTCCCCGGGGGCAGGATGGCCGCAGAAGGAATTGGTCCAGACGCCGGGCCAGGTCAGCTTGGACAAGGCGCGGCGGGTGATGAGGATCCGGCCGTCGGCATCGTACACGTGGGTGGAAAAAGCCAGGTGCAGCGGGGTGGCGGATGAATGCACAGAGGCCTTGTCCTCCACGCCGACCGGTGACCCGTCGTCCGCGGCCAGGACCACCTGCTCTGCCTCTGCGTTCAATTGCCCTCCCATGGGTGCCCGTGTTTACTTTACCTATGGATATGGGGACCACGCTGGCGCACACCGATGACGGCCAACTGGTCAATG
This sequence comes from Pseudarthrobacter phenanthrenivorans, assembly GCF_000813845.1. Lineage (GTDB taxonomy): Bacteria > Actinomycetota > Actinomycetes > Actinomycetales > Micrococcaceae > Arthrobacter > Arthrobacter phenanthrenivorans_B. Next base: position 88,670 of record NZ_JWTB01000004.1, read on the forward strand.
AAGTTCTGGATTCGTTCTTCACGCAGGCCAAGGCGAGGGCCGGTGCCATGCACCCGCAGTACCTCCGCCTGTGGCAGCACCTTGAAGCCTGCACGGTGGGCGGCAAGCGCTTCCGCCCGCGGCTGGTCATGACCGTGTACTCCCTGCTGGGTGGCCGCGACAGGAAGGCGGCAGCCACCGTGGCCGCGTCCTTCGAACTCCTGCACACCGCCCTGATCGTGCACGACGACGTGGTGGACCGGGACTTCACCCGCCGCGGTATCCCCAACCTCGCCGGCACCTACCGCAGCCTGGCCGCGGACCAGGGCGGCGACGCTGACCGTGCCGAGCACACCGGCATGTCCGCCGCGGTGATCGCCGGCGACCTTGCCCTCTCCAACGCCTACCGCCTCCTGGCGGACGCCGCTGCGGCACCGGACACGCGGCAGCTGCTGGGCGACCTGCTGGACGAGGCCGTCATGGCGTCCGCGGCCGGTGAGCTCCTGGACGTGTTGGCCCCGCTGGACCCGAATCCCCAGGCGGTGGACGAGGTCCTCGAGATGTCCAAGCTGAAGACGGCCGTGTACTCCTTTGACGTACCGCTGCGCGCAGGGGCCGTCCTGGCCGGAGCGGAGCAGGCGCTGGTGGACGCCCTGGGCGAGTTCGGGCGGATCATCGGGACCGCGTACCAGGTGGCGGACGACCTGGTGGGCGCGTTCGGCGACGAGTCGCGGACCGGCAAGACAGGCTGGGGCGACCTGCGCGAGGGCAAGCGCACGGCCCTGATCTCCTACGCGGCGCAGCAGCCCCACTGGACCCGCATCCAGGAACTGCTCTCCCGGGACCTCACGGCCAGGGACGCCGCCGAAATCCGCGAACTGCTGGTGGCGTCCGGGGCACGGGACAAGACCCTGAAGCTTGCCGCCGACCTCACGGAGCGGGCGCTGGACGTCCTGGTCCAGCCGTTGGTGCCGCTGGTGCTGCGCGACGGCCTCTCCCCGCTGTCCCGCCTGGTGACCGAACGCATGGGCGCATGAAGCGGGACCGCGACGCGCTGGCCGACTATACGGCTGCCGCCCTCAAAGCCTCCGGCGTGGTGTTGCGCGCCTACTCCAGTTCCTTCGGCCTGGCGTCCCGGCTGTTCGACGACGGCGTGCGCCGGCAGGTGGACTCCGTGTATGCGCTGGTGCGGGTTGCCGACGAGATTGTCGACGGCGTGGCCTCCGCCGCGGGCCTGTCCCCGGATGACAGCCGGCGGCAGCTGGACGGGTTTGAGCAGGAGACCGAACACGCGCTGGCCACCGGCTACAGCACCAACCTGGTGATCCACGCCTTCGCGGACACTGCCCGCCGGACCGGCATCGGCACCGACCTCACCCGCCCCTTCTTTGCCTCCATGCGGGCGGACCTGGAGCAGGTGGAGCACACCGAGGAGTCCTTCACCCGGTACGTCTACGGTTCGGCGGAGGTGGTGGGCCTAATGTGCCTGCGGTGCTTCCTGTACGGGCATCCGGTGGCTGCGGAGGAACGGGCCCGGCTGGAGCGCGGTGCCCGGCACCTGGGCGCAGCGTTCCAGAAGATCAACTTCCTCCGGGACCTGGCCGAGGACTTCACGTCCCTGGGCCGCAGCTACTTCCCGGGCGTCTCGCCGGCCAATTTCGATGAAGCCCACAAGATACGGCTGCTGGCGGACATCGACCACGACCTGCACGAGTCCCGTGCGGTTCTGCGCGGCCTGCCCGCGTCCAGCCGGCTGGCGGTGGCCCTGGCCCAGGAGCTCTTTGCCGAGCTCGCCGAGCGGATCCGCGTCACGCCGGCGCCGGACCTGATCAACGCCCGGATCAGCGTGCCCACGCACGTGAAGCTGCGGATCGCCGCCGCGGTGTTCACCGGCCGCCGGGGCCTGGAACCCGCAGGCCCCGGCCCGGCGCCGGTGGCAGCACAATGAGGAGGATGCCCGCACGCGCCGGGCAGGCGGTGGTGGTCATCGGCGGCGGCATCAGCGGATTGGCGACGGCGGCCCTGCTCGCCACCGAGGGGCACCAGGTCACCATCCTGGAGAAGCAGGAAGCCCTGGGCGGCCGCGCCTACACGTTCAATGAGGACGGTTTCAGGTTCGACGCCGGGCCCTCCTGGTACTTGATGCCGGAAGTCATCGACCATTACTTCCAGCTCCTGGGCAGCTCCGCGGAGCAGGAACTGGACCTGGTGAAGCTGGACCCGGGCTACCGGCTGATCTCCGAGGGAGCGGGCGGACCGGTGGACGTGCCGGCGGGACGCGCCAAGGTAGTGGAACTGTTCGAGCGGCTGGAGCCCGGCGCCGGCGCCCGGCTGGAGCAGTACCTGGACTCCGCCGCCGAAACCTACACCATGGCCAAGCGCCGGTTCCTGTACCCCACGTTCCAGTCGTTCGCCCCGCTGTTGACGCCCGACATCCTGGCCCGGCTCCCCCGGCTTGCCCGGCTACTGCTGGAGCCGCTGCACTCCTACGCCAAACGCTATGTCAGCAACCCCAGCCTGCAGCAGATCCTGGAGTACCCGGCGGTGTTCCTGGGCGCCTCACCGTTCACCGCGCCCAGCATGTACCACCTGATGAGCCACCTGGACCTGGACGTGGGCGTCTCCTACCCCATGGGCGGGTTCGCCCGGCTGGTGGAGGCGCTGGAACGGCAGGCGCGCGGGGCCGGGGTGGCCATCCGGTCCAACACGGAAGTCCTGGCGATCGAAACGGTTCCCACCGGCTCCCGGCGCCGCCCCGCGGCCGTGCGCGGGGTGCGCTGCCGCACCGGTGACGGCGCGCAGGAAAGCCTGGCGGCCGACGTCGTTATTTCCGCTGCTGACCTGCACCACAGCGAAACTGCCCTGCTCCCCCGCCACTTGCAGACCTACCCCGAGCGGTACTGGTCGCGGCGCACCGCCGGACCCAGCGCGCTGCTGCTCTACCTGGGCGTGCGCGGCGGGCTGCCGCAGCTGGAGCATCACACGCTGCTGTTCACCGCGGACTGGGAGAAGAACTTCAGGGCGATCTTCGGGAAGGACACGTTCATCCCGGAGCCGGCGTCGATGTACGTCTGCAAGCCCAGCGCCACGGATCCCGGGGTGGCGCCGGAGGGGCATGAGAACGTGTTCGTGCTGGTCCCCATCCCGCCGGACCCGGGGCTGGGCGGCAGCGGCGACGAGACGCTGGAGAAAGCCGCCGACGCCGTGATCGGCCAGCTCAGCGAGTGGGCGGGCATCCCGGACCTTGCGGAACGCATCGTGGTGCGGCGGATGTACGGTCCGGCGGATTTCGAGCGTGACTACCACTCGTGGAAGGGCACCTCGCTGGGGCCGGCACACACGCTGCGGCAGAGTGCGTTCTTCCGGGCGGGCAACGTCAGCCGCAAGGTGCAGGGGCTGTACTACGCCGGGGCGTCGACCATTCCGGGGATTGGCATTCCGATGTGCCTGATCAGCGCCGAACTGGTGGTCAAGCGGCTGCGCGGGGACACCAGCACGGGCCCGCTCCCGGTGCCGTTGCGTCCGGCCATGGCGGAGCGGGGAACCCTGCCGGACGGCACGCCGGCATGACGGCGGCGGCGTACCTGGTGTTCCTGCTGGCGTCGCTGGGCTGCATGGTGCTCCTGGACCAGCGGCTGCGGTTGTTCTTCTGGCAGGACGCGCGCCGGGCGGCCGTGGTGCTCGCCGCGGGGCTGGCGTTCTTCCTGGCCTGGGACCTGGCAGGCATCGGGCTGGGCATCTTCTTCCGCGGGCACAACAAGACCATCGGGATCGAGCTCGCCCCGGAGCTGCCGCTGGAGGAACCGGTGTTCCTGCTGTTCCTCTGCTACCTGGTGATGAACCTGTTCCAGCTGTTCCGGCGCTTCCTCGAAACCCGGTCACTCCACCCCGGGAAGGTGGACTCTTGAGCTACTGGGCCCTGAACGCGGTGTTCCTGCTCGTTGCCCTTGCTGCCGGAACCGCCGCAGCCTTTGCCCTCAAAGGCCGCGCCCGCAGCCTGGCCCTCGCGGCGGCAGGCGGGACGGCCGCCGTCGTCCTGGTCCTCACGGCCGTGTTCGACAACCTGATGATTGCCGCAGGCCTGTTCACCTACGCCCCGGACATGATCTCCGGGGCCCTGCTGGGCCTGGCCCCGCTGGAGGACTTCGCGTACCCGGTGGCCGCCGTGCTGCTGCTGCCGGCGCTGTGGATCCTGCTGGAGCGGAACTCCAAAACCGCTCCGCCGAAGACCCGCAGTTCCAAGACCCGCAGTTCCAAGACCAGCACGCCCACAGACCGAGCGCCAAAGGGGCGGCCATGAAAACCTTCCGGATGCTCCTGCTCTCCTCCCGCCCGCTGTCCTGGGTGAACACGGCCTACCCGTTCGCCGCCGCGTACCTGCTCACGGCACGGGAAATCGACCTCGCCTGGGTGATCGGGACACTGTACTTTCTGATCCCGTACAACCTGGCGATGTACGGCATCAACGACGTGTTCGACTACGAATCCGACCTCCGAAATCCGCGCAAGGGCGGCGTGGAGGGAGCGGTCCTGGACCGGACCATGCACGCCATCACGCTCCGGGCGGCGATCGGCACCAACGTGCCCTTCCTGGTGGCGCTGGTGATCCTGGGCAGTCCGCTGTCCTGGCTGGTGCTGGCCATCAGCATTTTCGCGGTGGTGGCGTACAGCGCGCCCGGGCTGCGGTTCAAGGAGCGGCCGTTCCTTGATTCGGCCACGTCCAGCACGCACTTCGTCAGCCCGGCAGTGTACGGGCTGGTGCTGGCGCAGGCACAGTTCACGGCCCCGTTGTGGGCGCTGCTGGGGGCGTTCTTCCTGTGGGGCGTGGCCAGCCATGCGTTCGGCGCGGTGCAGGATGTGGTGGCGGACCGCGCGGGCGGCATCGGCTCGATCGCCACCGTGATCGGCGCCAAGGCCACGGTGCGGTTCGCCGCCCTGGCATACCTGGTCAGCGCCGCGCTGCTGCTGCTCACCCCGTGGCCCGGACCCCTCGCGGCCCTGCTCCCGCTCCCCTATGCGCTCAACATCCTCCCTTTCGCGGGCGTGACGGACGAGGACTCCGAGCGGGCCCACCGCGGCTGGGAGCGGTTCCTGTGGCTGAACTACGTCACCGGGTTCCTGGTCACCATGCTGCTGATCTGGTTCGTCTCGGTGCGGTAAGCAGGCACACTGGGTTGGCAAGGTACGACGGCGGCCCGGCAGCTTCCGCCGCGCATCCGCCTTCCCGACGCGCATCCTCGCCACCGACGCGCATCGCCACCTGCGACGCGCATCCGGCTTCCCGACGCGCATATTCGCCACCGACCCGCGCACTCGCCACCGACGCGCACCTCCACCTGCGACGCGCATATTCCTTTTCGCGACCCACATTTGGTGCGCGCCAGGGAATCTGGGCCGCACAGATGACCATGCGCGTCGAATTCGCGCCAGCCCGGGCGATTGTCACCGGCCCGATTACCTGCCGAACCACGGTTTTCCCTAGAGTGGAGGGTGGCAACAGCGGATGGAAGGGCGGCGAGTGGCATGAGTGCTCCGTTCCGCTTCCCCCGTGCCATAGCCTTCACCGCGGCCATGTTCGCCCTCGCCGCGGGAGCCCACGTTCTCGCAGGGGGCCTGCTGCCGCAGCCGGCCATCGTCGCGGGCATCGTGGCTCTGGTCCTGGCACCGGTCACGATCCTGTCAAAGACCAAGATCAACATGCCGGCGATGATCGCGCTCCTGGGCTCCAGCCAGCTGGTCCTGCACTGGGCCTTCGACGCGTTCTCGGTGTCCGCATCGTTCACTCCCACCGCCGCCAGCCACGTCCATGACGCCTCGGCAGTGCCCCTTTCAACGGCCCTGATGCCGGAACATGCTGCCGTACCGGGGACCCTGATGCTGGCCCTGCACGCCGCGGCAACCCTGGCCACGGCCTTGGTCCTGGCCAAGGGCGAAGCGGCTGTCTGGGCGCTGGCTGCGTGGCTGCGGCCACTGGTCCGGATCCTGTCCGCCGTCGCCATCCCCGAGTGGCCGCACGTTCCCGCGCCGGCCGCCGTCGTCATTCCTTTCCAGTGGCGGAGCCTGCGCCTGCCTGCTCTGCGCGGGCCGCCGGCCTTCCACGCCGCAACCTAACGCGGCTCCCGACTTTCCGCGCCGTCCCCACCTGCCCACAGGCACCTGCCCCGGGCAGGAATGGGCCGGCCGCGTTGTCCCCTTTTTTTGCGCCGCCGCCGCATGCGGTTCTTTTCTGGCGCACCCCTTGGAAGGCTTACTTTGAACACCTCATTCCGCCGTACCCTCAAGACCCTCACCGCCGCCGCTGCCGCCGCGGGAATCATCGCCGCAGGCGCCACCGCCGCGTCCGCCCACGTGAGCGTGGACCCGGACGACACCGCGGCCAACGGCTACTCGCACCTGACGTTCAACGTCCCCAACGAGTCCCCCACCGCGAAGACCAACAAGCTCGAGGTCACGCTGCCCACCGATACGTCGTTCACGTCCGTCTCGGTCAAGCCTGTGGAGGGCTGGACGGCGCAGGTGGTCACGGGAGACCTACCCAAGCCGGTCACGGTGGCCGGCGCCACGGTCACCAAGGCGCCGGTCTCGGTGGTCTGGACTGCGGACGAAGCCCACCAGCTGGGCCAGAACCAGTACCAGTCCTTCTCGCTGTCCGTGGGCCGACTGCCCGCCGCGGGCACCAAGGTCACCCTGAAAGCGGCCCAGAGCTACACCGACGGCAGCGTGGTGAAGTGGGACGAAGAGAGCGCTGAGGGGCAGCCGGAGCCCAAGCATCCGGCCCCGTCCTTTGTGACAACGGCCGACGACGACGCTGCCGCCGCCGGTGCGTCAGCGGCGCCGAGCGCCGAGGCAGTGTCGGAGACGAAGCAGGCCTCAAGCGACGGCACCGCTGTGTGGGGCGTAGTGCTGGGTGCGGCAGGCTTCGTGCTCGGCGCAGCGGCCCTGGGGCTGGTCCTTGCCGGGCGCCAGACCCGCACCGCCGGCAAGTAGCGCGGGGAAACGAATGACGACACTGTCGCATAAGACCCCGGCGGCATGGCTGGCACGGGTGCTGCTGGCGCTCACCACAGCCGCGTTCGTGCTCGCTTCCCCGGCGCCGGCGCAGGCGCACGACTCCCTGGAGGCCAGCAACCCTGCCGATGGTTCCACGGTCAGCGCAATGCCCGCGAAGATCGAGCTGACCTTCGACCACATCCCGATCGCCATCAACTCGATCGTGCGGGTGGAGGATGCCACCGGCACCGACCAGGCGGACGGGCCGGTCCAGATCGTGGACAACCAGGTCAGCCAGCCGGTCAAACCGGGTGCGCCCGAAGGAAAGTACACCGTGGTGTGGCGGGTGGTGTCCTCCGACGGGCACCCCATCGAGGGAACCTTCACCTTCACGGCCGGCGGTCCAAATACCGCGCCTGCCACGGCCGCCGCCACGCCTGCTGCGGCGGCCGGCTCCGGGCTCCCGGGCCAGCTGGTTGTGGTGGGGATCGTCGCGGGCGTGCTGGTCATCGGGCTCGTGGTTGCCGGGCTCATGATCAGGCGCCGGCTGCGGAGCCCCGAGGACGACGACTGAGCACCGCCCAGGCCCGCAGAACCCAGGGCTGAGCCATCCCAAACTGCAAGCAGCGCGTCCGGATATTGCCGGGCGCGCTGCTTCATTTAACGGCTTTGATACCCGTTTAGGGCAGGTTTTTTCGGGCGTTCAAGCTGCCGCGCAGGCACGGTACGCGGCAGTTCGATGGCACTACTTGTTTGGGTCCAAGACGGCCTGAATTCCGGCCCCGGAACCAATCCCCGCAGGTCAGGGCAGGAGGAACGGTCCTGAGTACTGGGGCATCCAGCCAAGTAGTGGCTTCCACGGCCCGACGAAAAGTCGGGTACCGGTACGTGTTGTTGGGCTTGGGGCGCAGCCGAAAACATTAGGTCATCGATCCACCGAAAGGCACCTGGATGGGGCCGCTCATGGGGGAACGGGTTCTCACTCACATTTACAAGGAGTCTTTCCATGCGCCACATGACCAAGAAGAACAAGATCGCCGCCGTCGCCGCTTCCGCAGCGCTGGTAGCCGTTGGCGGCGGGGCCGCGTACGCCTACTGGAGCACCACGGGCTCGGGCAACGGGTCTGCAGTGGCATCGTCGACCACTTCCCCTGTCACGATCAACGTGACGGTGGACCCGGGCGTGGCACCCGGTACGCCGAAGACCATCACGTACACGGCCGCCAACCCGAACGCCAACAACACCCAGGTGACACTCGCCAACCCCGTGGTCACCACCAGCGACGCCGGATGCCTGCCGGGCTGGTTCTCCGCGACCGTCCCCGGTGGCCCCACGAATGTTCCCGCCAACGCGACGACGACACCGCTGGGTACTGGAACGCTGACGCTCAATGACGACCCCGCAGTCAAGCAGGATGCCTGCAAGGGCGCCACCATCACGGTGACCGTCGGCAGCAACTAACAAACGCGTGGGCCGGGGGCGGCCAAACTCCGCCCCCGGCCTGCCGTCATTTGCACCAATTGGGAAGGGGCACGGGGTGCACAACGAGGACGGGCAGCCGCGGCATCGCTTGCGGAATGCCATCAAAGTGGCGCTGATCGGCTTTGCCGTGATGCTGGCCAGCGCGGGGGCGCTGTTCGCGGCATCGCAAAGCGCCAAACCGGGCATTACGGTGCAGGTCTCCCCTGCCAGCCAGTCCGTCCAGCAAGGGCAGGCAGCTGCCTATACGGTGACGGTGACGTCCACCGGCGGCTTCACCGGGCCGGTCAACCTGGCCACGGCGGGACTGCCGGCCGGAGCAGCAGGTGCCTTCACGCCGTCGTCCGTCACCCTTAGCTCCGGAAGCACCGCAACCTCAACCCTGAACGTCACTACCGCCGCAACTACGCCGGCGGGCACCAGCTCCCTGACCATCACCGGCACCAGCGGCAAGGTCTCCGGCAGCGTCACTGCCAGCCTGACCGTCAACTACAAGATTTCCTCGGCTATCTCGGTCGCCGCTTCCCCGGATTCCCTGTCGGTCCCGCCGGGCGCCACCGCGGTCTACACGCTGCAGCTCACTCGGAATAACCTCTCGGGACCGGTCAGCTTCAGCGTCCTGGGCGGCCTTCCCTCCGGCGCCACGGCATCGTTCTCGCCCAATCCGGTCACCGGCACCTCCACGACGTTGCAGGTGGCGACCACCGCCGCTTCCCCCACTGGAAGCTACAACCTGTACCTGGTGGGCACGGGCAAGGATTCGAGCGGGAAGTCGCAGTACGCCTACGCGAACGTGCAGTTGGTCCTGGATGCGACCATCAAGCAGTTCGTCCTCTCCGGCAACGTCCCCGGAACCCTCTCCCCCGGCACGTCGGCCGGGCTGGACCTGCAGATCAACAACCCCAACAGCAAGGCGTTGTCATTGACCAACATGTCCGTGGCCGTGGCAGGGGTTACCCGCAGCGCGGATGCCGTGGCCAGGAACCTCATCTGCACCGCGGCAGACTTCACCGTGACCCAGTACAGCGGCCCCTACCCCCTCAGCGTCCCCGCGGGCACCAGCTCCCTGTCCGGACTCCGGCTGGCATCGTCGGTGTGGCCCCGGGTGGGAATGCTGGACACCTCCGCCAACCAGGACGGCTGCAAGGGCGCCACCCTCCAGCTCACGTACTCAGGATCAGGACAGGGGAACTGAGATGACCGCCAGCACCAGGACTGCCAAAGCCGGCAAGAGCCTCAAGGCCGCGGCCCTCGCCGGGATCCTCCTCGCCGCGGGCGCCGGAACCGCCTACGCCTACTGGGCCGCCGCCGGGGCGGGTGCCGGAACCGCAGCCGCCGGCACCATGCAGGCCGTCACCGTTGACGCGCTCGTTGCCGGGGACAGCCCCAGGACGGCGCTCGTTCCAGGCGGGACGGCCGACGTCGTCCTCCGCCTCACCAACCCCAACCCCTACTCCGTGCAGGTGTACAGCGTCACGGCCAACGGGCCGGCCACGGCGGACACCGCACATTCGGGCTGCACCACCACCGGCGTCAGCTTCACCGGACCCGCCGCGCCGCTGTCACCGGCAACCTTCATTCCGGCAAACTCGTCCACCCTGCTCACCCTTCCAGGATCGGCCGCCATGGATACCACCTCACTCGCCGCCTGCCAGGGCGCCACCTTCCGCCTCCCCGTCACGGCGGAGGTGCGCAAATGAGCCTCGCCATCCGGAAGATGCCGTTCCGCTTCCGTCTCCCCTCCGGGCGGCTGGCATGGATTGTCACCGCGGTCCTGCTCCTGCTGGGCACGGCCACCGCCGCCTACGGCTTTTGGGCCTCCACCACCAGCAGCAACAATGCCACCGCCGCGGCGGACACTTTGGCGCCGGGATCCAAGCCCGCCGTCACCGCCAACGGCGCCTCGCTCAGCGTCAGCTGGGCAGCGGGCACCACGGTCAACGGCCGTGCGGCCACCGGCTACACCGTCACCAGGTACGCGGCTGCCACGGGCGGCACGGGAACGCCGGCCACGGGCGGCTGCGCAGGGACGGTCACCACCCTGACCTGCACCGAACAGAACGTCCCCGGCGGCATCTGGTTCTACACCGTCACCCCCACCATCGCGCTCTGGACAGGCGCCGAAAGCCCGCGCAGCACCGGCGTCAGCAGTGACTCCACTGCCCCCATCGCTTCCGTTTCCGGGCTTACCCCGGCCCCCAACGCTGCCGGCTTGAACAACACCAGCCCGGTCACTGTGGCCATCACCGCCAACGACGGTGCCGGCGGCTCAGGCGTGGCATCCATCAGTTACATGGTCGACGGCGGCGCGCAGCAGACCGTGAGCGGCGCGTCCGCCTCTGTATCAGTCGCCGGCGACGGAACCCACACTGTGTCCTACTTCGCCACGGACAATGCGGGCAACACCGGGACGGCGCAGAGCCAGACGGTCCGGATCGACACCACGGCTCCGGCCGCCCCCGGTCTCAGCGTTCCCGCCTACGTCAACCTCGCCAACGTCGCTGCTGTCCCCGTCACAGGAACCGCAGAAGCCGGCGCCAAGATCAGCCTTACGGCCACTGACACCGGCTCCGGCGCCCCTCATTCCGCGTCCGCCACGGCAACCGCCTCGGCCACCGGGGCATGGTCAGTCACCCTGGACATGGGCACCTTCAAGCAGGGAACGGTCAACTACAGCGCCACGGCCGCCGATCCCGCAGGGAACACGAGCCCCGCCAAGGCAGCAACCAGCATCAAGGACACCGTGGCACCTGCAGCGCCCCAGGCCCTGAGCGTTCCGACGTACGTGAACAGCGCCAACTCTTCCGCAGTCCCGGTCTCCGGCACCGCAGAAGCCGGTGGAACCGTGACCGTCACCGCCACGGACGCCGGCGCCGTGCACACCGTTTCCGGTACGGCCACCGCCTCAGGCACTGGCGCATGGTCCCTGAACCTGAACCTCGGCACCCTGAATGACGGAACAGCCAGCTACGCCGTGACCGTGAAGGACGCGGCGGGCAACAGCAGCAGCACCGCTACAGTTACGGACACAAAGGACACTGTGGCCCCGGTCCTGAGCATCACGGCACCGATGTACGTGAACCTCAGCAACTACACCGCGGTCCAGGTCAGCGGCACCACGGATACCTCCGGCACCCTCAACGTGACTGCCCGAAGCAGCGTGACCAACAGCGTCACGAAGCAGGTGACGGCATCCGGCTCAGCCTGGTCCACGAGCACGGACCTCACCCCGCTCGACCAGGGCACGGTGACCTTCACCGTCTCGATGACCGATGCGGCAGGCAACACGGGCACGGCGAGCGCCGCGGGTACCACCACCAAGGACACGATTGCCCCGACCGTTAGCGCCATTTCACTGGTCAACAGCGGCGGCACCGCAGGTGTGGGTAAAGCGGAGCAGGGAGACTCCCTGACGATCCAGTTCTCGGAACAGATGGATGCCACCAAGATCTGCTCCGCATGGAACAACACCGGTACACAGACCTTGAACGGCAACGGCGACATCATTGTCAACATCAGCACCGCCAACGTGCTGACGGTCACCAGCGGAACCTGCACGCTCAACGTCGGCTCGGTTTTCCTGGGCTCGAACGCCAAGTACGGATCCGCAGGCGCCCTCAGCTTCAGCGGAAACGGCGCCAATGCGAGTTCCGTGAGCTGGAACGGATCAAACACCCTGACAATCAAGCTTGGAAAGGTGGGCACCGCAACTTCCGGGACAACCACCACGGCGGATTCACCGTCGTATTCGCCGGGAGCCGGCCTTGCCGACATCCCAGGGAACCCGCTTGGAGCTGGTCCGTTTGCCGGAGCTGCAGCCCGCTTCTAAGTGCAGCAGCTCCGGCAGCAAGTAGGCCCTCCCCCTGTTGCGGCTCCGGGACCATACTGATGGCATGGGTGATCGTGACGACTTCCTGGAATGGGTAAACACCGAGCTCTACGCCGCGGAACTGGCCCTGCACAACGGCGATGCCGGCCCGCGCCGCGCGCTCTGGTCCCGAAAGGAACCGGTCAGTGTCCTTGGCGCGTGGCGCAATGCCTTCGGGCAGCACGAACTGGACGAATTGTTCACCAGCCTTGGCAAACAGTTCTCCAACTGCAACTCGTACCGGCTGGAGGTGCTCGCCTGCGACGTGGTGGGTGACATGGCCTATACCGCGGCGTTGGAACATACGTCAGCGTCAGTCGACGGTGAACCGCGCAGCTACGTGCTCCGGGCAACGCAGGTTTACCGGCGCGAGGAGGGCGCCTGGAAGGTGGCCCACCGGCACGGTGACACCGTAGGCGGGTGAGCAAGGCGCAGCGAGGCCGGGGAAGCTTCCACTTGGAACCCCTGGCCAGCCGTAGCCCGAGGAAGTTACCCGCTGTCAGGAAGTACGCCGGGCCAGCAGGGCGTTCTTGAAGGCCGTGGCGGAGCTGGCGCTGCTGTTGATCCGCCAGTCCGTTTCCTTCTGCATGTGGAACCACACGAACCCCATCACGTCCGGCTGGGCGGCCAGGTAGGACACCAGCGCCGAGTTCCATGCGGCCTTGTCGCCGCCCACTTCGCTGGAGGCGGTCTCGGCAACGAGGATGGGCACACCGGGGGCAAGTGCCCGAAGCTGGGCGATGCCCGGCCCGAAGAGGTCCTGCGGGGAGATCCACGCGCTCCAGGAGGCTGAAGTGCCCCAGTTGTAGCCGTCCAAAGCAACGACGTCGACGTACCCGGCACCGGGATACAGGCCGGCAAGGTCGGTGGAGCCGTAGTACGGAACGTTCGGGCTCCAGACCCACGTGACGTTGCTGGCACCCTGCGCCGCGACGACGTCGTGGACGTGCCGCCAGGTCTGGGCGTAGTCACCCGCCTGGTTGCCGTTGACGCCTTCGGCCCACGGATACCAGTTGCCGTTCATTTCGTGCGCAAACCGCAGCTGCACGGGGTAACCCCAGGCTGCCAGCGACTGGCCCCACTGCGCGATGTATGAGTCGAAGGCACCGGCACTGATCCTGTCCAGGCTGTAGGCGGGCTGGTCTACCCCGCCGCCCCAGAGCCAGGGTTCCCACGTCACCAGCGGCACGGCGCCCCGTGCCCGGACGGCGTTCAGCTCGGTGATGGGGGCAGGCTGTGCGAAGTCCTCATAGAACAACACACTGGACGGGGCTTCGCCGGCAAGGACCGCCACCTCGTCGAGCTCGCTGCCGGCAAGGGGGCCGCCGGCCGTGGCCGCGCCGAAGCGTAGCCTGGCAGTGCTGATGGGCGGCACCGACGAGGTGGGCGCGGACACCGTGAACACCGCCGACGCCTGCACGGAGGACGTCTTGGCAGTCACCGTGACCTTGCCTGTGGCGCCCGCGGGGATGGTGGCCGGGGCGCTGAAGGCGCCGGCCGCCGTCGTCTTCAGGGGGAAGGTGGCCGAGCCGATGATCACGGTTCCGGTGGTGGAGGCCCTGAAGCCAGTGCCCGTGACGGTGATGGCAGAGCCTGCAGGTCCGGTGGTGGGACTCAGGGAGATCTGTCCCGCGGCTGCCTGCGCGGCTGCGGGCTGGACCACCGTTAGGGCAAGGGCCAGGCCCAGGGCTGCGGCGACTGCCGCGAGGTGCGTCTTTATGGAGGTAAGCAAGGCAATCGATCCCCAGAATCGTCGTGGCAGCAAAGCCTGCTGCCGGCCAAGTGCACCGGGCGGCACACGCTGATCGTAGAGGCCCTGCGTTGAAGCTGAGCAGGCCTTGATCGAATCCTGTGCAAAAAATGTGCCGGTACACTCGGCGCGTCCGTTGAAGGACGCCGCGGCAGCAACGGCCCGCTCCGGGGCCACCACTCCACGCTGGGTTGAGCCGCTCAGCCGGCGCCGGACGTGGCCAGCGGCGTGGTGACAGTTCCCGGGTCCGCGGTGGGTTCCGTCGTGGGGTAGGCAACGGACGACGTCGGCTGCGGGCCTTCCGTGAACTCTCCGGATGGTGCGGTGGCGCCGGAGGTCGGGGCCGGGTTGGGAACGGCGGGCACGGTCGCCTGGGTGGAGGGTTCCACACCGGCACCGGACGACGTGGGGCTGGGTCCGGAACCGGGGGATGCTGACGGCGCGGACGTCGCAGCTGTTCCTTTGACGATGGCCGTGATCTGCTCCTTGAACCCGTTGAGCGTGGCCTGGATCTCGGAGAGCGGCACGTCCTGGATGGTCCGGCCGTACTCCGCAATGCGCGCCCACAGCGCCTCGAGCTGCTGCCTGCTGTCCCCGTCCAACGGGCCGTCCAGGGTGAGGACCAGCTGACTCGCCAACGCGTAGGCGAGGCAGTCCAGGCAGTTGTAGTTGGCGGCCGCGGAGAGGTTCTGCGGCACGATCACGTCTGCCTGCCCCACCACCAGCACCACCTGGAACCCAACAGCCACCGCCGCGCAGCCCGAACAATTGGCGAACGCGTAGGCCTCGTTGGTGGTGGTGACGGGCTGGCCGTCCTCGGCCCACACCAGCGCGAAAGCCACGCTGTACTGCACGGACCCGTCGGTGGTGTTGACGGCGAGCGCCTGGTTTCCGTCCCCCTCCGGAGCGGCGGGCCGGTCGAACGGGAAGACCCAGGAGGGCGCCGCAGCGGAGGTACCGCCGGAGCTTGACGTAGCCCCGGAAGAAGTCCCGGAAGCAGGCACCAGCACCATGCTCAACTGCGGGTTCTCCCGCGTCGGCTTGGCGGCACCTGCGGGCCACAGCGCGATTGTCCGGCCGGCGGCACCCTGCCGCAACGCCCCGCCGTCGCGGACGGGAAGGATGGCCCGGGTGGCATCGCCCAGCGTCCCGCGTTCGTAGGCCTGCACCGGACGGTACGTCCCGGCGTCGGGCCACCACGCCCAGGCGAGGCCTGCCAGCAGGACGCCCACAGCGCCCATGGCGACGATCCGCTGGGCCATTTTGCCGCGGGTCTTCTGCCACAGCCCGGTGACCAGCTGCCGCAGCAGCCGCACCACGATGTACAGCACGCCCAGCACCGGCACGGCCACCACCACCATCGCCAGCGCACGCACCACAACGCCCAGGACGTCCCCGGACGCAAGGCTGGCCGCCAGCAGCTCCTGCTGCTTGCCCACGCCGGCCCAGCCGGTGGCCAGCAGCCGTGGCAGGGACAGCACCATCATCACCATGCTGAACAGCAGCACCGGGACGGTGACCAGCACCCAGGCGGTGACCACGGCCCGCGCCCAGGGTTTCAGCACTTTACTTTCAGGGTTGCCCCACCGCCAGGGAAGGATCCCCAGGAGGGTGGGCTTGATCCGCTGGAACAGGTCCGGCACCCCGGTGGCGTCGGCCAGGATGTGGTAGCCGTCGTACTTCACCAGCGGGATCAGCTGGCGGACCATCTGCAGGATCTGCGTGACCACCACCAGCAGGAGCGCGTCGAACCCGGTGGCCCACCACAGGGCCATGATGGCCACCGCCACAATGGCGTTGAAGTACAGCCCGCCCAGGTCCGTGCGGATCCGGCCGCCGCGGCCCAGCCGGTAGGAGTCCGTAACGTCGGTGAAGAACGCCGGCCACAGCAGGTACAGCCCGGCACCCATGGCCCCGGGCGTCGCCCCTCCCTTGCGGGTAGCGGCTGCGTGGCCGAACTCGTGGAAGCCCGCGGACAGGATGGTGACGGCGAGGATCAGCAGCAGCAGGGCGGGCTCGGCGAAGGCCTCGTGCGTTGCCGAGCCGAGGCCCTTCACCATGAGCACCCACCAGCACGCCGCCAGGAATGCCGCGGTCACGGCCACCACGATCACCGGGTGGAACAGCACCGCGAACGGAGCCGTGATCCTGCGCGTGCGCCCGGGGTCGGAGACGATGTAGCGGAAGCGCAGACCCAGCAGCGGGTTGGACTTCTTCACCTCGGGCTGGCTGCCGTCGGCGAGCCGGAGCAGGCCCATCGGGAGCAGCTGGGAGTCCATCAGGGTGCGCACGTTGTCCGCGCTGACCAGTCGCCCGGACCCGTCGCTGACCTGCCGCGCGATGGCGTCCAGATCGTTGGTGCCGTCGGCGGCTTCCAGCACCAGGTAGAGGAGCCGGGTCAGCTGGAGGGTCTGGCCGTCGGCGCGGCGCACCAGGGCCGGTGGCTCGCGGTAGCCGGAACCCTCCGCCGTGCCAAGCAGCTGCACGCCGTCTGCCAAAGCGGGAAGGTGTGCGCCCGCCGTCGTGATGGTCCGGCCGGGCGGGTCCTGGGCAAGGCCAGGGGACGACGGCGGCCGGCCCGCCTCGGGAGGCGGGCCGCCGTGGGTCTGGGCCATCGGGGCTTACTGCTGCAGGTCGGACTGCTGGCCGGCCGTGGCGTTGGCCTCGCCGTCGATGTGCTGCGAAATCGTGGCGCTCTGGTCCGAGATGGCGTAGGCCTGGCTGTCGATGGAGCCGATGTTCGCGGCCACGGCAGCGTCGATGGGAGCGGCAACGTTGGCGTTGGCGGCCACGGCACCGTTGATAGGGGCGGCGATGGCAGCGTCGGCGTCCAGGTTCACGTCGACGTTGAGCAGGTTGCCGTTCAGGGCACCCGCCGCGTCGGTCAGGCCGCCCGTGCCGGTGGGATCGGTGACCGCGCCGATGGCCCCGTCCACGGAACCGGCGTCAGTAGTGCCCGCGTCAGCAGTACCCGCGTCAGTAGTACCCGCGTCCGTGGTGCCGGCGTCGGCGGTGCCGTCATCCTGCCCGATCACGCTGTCCTGGGTGGAGTCGGCGTTGGCGTCGGCGGTGATGCCCTGGTCAATGGCGGCGTCCTGGCTGGAGAGCGCCTGGGCGTCGGAACCGTAGGAGAGGATGTTGGCCGAAGCGGCGGCATCGATGGGCGCGGCCACGTTGGCGTTGGCGGCCACGGCGAGGTCGATGGGTGCTGCGGCGTTGATGCCCAGGTCCAGGTCCGCGTTCAGGTCCAGGACGGATGCCACTTCCTTGTCCGGCAGGGCGGTGGCCTGCTCAGCCATCAGTTCTTCATCGGTGAGGGGACGCATTTCGTTGTCCATGCTTGAGACCTCCGGTGCTGCGCGGGTGCTCTGCCCCCAGCGGGCAGCCCGCGCCCCATAATAGTAAGCATGATTAGTAGTTTTGCGAAGTGACGATTGCCTTCTGCCATGCCGTTCGTCTTCCTGTCCATCTCGGCCGTGGCCTTCGTGGCCTCGATGGTGCTCTATGACCAATGGCTGATGGCGGACCGGCGCGGGAAGTCCGGGCGGTACAGAAAGGGGTGCTGGATCAGCATGTGGGCCGGGTTGGCCCTGACTGCGGCCTTCGTCCTGCTCTTCGTCGCAACCGGCTGAACAAGCGAGGTGCCGCCGCCACACTTGGGGGTCGTGGGGCGACGGCACTGCACCCAACATAGACCCGCGGGCGGACCCACGACCGGGTCTTAGGTCCCGAACGCCAGTTCCTTGATGTTTTCTTAACGCCCGCCCGGCACCCCAGGGAAGCGGCTCCCCAAACAGGAGGAGTACGACGGCGGGTGGCGGGTTTTGGCGCTTGGCCCGAGGCCCGGGCGGGTAAGGTCTGATCATGATCCAGGCTGCGGCGGTGTCCGCACTGACGTCCTATCACTGGCTGGGGATTCCGATCGCCGCGGCCGGCGCCGTCATGCTCGCCCTGGGAACGCTGTTCCAGCACCGGGCCGTCGAAAACCAGCCAGCCGCGTCCGGCCGCTCCGCTGGAAGCATGGGCGGCGGCCGCCTCCAGGCCCTGGTCCGGAAACCGCTGTGGCTGGGCGGGACGGCGATGCTCGGCGCCGCGATTCTGCTCCAGCTCACCAGTCTCCGCTTTTCGCCGCTGATTGTGGTGCAGCCCATCGGTGCCGTGGCACTGGTGGTCACCACCCTCGCCACCGCCCGGATGACCCGCCGGTCCCCCGGCCGCCGGGCGCTGACCGCCGTCGCGCTCTGTGTGGGCGGGGTGGGGGTGTTTGTGGCGGTGGCGGCGCTGTCCGCGGAGGATGTGGAGATCAGCGACCGGCACCTGGTCACCATCCTGATCGTGCTCGCCATGGTCCTGGCCTGCGTTGGCGTGGCCTATGCCCTGTGGCGGCACCGCTCAGGCGCCGTGGTATTCACCGCGGGTGCCGGGATCCTGTTCGGGTTCGTGGCGGCCCTGGCCAAGACCGTGATCGCCCGCCTGTTCCAGGGCGACTTCGAGTGGCTCTCCATGACCTGCCTGGCGGGACTCATCATTGCCGCGCTGGCCGGCAGCTTCCTGGTCCAGAACGCCCACACCCGCGGAACGCCTGAACTCGTGGTCGCGGGCCTGACCGTCATCGATCCGCTCGTCGCCGTCGCCATCGGCATCACCATCCTGGGCGAAGCGGACGCCGCTCCCCCGCTGGCCATCGTGCTGTTCCTGCTCTCCGGGGCCACCGCCGTCGCGGGCGTCCTCCTGCTGGCAACCGTCAAGAAGCCCGTCACCGCGGGATAGCACACAGGCCCCTAGGCGGCGTCCCTGGCGGTGGAACGCCGGATGTTGATGATCCGGGCCGCGACGCCCACCAGCACCAGGAGCACCCCCAGGGCGATGAGGCTCCAGACCGGGATGGAATCGGAATCGATGTTCCGGTAGCACGCGGCCGCCGCCCCGATGCCGGCCTGCTCCAGGTCGACCAGTTCGGCGGCCTTGCTGGTGGGAATCAAGGGGCTGCCGCAGAGCGGGCCGGCGGGCTGCAGCCCGATCACGACGCCAAGGATGTAGATGTCCAGGCCCGCAGCCACAATCCAGAGCCAGGTGCGCTGCTGCCACAGGCCCAGTTTTCCGGCCGGTCCAGGTTGTGCCGCAGCACCTCGCATCTCCATAGTTCGAGCATAGGTGCCGCTCCCCGGTGGAGGTAGGGACCGGCTCACAGCGTTTCCCCAGCCTGCGCTCCTACAGTGATGCTGTGCGTGTCCACACGGCTCGGTGATGGACGCACGCCCGCTGATTTTTGGAAGGACACACCGTGGTGAAGCCATCTATTCCGTCAATGAAGACCCGCATCGGCGTCGGGGCTGCAGCAGTCCTGGCAGCCGGCGCCATGGCCGCAGCGGGCGTGGGTGCCGCGTCCGCATCCTCCAGCCCAACGGTCGTCTCCGCAACGGCCTCCTCCCCCGCCGCACCCACCGATGCCGGCACGGATGCCAAGGCCGGAAGGGGCTTTGGCGGGCTGCAGGCCTTCCTGCGCCTGAACGCGGACAGCCCGCAGGCCGCCGGGGACCGCGCGGCGAAGGCGGCCGCGGCGCTGGTGGACCATCCGAAGCTGTTCGCCAAGCTTCCCGCTGCCCTGCAGACGGACGTGACCGCGCTGAAGGACGCCGCCCCGGCTGACCGGGTGAAGGACGCGTACAAGATCAAGACCACCGCCCTCTCCGGCGGGTACGGCGAGGAGATCCAGAAGCGCGCCGAGACGCTGGAGAAGACCGCAACCGGACTGGCCGGCCTGCGGCAGGAGCTGCGGACCGCGTTCAGCTCGGACAACCCGGGGGCCGGGCTGCAAAAGGTGGCCGACCAGCTGATCAGCCACCCGAAACTGTTCGCCAAGCTCCCCGCGAATCTGCAGTCGGACCTGACGGCGCTCAAAAACGCCGCCCCGGCTGACCTGGATGCGCAGGCGAACAAGATCAAGGACACCGCGCTGAACGGCGGCTACGGCGCCAAGGTGCAGAAGATGGCCGAGGCGCTGCAGAAGAAAGCGGCAACGCCCAGCACGTAAGGCAGCAGCCGTCGGGACGGGCCGGCAGTCAGGACGTTTGCGACGCCGCCGCGGACGGATCCAGGTCGGCGAGCGTGAGCGGGTGGGCGGGTTGGTCCGGGAACGGGTAGGTGCAGGTCACCGCCAGGTCCGGGCCAACGTGCACCAGCTCGCCTGCCGCCAGGGGACGCCAGCCGGGGTTGTGGGTCATCGGTTCGGTGGCAAACAGGACGGACCGCGCCACCGAGAGTTCGGTGCTTCGCGAATGGATCCGGGGGCTTCTGGCGTCCAGGGGCGCGGCCGGGGCGGGCTCGGCCGCCGGGTCGCGTTCCAGGATGTACAGCGGGTGGGTGGCCGGGTAGCGGAGTGCCCAAAGGTCGGTTGCCGTGGTCACGATGATGTTCAGGGCCAGGACGGGCAGCTCGGCGGCCACCCATTCAACGGCGCGGGTGATGCCTTCCGCCACGTCCCCGCCGGCCCGCCGGATCTCGGCGGTGATGAGGGCGAAGAGGCGTTCGCTGTCGGTCTGGCCCTGCACCAGCCCCGCCACGCCGAGGTCCATCAGGCGTCCGTCGAGCCGGTCCAGGCCGTGGAAGGCGCCGTTGTGCGCGAACAGCCGGCCGTCCTGCTCGAACGGGTGCGTGTTCACCAGGGTGTGCGCGCCGGTGCTGGCGTAGCGGACGTGGGCCAGGAAGGTGGTGCTGGCCAGCTGCCGTGCCTCCCGGGCGAAGGCGTGGTCCTCCCACGCGGCGAGCAGCCGCTTGCTGACCCGCGCGCCGCCGTCGTCATCAAACGTGCCGATCCCCGCGCCGTCGGGCTCCCGCCGGCTCTGCTGGGCCAGGCTGTCCGGGGCGTCCAGGAGCCAGAAGGTGGCGTGGACGGGCCGGGACCCGGCGTGCAGCCCGAACAACCGGCACATGGGACGCTCCCTTCGGTGCGTGGCTAGTGGTGGAACGCTTCCTTCTGTTTCTGCTGGGGCATGGGCGCGGCGAGGGCGTCCAGGTAGGCCACTTCCTTCTTGAGGTCGGCCAGGAAGCTGGCGGCCAGGTCCCGGGTGAAGCCGTTGCGGACCACGATCCGCTGGACGGTGATCTCTGTGAGCCCTTCGGGCAGGGTGTAGGCCGGGACCAGCCAGCCGTTCATGCGGAGGCGTTCGGAGAGGTGGTGCAGGTTCCAGTTATTGGTGTGGCCGTCGGTGAGCTGCCAGGCGAAGACGGGGATATCCGACCCGTCGCTCCACAAGGTGAAGGCGTCCATGGCTCCGATTTCGTGCGAGAGGTAGAGGGCGACGTCGCGGGAGCTGGCCTGCACGGACCGGTAGCCGGCAAAGCCCAGCCGGAGGAACAGGTAGTACTGGAGCAGCACCTGCGCGCCGGGCCGGGAGAAGTTCAGGGCGAAGGTGGGCATGTCGCCGCCCAGGTAGCTGACGTGGAACACCAGGTCCTCGGGAAGGGCCTGCTGGTCCCGCCAGACGATCCAGCCCAGGCCGGGGTACACCAGCCCGTACTTGTGGCCGGAGGTGTTGATGGAGGCAACCCTGGGGAGCCGGAAGTCCCACACCAGTTCCGGCTGCAGGAAGGGGGCCACCATGGCCCCGGAGGCGCCGTCCACGTGGATGGGGATGTCCAGGCCGGTGCTGGCCTGGATGCGGTCCAGGGCGGCGGAGATCTGTTCCACGGGTTCGTAGGCGCCGGTGTAGGTGACGCCCATGATGGCCACCACGCCGATAGTGTTCTCATCCACGTACTGGTCCAGGCGGTGGCCGTCCAGGGTGGGATGCTCCGCGGACACGGGGACGTAGCGGGCTTCCACCTCCCAGTAGTTGCAGAACTTCTCCCAGCAGACCTGCACAGCGGAGCT
The DNA here is from genome assembly GCF_000813845.1 of Pseudarthrobacter phenanthrenivorans. Lineage (GTDB taxonomy): Bacteria > Actinomycetota > Actinomycetes > Actinomycetales > Micrococcaceae > Arthrobacter > Arthrobacter phenanthrenivorans_B. The sequence goes on from NZ_JWTB01000004.1 coordinate 110,610, forward strand.
GAGGACAATGTTGGGTGCGTCCGTGGGCTTCTTGTCCGCACGACGGCGGTGTTGCCACCGGCGCTTGAGGGCCAGGCCGCCCAGCATGCACGCCTCGGAGGAGCCGACGGTGGAGGTGCCGATGCTGGCCGCCGGGTCCGGGGCGTTCCACAGGTCCGCGAGCATCCGCCAGCACCGGGTCTCGATCAGGGCGGTCTGCGGGTACTCGTCCTTGTCGATCATGTTCTTGTCGAACGTTTCGGCGTAAAGCTGGGAGGCTTCCCGTTCCATCCACGTCCCCACGAACGTGGCCAGGTTCAGGCGGGAGTTGCCGTCCAGCATCACCTCGTCGTGGACCACCTGGTAGGCGGTGCCGGGCAGGGACTCCCCGTCCGGGATGGTGAACCGCGGGAAGATGGTGGACTCCCCCGGCCGGCTGAACAGGGGGTTCAGCTCAACGCTCGTTTCGGGCTCGTGCCGTGCGTTCCGGTGTGACCTCGCCATGTCCAGTTCCTTCGCCCGCCGTCGCCGCAGGCAGGCGCCCGCCGCTCACTTCCGCTGTTCCCAGCACTCCGTATTATTCATGCACCCGGAGGAAAGGGCAGCAGGCGGGGCGGCAGGGACGACGGCGGTCCCCCGTTTTGCAGGTCCTCAGCCCTGCTGGCCGAACTTCGGCAGATTTTTGGAGCGGGACCTGATGCCCTCTATGTGACTGTTCATCGCCGCTGTCGCCGCCTCCGGGTTGCCCGCCTTGATGGCTTCGATAATCGCGTGGTGTTCCTGCACGGTATGGTCGCCGCTCATATCGTTGTGGACCATGAGCCGGAACCGCTGGATACTTCCCTCAATGGAGGAGTAGGCCCTCAAGAGGAACTCGTTGTCCGTAGCCTCCACGATCCGCCGGTGAAAGTTTTCGTCGGCCTTCCAGTAGGCCCGGTAGCCGGGAAACGTGTCACCGCCGCGGCGGGAAGCCTCAAGGTCGTGGTGGAACCTTTCCAGGTCCCTTACCAACTCGTCCGTTGAGTTGGTGGCGGCGATGCTGGTGCAGGCAGGTTCGAGGATCTGCCGTGAGGTCAGAAGTGCCGCGATGTCGCTGGCGGTGGGTTCCGGCGCCACCTTGTATCCCCGGAGCGCTTCGCGCCTGACCATGCCTGTCGTTTCCAGGCGTGCCAGCGCCTCACGCACCGGTGTGGAGGAAACCTTGAAGCGCTTAGCCAGTCCGTCGATGCTCAACGGCGACCCGGTGGAGATCTTGTCATCCAGCAGCAGGGACAGGATGGCCTCGAACACCTGATCCACCAGCATTGGCCGGCCGGGGATCAGGACTTCTTCTTCAGGCGAAGCGGCGTTCATTTCGGCATCCTATGTGAATTTTCGTCGTGGGCTGCAGCATCAGTACGGGTTCCCCGTCCGACCCGTCACAAATGAGACAAGGACGAAAAAGGTGCTTGCAGAAAATCGTGCATGATGTACGGTACATGATACCGGGCAGCAGCGTGATCTGAAACACAGCACCAGTTGTCCATCAGGTTGGAAGCTCTCCTACCACCCCTTATCCCCCACTTCCGAAGGCGTGTAGATGATTCAGTTTCGATCGATGTTGGTGACCGTCGCCGCAGTCTCCATGGCGAGCGTGCTTCTCTCCGGGTGCTCAAACCCCGACATGACAAGCTCCGCCCAGTCCGAAGCCCCCAAACCCGCAAACTCCGCGGCGGCCGTCAAAGTCGACGAAGCCGCCGCAGCAGCCCTCCCCAAAGAAGCAAGGGACAAGGGAACCCTCACCGTCACCATGAGCCAGAGCTCGCCGCCTTTGCACTTCATGGCCGCGGACGGGACCACCATCCAAGGTGTCGACCCGGAAATCGCCATGGCCCTCGGGCAGACGCTGGGCTTGAAAACGGACATCAAGAGCGGCCCGTTCGACGGCATCATCCCGGGTATTGCGGCCGGCAAGTTCGACATCGCCATCTCCCAGATGTCCCCCTCCACGGAACGCATGAAAGTGCTTGATTTCGTCGACTACTACCAGTCAGGCAGCGGCATCGGAGTGGCTCCCGGCAACCCGCAGCACCTCAGCGTAGACGCACTCTGCGGCAAGCGTGTCGGCGTGCTGAAGGGTTCATTCCAGGACCTCAAGCGCCTTCCCGCCCTCTCCCAGGCGTGCACCGCCGCTGGCAACCCGGCCATTGAGGCCATGACCTACCCCGATATGCAGGCCCCGAATCTGGCGTTGACGGCAGGCCGCATTGATGCGGTCTACATCGACGGACCCACCTTGGGCTACGCCATCAAGCAGGGCGGCCAGATCGAACTGCTCGGCGAAAAGGACGTCTCCCCCGTCAGCATCGGTTTCAAGAAGGGCGCGGGCCTGGAGAAGGCGGTCGAACTCGGCATGGAGTCCCTTGCCAAGAGCGGCAAGTACAAGGAAATCCTCGACAAGTGGGGTGTAGGCAGCGGTGCAATCTCTGACTTCGCCTTCAACAAAGCGCAGTAGCCACATGGCCAACACAGCCACGGAACCCGACGCCAAGGCACCCGCAGGGGACGCATTGGACCGCCAGCTTCTCCTGGGGCGCCCGCACCAGCGCCACGGCGGATTGTGGCTGACGGCGGCAATCGTCCTGTTCGCGATCTTCCTGGTGGGCTACTCCCTCGTCACCAACCCGCGCTTCGAGTGGAACGTGGTCTTCGGCTGGTTCACCTCGGAGCGGCTGTTCACCGGACTCCTGCGGACCCTGGGACTGACGGCCATCTCCATGGCCGTGGGAATCGTCGTCGGCGTCCTGCTGGCGCTGGCCAGGCTGGCCCCCAACGCCATCGTCGCCGGGACCGCCGCGTTCCTGGTGTGGCTCTTCCGCGGGGTGCCGGTCTTCGTCCAGCTGCTCTTCTGGGGCTTCATCGCCGCCATCTACCCGCGCATTGCGGTAGGTGTCCCGTTCGGGCCCGAGTTCTTCTCCGTCGATGCCAACGTGCTCATCACCCCGTTCATGGCGGCAATCCTCGGGCTGGGCCTGAATGAGGGTGCTTACATGTCCGAGATCGTCCGGGCGGGGCTCCTGAGCGTCAACCGCGGACAGACCGAAGCGGCCACGGCCCTGGGCATGCGGCGCTTCGCCATCCTGTCCCGGATCGTCCTGCCGCAGGCGATGAAGATCATCATCCCGCCCACGGGCAACCAGACCATCTCCATGCTGAAGACCACCTCCCTGGTGAGCGTTCTTGCCTTCCCTGAGCTGCTCTACTCAGCGCAGCTGGTCTACAGCGCCAACTTCAAAACTATTCCGCTGCTCATCGCCGCAAGCCTGTGGTACCTGCTGGTCACCAGCATCCTGAGCCTGGGGCAGTACTTCATCGAACGGCATTTCAACCGGGGTGGGATCACCGCGGGCAGGGGCAACCGGCGCACCCGGAAGCCCAAGCCGCAGGCGGAGAACTCCCGCACCACTTCCCAGGAGGCCCGGCCATGACTGACCGGATGATCGAAGCACAGGGGGTCACCAAGAACTTCGGCGACCTCGAAGTCCTCAAAGGCATCGACCTCACCATCCCGAAGGGCAGTGTCACCTGCATCATCGGGCCGTCCGGTTCCGGCAAGTCGACGTTCCTTCGCTGCATCAACCAGCTGGAAACGCTCGACGGCGGCTACATCCTGGTCGAGGGACGGCCGGTCGGCGTGAAAATCAGGAAAGGTCGGCTGCACGCGCAGAACAACGCCGAGGCGGCGAGGATGCGCGAGAACATCGGCATGGTCTTCCAGAGCTTCAACCTTTTCCCGCACATGACGGTGCTGGAGAACATCTGCGAAGCGCCCGTCAGGGTGAAGAAGGAGAACCGGAAAGCCGTGCAGGACCGGGCGAGGATCCTCCTGGACCGGGTGGGGCTCTCCGAGAAGGTCCACGCCTACCCGGCGTCCCTTTCCGGCGGCCAGCAGCAGCGCGTGGCCATCGCCAGGGCACTGGCCATGGAGCCACGGCTGATGCTGTTCGACGAACCTACATCGGCGCTGGACCCCGAGCTGGTGGGCGAGGTGCTGGACGTGATGCGCAAGCTCGCGGAGGGCGGGATGACCATGATCGTGGTCACCCACGAGATCGGCTTCGCCCGGGAAGTCGGGGACCACCTGATCTTCATGGACGGCGGCGGCATCGTGGAGCAGGGCGACCCGCGGACGGTCCTCAGTGACCCGCGGCATGAGCGCACCAAGCAATTCCTGGCGAAAGTAATTTAGACCTTCACATTGGAGCAGGACTCTTGAGAAACAAATGGATTGTCAGCATTGAGGACTACCGCAAAGCTTCGCGTCGGCAGCTGCCGAAGATGATTTCGGATTACCTGGAGGGCGGGGCGCTGGACGAGACCACCATGCGCGCCAACGAGGACCGGTTTGATGCCCTGATGCTTCGCCAGCGGTCGATGGTGGACCTGCGGGGCCTGACCACGTCCACCACCGTGCTGGGCCATTCCCTGGCGATGCCGCTGATGGTGGCACCGATGGGAATGCTCACCATCTTCCACCCTGGTTCGGATCCTGCCGTGGCCAGGGCCGCTGTCCGGGCCGGGTCGATTTTCATCCACAGCGCGTGGGCCGGCTGTTCGCTGGAAGAGGTGGCCAAGGTGGCGCCCAACAACTTGTGGGCACAGATCGCATTCTGGAAGGACCCGGAGGAGACCGCCAGTTACATCAACCGCGCACGGGCCGTCGGGGTTGAGACCCTGGTGGTGGCCGGCGATGTTGGGTCCTCGAGCAAGCGCGAACGGGACCTGCACCACGGGCTGTCCATGCCGCCGCGCCCGCCGGTGGCGGACTACTTCAACGCCGCGACCCGTCCTGCCTGGCTGTGGCGCTGGCTCATGGGCCGGAAGATGACGTACGGGAACTACCAGATCAACGGCCGCGCGCTGCGCATGGACGAAATGAACAACTGGATGGCATCCAACAAGAACCCGGGCGCCAACTGGGAGGACTTCGCCAGACTCCGGTCTGAGTGGAAGGGGAACCTGGTGATCAAGGGCATCATGGACGCCGAGGACGCGGCCCGGGCGGTGGATGAGGGGGCCGACGGCATCTTTGTCTCCAACCACGGCGGCCGGCAGTTCGACTCCCAGCCCGCCACCATCGATGTCCTGCCGTCCATTGTTGAGGCTGTCGGCGGCCGGGCGGAGGTGTACCTCGACGGCGGCATCCGGCGCGGGCATGACATCGTCAAGGCCGTCGCGCTGGGCGCCAAGGCCGCTCTGGCCGGGCGTCCGTTTGCGTACGCCCTCGCCACGGGCGGTGAGCCGGCGGTGGACCGGGTCTTCGGAATCCTCCAGGAGGAGTTCAAGGGGGCCATGGGGTTCGTGGGCAAGCCATCAGTTGCTGACCTGGACAGCAGCATCTTCGCGACCCAGGCGCAGCCCGCGCCCGCTGAGCGCCTGCTCGTCTAACCTCGGGCTCCACGAAGGGTGCCCGCCCCGTTCATTCGGGCGGGCAACGTTGCCGGCGGTTCCCTGACGTTCATCACGATCCAGCCAGGCCAGTCCGTGCTGCTGGTCCTGTCCGACGGCGCCGGATGGGAAGTCCCGGATGGGCGCCAAGCCTCGCCCAGGTAGTCAGCGTATTTTCGGCGGCGACACTAACCCTCGCACGCAGCGCGAGGGTGTACGTCAACACGGGCGCCGCCACAACCTGGACGCTACCGCTGTGGCGAACAACAGTGGGCTCACGTACCGGATCAAGAACCGGGGCAGCGGCGCGATCACACTCTAGCGCGCCGGCACCGACCAGTTCTACGACACCGCAGCGGTAACTAACATCAGCATCGCGGCAGCGCACCAGCGACAATCATCAACGATGGGACGTACTGGCTGTCAGTCTAAACGAACCGCAGCCGCTCCAGAATCAAGTCCGTGATCATCCGGTGACCCTTGTCGTTCGGGTGGAAATTATCGGACGGGCCAAGCCAGGACGGGGACCCATTGGGGCCGAAGGTCCCTGCGGTCTGGTATACGGCGGTCAGGTCAACATACTGGCCGCCGTGTCCCCGACACGCCTTCTCGATAGCGAAGTCGTACGGATCAGAAATGGTTGGCCCTGCCGCGCCCCACACCCCGACACAGATAATCTGCACGTTCGGTGACCTCTGCACCTTCGCAATGAGGTCAAGGTACTGCTGCCGGAAAAGGTCCGGCTCGGTCCTGCTGCCTACTACGTTGGTGCCAAGGTCGTTGGTTCCGAGTTCCAGAATGGCAAGGTCCACGCCACTCTCGGGGATGTCCTGCACGTTGCCGACCTTGAACAAGGCCTTCTCGTCGGCTTTCGTGGCGCGCTTCTCTTTGATCTCCCCGTGCTTGCGGAGCTCAGCATTCAACAGTTGCCGGTACCCGTTCGCCTCGGCGCTCGTGTAGAGGCTGTAGCTTAACGAATCGCCAGCGTAAAAGACGGACAGCGGGCGATCCTGCGGCACGGGCAGCTTGATGATCCTGGCCTCCGCAGCCGCTGCGGCGCGAGCTTCCATCTCTGCTTTTGTTTTGGCTTCGAACGCATCCGCTTTGGCTTTGATATCAGGGGCTGCCGGGACCGCGGCAAGACCACAGCCGGTCAACAGGAGTGCAGCGGCGAAGACCAGGGCAAGGCGTTTCAAGAGTCCCCCAACAAGAAGTGAATGCCGTCATTCTACCCGGCAGATAAATCATGAAGGCAATCAGCTAGGCAGTAGGAGAAGTGCCCCCGACGAACACCTCGCCGCGGTCCACGCTTCGATCAACATTGACCCCCGGAAGGATGACTACACCCCGCACCAATTGTGACCCCGTCGGCAACACGGATCGGCGCTGAGTTGCGAAGGTAGAGAGCAGTGGAATCCGCGTCAAGCGAGTCCGCTCTCCGAACGCCCGCGCGAATAATTGCGCGTGATCCAATGTCAATAGAGCAGTTGGTTCGGATCAGCCGCTGCGCCCCGAGAGACCCGGCGAAGCTTTACTTTCCCCCAAAGATTCATGAGGCGATTGAACCGACGGCCTCAAGGCTTTTGATCTTTCGGGCGGGGACTCCCGCATAGACCGCATCCGGTTCACAATCGGATACCACCACCGCACCGGCCGCAATGATTGAACCGGCCCCGACGGTCACGCCCGGGAGGATCACGGCGTTAGCACCGATCCAGGTCCCGTCACCTACAACGATTGGCGCGGCGACTGCCGCGCCGGCACGCTGCTCAGGACCCCCAACAGCGTGCGAGCTGGTTACGAACGTGACGTTCATGGCGATAGAGCATCGTTCCCCTATGCTGATCGGGCCAGAAGTGTTGAACATGCACCCTTGATTAATGAACGTGCCGTCTCCAATGGTGACACGGGATGACCCGAACCAGACGCCTGGATAAATGGTCGCCCTGCCTACACGCATTCCATACGCGGCGAGGAACCGGCGTCGCAGCGGCACGGGCATCAGGACCGACGACACAACCCGGTTCAGCAGCACTTCACGACGCAATCCTGGCCACATGTTTGAAAGCTTTCCCCCGAGACTCATGTCCTCAATGATAGGGGTTAGTAAATCCGGTTATGCACGAGCGGGAAGTTTGGCGCTACCGGTACCCGTCAACGATCGCAGCGGCAATCTCCTTGTACGCCCGCCGCGTCTCCGGCTTTAGCACGTCGAGGGTCACCAAGTCGCCGTCGGCAACACCACGGTCATGCGGCACGGCGATCAGTTCGCGGCAGATCCCGGAGAGGTGTTCCTCGATCGCGTCCTTGTCCACGCGGGAGGACACCTCGTCCTTGTCGGTGATCACCACGATCGCGTTCCGAGCCAGGTCCTCGTAGCCATGGCTGGCCAGCCAGTGCAGGGTGCTGCGGGCCCGCTTGGCCCCGGACACTGCGTAGCCGGCGGCGATCACCAGGTTGTCCGCCGACTGCAGGATGCCGCTCATCGCATTGTGGGTCACACCGGTACCGCAGTCGGTCAAGGCCACTGAGTAGTAGCTGGAGATGAGCTTGCGGATCCGCAGGTATTCCTCGGCCGTCAGAGAATCCGAGACTTCCGGGTCCTGCTCCCCCGCAATTAGGTGCAGCCGGCCGGCATGGTGCATGTACCGGGCGAGCGCCGTCAAGGAGTCAATGGTTTCGATGTGCTCCAGGAGGTCTGTAATGGTCCGAGGGCTTGCCTGCTGATAGATTCCTTCGCCCAAGGCGCGTTCCACCAAATCACCCGAGTCCGGGTTGGCGTCGATGGCGCACGGCGCATCTCCGCGGTATTCGGCAAGGGTCAGGCCCACACCCACGGTGGTTGAGGTCTTGCCGATTCCGCCCTTGAGGCTCAGGATCGCGGTGTTGTAGCTGCCCTGCAGCTGGCGGGAGATTCGCCGGGCAAGCTCGTCCTCCTGGCGCTGTTTCGGCCCGGGTCCCAGGTTCCACGCGCCGCCAGTCAGTTTGTACAGCGCGCCGCGGATGCCGCCGACCGGCCGTGGCTTCTGCTCCTTGACGAACAGTCCGGGCGAACTGATGAAGTCAGGCATCGGGCTTTCCGCGATGGCGTCAGCCACGGTGGGCCGGCTGCGGCGGAAGGATGGAGTCTCGGCTGGAGCGTCCGACGGCGGAGGGGCAACTTCCTGGGCAGTGTCACCTGAAGGTGCCGACGGCACGGACGCAATGGGTAGCGCAGCAGGCTCGGCAGCAGGTTGCCGGGCGGGTGCGGCCGGGGCAGCCGGTGCAGGCGATGGTGCGCGGGACGGCTTGGTGGCATCAGCCGCGGCGGCAGCCTCGGCCCAGGACGTGCGGCGGGTCGCCGGTTTGCTGGCGTCGTTCGGGCTGGAAGGGGAAGGGGTTACTGCTGGCATGGTTCCTGTCCAGGCATCCTGAAGCGAGCCGTCGGCACGACGAAGGTCGCGGCGTCGGCGCAGCTGCGGCTGCCCTGCATCCTCTGCTTGGGCGCCTGCATTCTGATCCGCCGGATCTGGCATGTCTGTCCCCCCGGACGTTTTCGGCAAACGGTTCTGCGGCACTGGTTCAATCTGTAAGTCTAGGGGGTCCGGTAGGGGCTCCTGGCGCTAGTGGAGGTTCAACGGTGCAGGTCAGAAGTGGATAAGCGCAGCTGAAACAACGGCCACTGTGAGCACCAGGAGAACGGCAAGAATTGTGTAGCCAACCCATTTGGGGCGGCTTCTGTGGGGATTAATGTCGACATACGGCATGGTTAGCGCTGGTTACCTCGAGGTGCGGGGCGGACGGGGATCCGGAGTGCACGGCGCTTGAGCCGCAGCACCTGGTACAGGACAACAAAAGGTACCAGCAGCGTGCCCAATAAAGCGCATAGCGCCAGGGCGTAGTCAGACAAAGCCACAATAATCTCCATCGGTCATAAGCTTCCTTACTGATCATGACCTAAACATGCGGCTCCGGAATTGACAAGTCACGTCATATCTAAGCTAAAGGGCTGCCTACGGAACCTACTGGAACACGGTGATAAGTGGCGTTTGATACCAGAGACAGTCACGAAACAAACAATGTCATCGGCCTGCAGGCTGCCAAACCTTCCTTCACTCGTAACCATTCGCGAGTCTCAAGGAGGATCCATGACGACGGATGCTCGAATTTCCGTTCCCACAGGAGTGGTTGGACTAAGCCCTAGTATCACGACGCTTCCTGCGAATTCCTCCTGGTCTCCTGCAACCGTTTGATGAACCAGCGCGACTGCTCCGGACCGTAGGGCAACACCGGGATGGCTTTGGTGGCGTCGTTGGGGGTGTCGCGGATGGACTGGCGGGCTTGGCGGACGGCGGTGGTCATAGTGTTGGCCATGGTCTTGACGAATTGGTCGCTGCACGGTTCTCCGTGTCCGGGGATTAGGAACTCGTATCGGTGTCGCAAGGCCGAGATATGGCGAAGCACGTCTGCCCATTCTTCCGGGTAGGAGTCTTCAAAGGAGGGGTGGGCGCCCTGTTCCACGAGGTCGCCGACATAGAGCGTCGAAGGCGTGCCCACCAGAAGGTCGCCGTCAGTGTGGCCACGGCCCAGGTAGAACAACGTCGCCGCGAGGCCGCCGAGATCAACGAGGACGGGCTGATCTTTGACGATCGCGTTGGGGACCACGAGCTCGACATGTTCCCCCTCACCGGCGGACATTTCAGGCTCAAGCGTTCCCACGTGCCTGCGCTGCAGGTCGCCGCGTTGGTCGATCTCGGCAGCAGCGTTTTCGTGAGCCCAAAATTCGCTTACGCCGGCTTCCGCGAAAACAGCGTTACCGAAGAAGTGGTCGTAATGGGCGTGGGTGTTGACCACAACGAGGGGCAGGTCAGTCTTCGCTCTCACCGCATCAAGAATCTCGCGGCCTTGGCGCGGACCGCACCCCGTGTCGATGACCATGGCACGTTCGGACCCGGCGATGAGGCCCGTGTTCAGCAGGGATCCTTTAGTAACCAGTACATAGTTGTCCGTGCCGACTTCGATCCAATCCGACATTGTTTCTCCGTACCTCCGGCAAGCAGTGTGCATTCGTCTTGGTGACCGATTCTACCTAGAGAAATCGTGGACCCTGCGAAGCGGCGAGGGCCTCCCCGGCAAGGGGAAGTTGGGCACCGCGCATCTGAACCTGGAACTGTCACGACCAATAGCGCCAAGCCGAGTTACAACGAAGAGAGGGCCGAGTATCATTCCCGATCAGCTAGCCGAACCTTCGTCACAACAGACTGTTGCGGGTACCCCCGTAATCCAGTTTTACTAACCCTTGCGGGTACGATGGACCCGACCGTACATATTTTGCCGTTCCGGTGGTGTGCCTACCGGCTGTCCTCGGATTTCGACACAGGGGGATCCCGGTTTTGGATTTACGTGAATACCTGCGCCTGCTGAGGCACCACTGGTTAACAATCGCCGCTTCGACCCTCCTTGGACTCCTCCTCAGCGGCGGAGTCTCCGTACTGGCGACTCCGGTGTATACGGCACAGACGCAACTTTTCGTCGCGATCCAGAGTTCCGGTTCTGTTTTGGAACTCCAGCAAGGCAACACTTTCAGCCAAGCCAGAGTCCAGTCATACGTCAAAACTGTTACCTCCCCGTTAGTTCTTCAGCCGGCGATTGATGCACTCGGACTTTCCGTGTCCGCAGAACAACTTGCACCTCGGGTAAAGGCCAGCAGCGAGGTAAATACCGTTCTAATCGACATCTCGGTCACTGATGCCTCACCCGTGCAGGCAGCTGCAATTGCTCAGGCAGTCTCCGACAGCCTCATAAGCTCCATAGACACGTTGGAAAAACCGAAGGGCGGGGGTACTTCCCCAGTCGGTTTGTCGATCATCAAGCCCGCCACTGCCCCCACCACGCCGTCATCCCCAAACACAAAATTGAACCTCCTGATTGGCCTAATTGCAGGTATGGCTGCTGGGATTGCGTTCGCCGTCCTCCGGACAACCCTTGATAACCGGATACGCGGGGAAGCCGACCTGCGGAAGGTAACTGAAGCTCCCCTTCTGGGTGGTATCGCTTTTGACCAAGAAGCAGTCAAGAAACCGTTACTGACCCAGGCGGCCACTCAGAGCCCAAGAGCCGAGTCGTTTAGACAGCTACGAACTAACCTGCAATTTGCCAATGTGGCAGGGCATGCAAAGACGATCCTCGTAACTTCTTCGCTCCCGGGGGAGGGAAAGAGCACGACGGCTACGAACTTGGCAATCGCAGTTGCGCAGTCCGGTCAAGCCGTATGCCTTATCGACGCAGATCTCCGTCGTCCCATGGTTAACGAATACCTAGGATTGGACAGAAATGCGGGGCTAACAACGGCACTTTTAGGCTCCGCTGACGTGGATGAGCTCATACAGCCGTGGGGAGAAGACCAGCTCTACGTCTTGACCTCGGGCCAGATCCCTCCAAACCCAAGCGAGCTATTGGGGTCGTCGGAAATGGAGAGTTTGCTAAATCGTCTGGAACAGTCTTTTGACATGTTGATAATTGACGCTCCGCCCCTTCTGCCTGTTACAGATGCCGCTGTCCTATCTCAACATGTCGGCGGCGTAGTCGTTGTAGTGGGTTCACAAAAGATCCGACAGCCAGATTTGGCAAAATCACTTAATGCCCTTGAAATGGTTGGTTCTACCATATTAGGAATTGTCCTTAACCGCCTTCCGGTCAAGGGACCTGACTCGTACTCCTACACCTACTACTCATATGAGCAGAAGAGTGACAAGAAACGGCAGTTCCCGGGAAAATCTTTCGGTTCGCCCAACAACGCATATGAGGATGATTCACTGGTTCTCGAACAGTCCCGCCCGGCATCTATGTTCCCCTCCAGCAACACGCGGTCGGATCACTAGTGAAAAAAATTTTCTCTGCTCGCAGAATTGACTCTAGCGCCAGCCAACTCTCTACGTGCGCCTGCTTCAACGGAGGGCGGTGGAACTCGTGAGAAGACCAGCAATGAAGTCCTCATTCGTCGGAAGACTGTTCGTTCCGGCCTATTCCAAAACGCCAATGCGCAGTCGGGTCCTCAAATGGATAGTGAAATTTGAGGGAGGCGATATGTACTCGCTGACCCTTCGGGAGATCCTGCTCAAGTACTTCAAGGTGTCCGTAGGAAGCTACAGCTACGGCTCATTGCTCAACATAGGGAATGCCGACCAATACACAGAGATTGAAAACTACGTCTCAATTGGCCCAAACGTCCGGCGCTACGGCGCGGCTCATCCCCTGGAGGGTGCTTCACTTCATCCGCTCTTTTACAATCCGGCCCTGGGCCTTGTAGGCGAAGGTGAAGATGTTGAACGCACGCCCTGCCGCATCCATCATGACGCTTGGATTGGTGCCAACGTGACGATCTTGCCTGGTTGTCGTCACATTGGAGAAGGTGCCGTGGTGGGTGCTGGCAGCGTTGTTACCAAGGACGTTCCGCCCTTCACGATTGTTGCGGGCAACCCGGCAAGAATAGTGAAGGCACGATTCCCCCGAGCGCGTCAGGATCAGATTCTTCGGGAAGCACCATGGGACTTGGAACCTGAGCAAGCACTGAACAGACTGAACTATATAAATTTGGGAATGACCGCGAGTGCAGAATAATTTTGATGGTTTTGCCGCGGTCGTGGTTCACTATGACAGCGTAAACACGCTAAAAAAGACCATCCAAAGCCTGCGCAACTTCCTACCGGCGAGTCGAATTGTCGTCGTAGACAACTCTTCGTCGTTGGTGCAATTGCCGAATGACCTTGACGCCATTGTATTAGACGACGGCCGAAACTACGGATATGCGGGTGGAGTCAACCACGGTATCAGATACGCGGAGAGCGAGTTAAGTTCTATACGCGAAGTTTTGGTTTGCACTCACGAGACGATCTTTCGGGGCAATGCGATCCAGACGTTGCTTGACACTGCGAGAGCATATCCGAATGGGCACGTTATAGGACCGCGCCTAGTAACCAGAAGTGAATCAGGCGAGGAAGTCACGTGGTCGAACGGTGGCGTCTATTCTTTCCCGCTTCTTTATCCAAAGCATAGGCTCCGCAGCAGTACGGGGGGCACTGTGTCGGTCAAGTGGGTAGACGGAGCTGCCTTCGTAGTCGACTTGGCAACCTGGAAGAAACTGGGGGGCGTTCCCGAAGAGTTTTTCATGTACATGGAGGACGTTGCCCTGGGAGAATTATGTCGGCGTGCCAATGTCCCAGTTTTAGTCAACTTAGACGCGGTTGTGGAGCAAACCGCAAACGGTCCGAGTCGTTCCTTGGCTATACGCAACAGGGTGCTGCTCGCCCAACGATACATGCGTTTGGACTCAAGACTCATAGTGCTTCTTGACGTTTTCTTACGTCAAATTATCATGAGTATCCATCCAAACCGCGATGTGAGAGCTAAGTCAAGGGAAAGCCGAGACGCTGTTCGTGCTACCGGCGACATATATAAGTCGGTCGGAAGGCTTGGGTAGGAGCCTTTCAGGCATTACCCGTTGGAATCGTGTCGAAGGCCGTTCACCTGTTTATCACTCGCATGGGGAACCATATCCGCCTAGGCCGGTGCTCGTTCGCCAACTGGTTGTCGACGTTCGAATTAAACCGAAAGGAGCGTGTGCCGCTTCGTGGAATACGTCGTATACGCACTGTTTGCTGTCGTTGTTTCCCTGGCCATGCTGTTCCTGCTTGCGCGAGGCAACCTCGGTTCGTTATTCATTATTCTGCTAATTGTACTTATCTATAGCAGCGGATATTTGCAACAGGCCGTTCCAGTCAGGTTTATGATGGCAGCAACGGTGCTGCTAATACTCTTCGGACTGGTTGCCAATAGGTCTGAGCTTACGAGAAGGCAGCGATATGCCGGCCTTCTAGTATTAGCTGCGAGCTTTTGTGCTTACACCGTCGGATTCTTGCTCCTAGATTCCACGGTGATGGACCCGCTCTTCCGCTATACTGTTTTGTTTCCGCTAACTCTAGTTAGCGGCTTTCTAATGGCCCGTGCTGGTCAAACTCGTCGTGTTGCTGGGTTTTATGTCATGATCAGCTGTCTCATGGGAGTCCTGGCCACGACCGAACGCCTTTCAGGAAAATTTCTCGTCGCAGGATCCTACTCAAATTCCGAACGTCTATTTCGCGATGGCTCCGTCCGAAGTATTGTCTTCGCGGAACATCCCTTAGTTCTATCAGTGCTGTTGCTCGCTGCAGTTCCTTTGGTCAGCCTAGTGGCAGCCTCCCGGCTAGGAAAGTGCTGCGGCTATGCGAGTCTCTTGGCCGGCATTCTTTCAACGAATAGTCGTGGTGCCATCATAATTTTGGCATGTTGGACAGCCTTTATAATCGCTCGCCGACTTAACATTCTCGGGAGAGGCGCTTCGCACCTTGCACGAACTGTCGCAATTGCGGCCATTGGCTTTCTATTGGTCGGAGGTCTCTTTACAAGTGGATCAGATCAACTTACGAGTTCAAGCGCACTTGATGCAAGCGCGGAATATCGCAGTGCGCTCTATTCTTACGCCGCCAGGTCGTTGGTTTCCATGCCTGTCGGCTGGGGCATCGGTGGGTTACCGGAAGGCGTCTACTATGTCGCCAGCGTCTTTGGCCCACTAGACTTATCCAAGACCGTCGATTCGGAGCTTGCCCTCGCGGCGTTCGACTTCGGCTGGATTGGTGTTATCGCTTTCAGCTTGCTCGTAGTAGCTATGCTCAATGCGCGGAGAATCTATTTGCCGATCGGGCAAAGCGCTTTCATTGTCTCTATCTCAGGCTTGTACTTGGCTTTACATTCTTGGGTTGGATTGGGAACCTCCTGGATGCTGATCGTAGGCCTGGCTCTAGGTGCCTATTGCGAGTCAACAAAAAGTTCCCGTTCGGTAAGTGCCCCCACAAACATGGCTGAGATGTGAATTTGCACGGATATTGTGAATCTTGGGCGGCCAAGTGCACGTGAAGAGCCTTGTCTTGGGGCCCGCGCCTAACAGCGTCTCGTCCACCCACTAAACGCATTACTACTACGGCCGCGCTTGCGAACCTTCATATGGCTTCAACACTCCGCTAAAGACTGTAACTAGGTGGCCGAGTGACCAGGGCGAGGCTCCTTCGCGGAGGTTCAACTTCCAGTCCGACGGCAAGCAACGAAGTCGTTGGGAATATCGGCTGAAGAGGGCCTTGCGTACAACGCTGCCGATGGTGGCCGCTCTGGAGGAGCTTATGCCGGTATTGGTCCTCTTGATTTTTCAGCGGCCAAAGAGACGCATAAGATCTGAGCTCGACACGCGGAACATACGGTTCCCGCTCAAAAGATACACGTACCCTCCCCCGGTTATTAGGAATCCAACTGCGAGCAGAAGCACACTGATGGCAGGGCCAAAGTTATTGCCAGCAAACCAAGCAATGACGACCAATCCAAAAGCCGCGACAGGGAACCAGGCGTCACCGGTAGGTGATACCGCGAAGTGTTGAAGTACCGGCGCTAGTCCTGCGAGGCAAACCACCATGGCACAGGCGGGCCCTAGAAGCGAAACGGCTGGTTCAAACGCGGGACCGAAGACAACAGGTATGAGTAAGGTGCCGCCGACCGCGCCTAATGCGGCGATAGGAAGACTAAGCAACATGCAGAGCTGCCACAATAGTGTTGTTCGCCGCCTGAGACGGAGTGCTGGCCACTTAGCATATGAATGTTGAATGAGCGTCTGATATACCTGATAGCTAACCTGAGGAACAAGAGCTACAACCGCATAATACCCTACAAGGGCAACGGTCCCCTGCGCGATAAATAGAGCACTGTCCGATCTTAGTAGAGCTGCTTCGATTAATTGAGACTTCCAAGCCCGCCAAACTTTAGCAATTAGAATGCGTCGAGTATCTTTGCGGAGCTCCGTGGCCACAAGCCCGCGAACAAACTTTCGACGATGATACGAAATGTAAAGCATCTGCATAACCAACGAAGCTGCATTAATGGAAATAACAAATTGAAGCGTTAGCAGTCCAAGGCCGTATGCGAGAATAATGCCTCCGCAGATCGTGCATGCTGCAGCGAGATTCGCCGTCCCAAATTGTTTGGTGCGACCCGCCACAATAAGTATATTTGCGTCAATGGACTTACTCGCACTCATTCCGGCAATTCCAAAAAAGGCAATAGCGGCAATTGTTTCTTCAACAGCCAGCCCCAGCAGAGTAGCGGTGCAGAATCCCACTGCTGCAGCCCCGCTCGCGCTCGCAAGCGTGATCCGCTGACCTCTTCTGCTCCAGCCAGCCGCCTGCCCAATATCTTCCGAAACCGCCTGGCGGGCTAAAGGTCCCAGCCCAAAAGCGCCCACCAACCCAATGAACACGGAAACCAGCATTATAATCGCGAGCTCTCCCCGTGCTTCTGGCCCGAGAGCACGTGCGGTGAGAGGAGCAGTCAAGAGACCGGCAAGCAACGGTGCAACGTTTCCCGCCAGGTGAATTATAGTCCGCATTTCAGTGGACCAGAACCGCGAAACGCATTATTGGCTTGCGCGTTGAGCTTTTGAGCGTCTGTACGATCCATACGCATAGCGAAGTGAACGAATGGGGTTCTTGAACGTTTGCTGCATAAGACCAAACCCCTTGTATCGCGGAACATCCCAACCTGCCAGTCGCCTCCCGGCCAATCGAGCCAGAAGGGTTGCTCGTCGTTCTACCTGGTACGGCTGAATCGCACTGATGTCCTTGAGCTCCAATGGCTCCGCATGAATCACCCCTGCACCAAGCGCTTCGAGAACTATGTCGTGTCCCCTCTTCGTTCTGGCAATCAACGCGCTGACTCCACTTGAATCTGTGAATATTGGATAGCCCTTTGCATCGGTTTTCCAGTAGTCGCCTGCAACGATATCAGCACTCTCGCCGACACCATCCGGACATACCTTGCATCTCCACTGCATTGATGGGCCAAGCTGCCGTCCCCAGGATTCGTCATAACTCGCAGACCCTTCGAGGCCTTCCACTGTTTCCGCATGGAATTCACCGGGCCAACCGTGACCTCTATACCGCAAGGAACGCAAAGGAGATTCAGGTGGAATCCCCAGCTCTGCTAAGAGTCGGTCAGTCGCAAATTGGCTTGGAACCCCCGCGCAAAAGAATGAAAGAATTACCGGTAGGCTTTCCGCGTCGCGGTATCGCATCAGTTGCCTGAGTCCAGATGCCTCGCACGGCTTTCCGACGACCACTGTCGCAGGCGAGAGGGCCGATTTTGCAGAGAGCACAGATACCGGTGCATATCGTGAGCCGGACTGGCTGAGGTAATCTGCATTTCGGTGCAGTTCTACCGGTACTGTCCGACGTGGGCTTCCTGTATCTGCCGCCGCCCCGAGTAGACGGGTCGCCCTCCCTGACTCGAGGAGCCAAGCTGCGATGGCCGTTAGAACGCCGCCGCTACTCCCTTGAAAGCGAACTTGAGGATCGACGGCCCACGCCTGCCAACTGGACACGGCGCCACCTAAAGCGGAATCCTTGCTCGCAACTTCGCGTTGAGGTGGCCGCATAACGAGCGAACCTGGGCAGCTCGCCCGGAATTCATTGCTAGCCCTCTCGTCATATTTCGGTGATATCGGAAGACGGCGAACGGGACGATTGAAGCCCTCTTCGTTGAGCTCCATTGCTAAGCCCGGATCTATTATCGTGCAAAGGCCGCAACCGGAACAGTTCCCACTCTCGACCACGGCTGAAACAAGTTCATCAAAAGAGGCAAGTCTCTTAGGCGTCTTCATCTTAGGCGACCACTTGGCCTGAGAGATGCCCTACAGCTGCACTCAGGCGTTCTTGGGCCTGTTCCGTTACTGCCCGTGCCTGTTCAGGCAGGCGGTCATCTCGCAACAAGCCCAGGACTTTCTCGACAAGACCATCGTCACTACGAAGATCCAAGGTAATTGGCCAACCAACATCTCCCAACAGAGGCGCGAACTTACGGGAGTAGGCCAATGGAATCGCGGGTATCCCTAGGGATAGAGCATTCAGACATGCATGCATCCGCGCCCCAATGACTACCTTGCAATTTGCAATGAACTGACGAGCTTCCGGAAGATCCTTTGGTATGAATACGGACACCGCCCCGCCAAATTCCTTCGCTAATTCCCTCGCTGTATGCACGTCGTTATCAACGGACGGATTGTCGAGTACATGGGCCATAAGTGTGATCGAACGCCCCTCAAAGAGGAGCGCGCGAATTAGCTCACGGGTGAACTTTTGGTACTTCTCTCGAGGTAGATGTGAATCGCTGTTCCAGAGCAGCCCCGAGACATTGAGCACAACATCTGCAGCAGGAGCTCCGCCTGCTGGACATTGAGGTAAGGCGAATGCCACATCGGTGGCTAAGAGATCGGCGGGCACACCAATTCTTTCCGAGAACGCAAAGCTCACACTGTCCCTTGCCATAACAGCGCTCGCATGCTTCAGCGAATACCTTGCAATTACTTTGCCCCAGCGGGTACTAAACGGCCCAAGAGTTTGCGGCGCGAAAATTACCGGGACTTGGGCTTGTTTGGCAACATACCGTGTATAAAACATAATCAACAGCCGCTTCGGACCATAAATATCCGTGAAACTATCGCCCGCCCCGGTGTCCACAACCGCGTCGTACTGAGCGATGCGGGAGCGTAAAGTTCTACTGCCCGTCAAGAGCCCTTTCAAGACGACTTTGCCGGAAAGTTGGGTACCCAAGGGGCCTGGCTCGAAACTCTGAAAGTCTACGAGCGTGTCCACCCCCCAAGCGCGCCGAATGAGGGCTTCGGCACCGTCGCTAAGTACTCGAACTCCCAAGTTACTGGACGAATCGTTGGCCCAGAGAACTAACACGCGTTTAGCCATGAAGGTTACGCACTCCTTTTTGTATCGTCATGCCATTATTGGAACGGCATGTGGAAGTCGAGCTCATAACTGAGGTCCCGTGTACGTTTTCCTACGGGAACAGCAGGAACGCCTGCAACGATGGTGTACGGCTGGACGTCCTTGGTCACAACCGCACCGGCCGCCACGACAGCGCCTTCTCCGATTCTGACGTTGGGCAGGACTGTTGCCCTGGAGGCAACGTAAGCCCTGTCGTCCACACGAACTGGCCCACCCTTGGTGCCGAAAGAATCACTTTGCGGGTCATGACCCACTGTGAAGATTTGCACGTGGCCGCCGATATTAACATTGTCACCGATCGAAAGACCTAACCGACCGTCCAAAAAGCAGTCATTGCCCACAATTGAGTTATTGCCCAAGGCGATACCGCGGGGTGCAAAGAAAACCAACCGCCAATGAACCGTGCTTCGGACCCCGACTCGCATATTGAAGAAGCGGCGATACATGAAAACCCTGAAATTGTGAACTGGCACTCGGCCAACCATAAACCCCAGCCAAAGCTTAAATCCTTGCAGATAGAGACGCATTCGTCCTACTCCTGTACGAAACTTCTTAGTGTGCATTTCAAAGCCTATCCAGAACAGCCGAGACAGCGGTGGAAAAGGCCTGTTGGCTGAATTCTTGGTGGAATATCTCGGCCGGCACGACTGGAGGGAGCGTGGGCGTCTCCTTGAGGAGTTCGTCAATACGACCTATGTACTTTCCCCACACTGGTGCGAAGCCGGACACGACGTGATCCGTACCAAAGACGGGCACACCATGTGCCATGGCTTCTACCGCTTTCGCCTTTATCCCTCCCCCGTGGTCGACGGGAACGATCGCAGCATCAATCGATTCGTAAAAGTTCGTTAGGGAATCTACTTTGCCTAGTACCGTCGCTTGCACGTTCCAGGTTTCCACGATGTCTGAACCAAACCCGGCAACAACAATTTCAATTCCCCGAGCCGCTAAAGCAGCGCCGTAACCGGCAAAAAATTCGCGCAGGGACATGACATTGGGGGGGTACAGAAAGTTTCCGATAAAACCCACTCTTCTCACTTGGGAATTAGATCGAATTGCGCCGTTCCTGCTTGCAGCATTGATTGGAGTAGGTAACCAAAATGATGATGGACTAGTTGATTCCGTGGCTGAAGTCTTATCTTCATATCCCGCATAAACGTTCGCGGCTGGCATGCGTACAAGTTGCCGCTCGCGACGAGCCCAGATCTGACTTTGGAGGTAGCCGCCCGGTCGCGAAATCCAAGCGGATCTACCCATGGTCCGAGCATTTACGCTCCAACGGTCCATCCAGTCGAATACCAGAGAGTGGCGGGGCAATGTTTTAGCCGCGGAGGCAAAGACCGCGGGTACGGTGATGATGTTCACATCTGCGGAGGTCAAGGGCGGAAGCGCTGCGGCAAGAGGCATAGGAATGACTAGCTTTTTTGCCTTTCTCAAAGGGCTCTCTTGGTCCCCGTTTGATCTCAAGGGACTCCGCAAAGGAACAATTTTCGGAGTGTAACCAAGGCTCTCCAGTGCCTGATACCAGGACAACGCTCTGAGGCCACCCCCGTCTCTCGGCATGTCCTCCACCCCGTACCAGTAAACGATGTTAGCGGTGGGCATCCAACACCGCCCTTTTACCGCTCGTGATCCTAGACCAGGCCTCGCCGAACCTTCGCCGGTAAGACTCGATGGAGTACCTCTCCAGATATGCGCGACGGGCATTGTTTCCAAGTACTTGAGCAGATGCCTTACCAACAGAAGTCAACTTCAACCTCAAATCCTCTGCGTCGCCTATTTCGTAGAGCAGGCCGGTCTCACCGTGCTTGACGATATCGACAACACCCCCAGCACGGCTGGCAATAACAGCTCGACCTCGCGCAAAGGCCTCTAGCACAACAAGACCAAAAGGCTCGGGATGGTCTGATGGAAGAACCAGGAAATCGGCATCATCAAGATACTGCTCGATGTCCTGGACCTCACCAATAATCTTGACCGTATCTGGATTTTTTAGCTTCCCCACAAGTTTCGGGACGTCGACACTGCTGCCCACTGGGGGCGGGCCAGCGAGAATCAGGAGCTCACCAAGCGGCTCCTCCGTGTCCCATGCGTCGAGTAAAGTAGCGTGGCCCTTCCAAGCGTTCCATCGACTGGCTACTACGAAACGGACAGGTCCCGAAGGACTCGTAGGAACGAGGTCCTTCCCTGAATCCTGATGCGCATTGACCAGCAATGTGGCCCGTTTAGCCAAAGATGTACCCAGCGATCGTACGGATGCCGCCGAGATACAAAGTAGATGTGTAGCAAACGATGCAAAAATGCCGAGCACCCGAGACTCTCGCTTCGACCAAATCTCCTGCACGTGCAGGACCCTGCTCTTGACCCCAGCCAGGCAGGCAAGTGGGAGACACAACACCATGGCAGTAGTTGTGCCATAAACGACGTCTGGGCGGATTTTGCGCATGATGCGGTACGAACGCCAAATTCGCGACAGCAAAGGCACCAAGCCGCTAGGCGTGAGGTATCGCCGCCTCAGGACAGGTAATGGGCCAACTATTGTCTCGACCCCGAGTTCCTCGATGTGCTTGGCTAGGCGACTGTCGTTGCTTGGAAGGTCGTCTGGCAGATACACGACGGCAGCTTCCCGTTCAGGGGAGGGCAATGACCGGAGTAGTTCAAGGAGAATACGGTCGGCACCATACATCTCGTTAGAAGAGTGGACAAAAAGGGTACGTATTGGCGAAGCGTGCCTGTTGAAAGTCATCGTGTCCGAATCACCTTGGCAGGAACGCCGGCAACGACAGCACCGTCAGGAACGTCCCGCGTAACTACGCTTCCGGCAGCGATGACTACACCTGTTCCAACCGTTACGCCTGCTGTGATTGTGGCCCCACTACCCACCCAAGTGTCATCGCCGATTCGAAGAAAAGAACGAACCACGCCTTGTGACTTGATTGTCTGAGAAGTGTCTTTGAAGTCGTGATTTTCAGAAAACAGCCGCACACCGGGCCCGAACATAACGTCGGAGCCGATTCTGATTTCGCCCGAACAGCCGACAAAGCAACCAGCACCGAAGCTCGATCTGTCCCCGACCCATAACCCTATGCCTACGTCGCCGCCGTAATAACTACTTGGGCGGATTTGAACACTTCTCCCGATTGATACCTCTGCCCCAAAGTTGAGACCAGAGTCTGCAAGGCCCTGAACCTCGGCAAAGTCTTCGACGACCAATCGACCATCATGGGAGATATACTGCGGGTTTTTCAAACGGGCTCCCCGTCCAATAAAGAGAGGACCTCCGGAACGCCTGAGCAGGGGTTTCAAAGCGGCCCCGCGAAGGAGCATCGGACCCACTTTGGCTAACATTTGTGCCGTTGCAACCGCATTCTCTCGGTCCGGCAGTCCATGAAACCGCCCGATCTTCATTTGAAAACCCTTTCGCTGGTTGCAGTGACTGCCTTTTTACGAAGTTCAGTGTCGTAAGCACGGCATACTGCGTCCCAGGTATAACCCTGTTGGACTCTATCGAGTGAGAGTTCCGCCAAGCGGTCCTGTTCAGACGGATCGTTCATAACCTTGCGGATGGCCTTTTCAATTGCTTGAGGTTTGGCATCGCAGAAGACGGCTTTGTCGCCTAGAACTTCGCGGTTGTAGACGGTGTCTCGGGCCACGACCGGGGCGCCGTTTGCCATTGCCTGAAGTAAAGCGGGATTAGTACCGCCTACGCTGTGACCATGGAAATAGGCCCCACAGTTTCTCCAAAGGGCGAGCAGACGTTCGTCGTCGGAAACATGGCCGAGCCACTCGATATTGGGGCTGTCAGAGGCCAACCGCCGGACTTCCTGCTCTAAGGGACCTCCGTAACCGGACGAACCGACGATTACGATCTTGTATTCACGTGAGAGATTCTTTGCCGCGACAACAAATTCCGGGATCGTGTTCTCTGGAACGAATCGTGCGACAACAAGAATGTAGCGCCGGGCCTCTAGCCCGCTTTCTACCGGGGCAGGTGCGCCTTGATCGCCTCCGTATGGGATGAAAACGCAAGACCTGCCGAAGTCTTCCTGCCAACGGCGCCCAATTTCTTGGGAGTCCGCGATGAGGACAGTCCCAAACCTGGCAGTCATTTTCGCGCCAAGTTTGAATACGAATTTTGCGAGCCGGCCCCATTTGGCACGTTCCCACTCGATTCCGTCTACATTGACCACCGTTGGCACGCCACGGATGGCGAGCAAGGGCAACCAGAATCCGTTGGCTACGTTCATGACGAGTGCCACGTCCGGCTTGGTCCAGAAGGCGTGAAGACAAGCTGTAAAACCATAAGACAAGGTACTTAGCGACTTGTTTTCCAAGCCCGGGGTCGTGACTACCGACACCCGCTCGTCCCTATCAGCGTGTTCTACGGAACTAGCGGATCGCCCGTAAACAGTAACTGCCCAATGGTTGTCAGCCAGGTAGGGCGCCAACTTCCTCACTGCGGTTTCAAACCCACCGTAGAAGCTCGGATAGCCCCTTGTTCCAATAATCGCGACTGTCCGGTTCACGGAAACCCCCATTTGTTGATGCATCCAAGGCTCCCGCAAGAAGCCGCAACCGAGGTTACCACTCGGCGGTGACGGTTCCGCCCTATCGAATGCCGATGCGATGGATGCCTCTCATATAGGACGCCGACGAAAACAGGTTCCCCTATGCACGCGGCTACCTGAATTTGTTGCCTCTGCACCCCCTCCAAGCCACAGACGTTGCGGCGGAAACCTCCTCAAGGCGCCGCCCGGTCGGTGGAACATTACAGTTAGGACGTGTGGCGGCTGTAACCTGTCCTCTGTGCTCGCGCGTAGAGCGCAATAAGAACTTTTGGGGGTCTTCGTTGGATTGGCGGAAGCGGACATCGCGGGCTTTGCGGTTTGTCGATGCCTTCGTGATCATTTGGGCTGTCGCTGGGGCCTACGTCATCAGATTTGGGCTCGGGCCCGATCCCGCTAATTCAGGGTTTGAATCAGGATACGTCTTGCTCTCCGTTGCTCTCTGCATCGCTTGGTGGCTGATGTTGGGAGCCTGGAACAGTCGGCAGAGCCGAATCCTTGGGTCGGGACCGGACGAATATAAGCGTGTTGCCGCAGCGTCACTTTGGCTTTTTGGACTTGTCGCAATTTTCTCGTACGTCCTGAGGATTGATACCGCCCGGGGCTACGTGGGTATCGCTCTACCCGTCGGTTTGACAGGTCTTCTCTTGGCCCGCTGGCTACTTCGACAGCACCTGAACGTCACCCGGCAAGGCGGCAGAAGCATGTCACGTTTGATGCTTCTCGGCGGTCCCGGCGCGGTGGCCCACCTTGCGTCAACGCTGGCCGAGGCAAAGCACGCCGGATATCTCCCGATTGCCGCCTACATGCCCGGAGCCGATGAGTCCATTACCGTCGAAGCCGGTTCAGGTCTTCCCGTCCTGGGGCACGATGCCGAAACGGAAGCGATTTTGCAAGCAATCGACCATTGCGAAGCCGATGCCGTGGCTGTGTCCGCCGGCGTCCAATTGCACCCTCAGACCCTGCGTCACCTAGGTTGGGCGTTGGCCTCGCGCAACGTCGGGCTCATTATGGCACCCGCCCTGACGGATATCGCCGGGCCACGGATCCATACTCAACAAGTTGCCGGGCTTCCGCTAATCCACGTCACAACTCCAACTTTGGAGGGCGGGCAGCGAGTCGCAAAGCGCTTGTTTGATGTAGTTGCCGGAGGGATTCTCGTTCTGCTGTCGTTACCAGTGATGCTGGCGATCGTCATAGCGATAAAGATCTCCAGCCCAGGCCCCGTGCTTTTCAAACAGGAAAGGGTGGGAATCAGCGGCGTCAGCTTTGACATGCTCAAGTTTCGCTCCATGGTCGTGGATGCTGAGCAGCTATTGTTCGAGTTGAGGAACCGCAATGAGGGCAGCGGAGTTCTATTCAAGATCAAGGATGATCCGCGAATAACCCCCATCGGAAAATTCCTGCGAAAGTTCAGCTTGGATGAGCTTCCGCAGCTCTTCAATGTGTTGGCTGGTTCAATGAGCTTGGTGGGCCCGCGACCTCCCCTCCCTAAAGAAGTCGAAGGTTATGAAAAGGACGTTCGGCGTCGTCTCTTAGTAAAGCCGGGTTTGACCGGGCTCTGGCAAGTGAGTGGACGTTCCAACTTGTCATGGCAGGACTCAGTGAGGTTGGACCTCTACTACGTCGAGAACTGGTCCTTGGCCGGTGACCTCCTCATACTCCTTAAGACGGCAAGAGCGGTGTTCAAGAGTACCGGCGCCTACTGAATGTTGACTGCCGCCTGTACACGTTAACTGGCCTAAGGGGAAGGAACACCTGATGGCGAATTCCATCGCCGATACAAAAAGCAACCGGAAAGCGGGCAGGACGGGCAAAATGTCTGGGAAACGTCGGGCTATGCCTCGAAACCGTGCAGCCGTGTTTGCAATATGCGGTGCCCTCGCACTAGGCACAGGAGCAGTCTGCGCCGCAGTACTCGCATCCACCGCGTCTTCCATCAAGTCAGAACTGGAGGCTGCTGTTCAGATCGTCCCTAAGCTCAAGGAAGAACTGGCAGGAGACAAATTCACTGAAGCCAGTTCGTCCGCTGAAGCACTCCGTGCGCATACGGCTGCTGCGAAGAAGGCAGTTGATAATCCTTTGTGGACTCTAGCGTCTTCTTTGCCCGGTCTCGGACAGAACGCGAGCGCCGTCTCTGAGGTCGCTCGATCAGCAGATGACGTGGCAAACCTCGGTTTGCTGCCGTTAGTCAAGGCATTCAGCAGTCTCGACTGGAGTAGCCTGCTACCAAGCGAGTCTGGGACAGACCTATCCCAGCTGAAGGCCGCTTCACCCAACGTATCTTCCGCCGCGCATACAGTTCGGCTCTCAGCTGAGCGCCTTGGTGGCATAGACACGAGTTCCTTGCTCCCTCAGGTCGCCCAGCCTGTCATACAAGCCCGAGACCAGCTCAACAATATGACAAGCGCACTAGACGCCGCCGCAGACGCAGCAAAGCTAGCGCCTCAAATGCTCGGTGCCGATGGTGTGAAGAACTACTTACTCATGATTCAAAACAACGCTGAGTCCCGCGCATCCGGCGGCATTCCGGGCGCGCTGGCAGTTCTGACGCTTGACCACGGGAAGCTCTCGCTTGGCGCCCAAAGTAGCGCAGGCGATATCGGCACCATGACGCCGACATTGGCCGTGGACCGACAACAGCAGCAGATATATTCCACCAGGCTCGGAAAGTACATGCAGGACGTGAACCTCACTCCTGATTTCCCCACTGCGGCTGCTACTGCTCAGGCTATGTGGGAGAAGACAAACGGCCAGCGCGTGGACGGCGTAATATCCCTCGACCCAGTGGTACTCAGCTACATCCTGCAGGCGACAGGACCAGTTGAGGTGAGCGGTCCAGACCTTGCTGCGGTCAAGGCAACAGGATTGCCGACTGAACTCACCGGAAGCAACGTTATCCCGACCCTACTTTCCGACGTTTATGCCAAGATCCCACAACCGAAACTCCAGGATCTTTACTTCGCTGGAGTTGCCAAAGAAGTATTTTCCGCATTGTCTAACGGCAAGGGTGAAGCCAAGGGTCTGATCACCGGAATAACCCGAGGCACAGAAGAAGGACGCGTTTTGGTCTGGTCTGCAAATCCGGACGAGCAGTCTGTGCTGGGCAAGTATGCGCTGAGCGGCTCGGTGTCGGGTGCGAGTGTTTCCCCCGCTGAGTTCGGCATCTACTTCAATGACGGCACTGGCGCCAAAATGGACTACTACGTCAAGCGCACTGTCCAGCTCGTTAAAGAGTGCCCGGTGGACGGCTATGAACAAACAACGATCCGCGTGACTAGTACTAACACCGCGCCCGCTGACGCCGCTACAACATTGCCACCCTACGTGACCGGGGCCGGAGCGTTTGGGGTTCCACCTGGAACAGTGCAGACCAATATCGTTGCTTACGGACCAGTTCAGGCAAACATCGAATCAGCCACCCTCGAGCGCCAAAAGATTCCCTTCGCACCTTACCTACACGCGAACCGCCCCGTTGGCGTCGTAAGCCAGCAACTTGCACCCGGGGAAACCAAGACTTTGGAGTTCACCTTTGGAAAAATCGTCCAGCACACAGAACCTAACGTGGTTGTCACTCCCACGGTCCAGTCTGTAAAGGATGTTGTCCTGCCCAACGAAAATGCGGCGTGTTACCAGGGCTGATTACAAATGTGGACCCCGCGTTAACACTATGTAAACCGTCTGGATTGAGGTTGGTCACTACCGGCTCGGGATGGTAACGTTTTTTTGGGATATCTATCCGTAGTTCCGTACTTGGTCTCGTACGGAGGGGGAATCTCCCCAAATTCGGGTACCACAACTTAACGTCTCCGGGGGGACACACATGAAGAAAACACTCGCTGCACTCGCCCTTGCTGGGTCCATCGCGCTCGTTGGTTCTGCACCCGCCATGGCTGCGACCTATCCGGCCCTTCCGCCGCAGGCCGCTGTTTCTGACGGCACCGTCGGTCCGGGCGAAACCTTCGTCTTCCGCGGTCAGGGCTTCCGTGCGGGGGAACCGCTGGTTATCACGGTCACGCCCGGCCAGGCTCCTGCTTCCAACGGCGCGGGCGTTGGTAACCGTGCTGTGGCTGCCCGGATCGCCGTGGTCGCCGAAGCACAGAACCTCTCGGCTACTGCCGACGCGCAGGGCGCGGTTTCACTGCCTATCGCCATCAGCGAAGCCGGCACGTACTCCATCACCGCAACCGGCACGCAGTCCGGCGTTACGGTCGGCCCCGTTACGGTTACCGTCGCAGCCTCCCTGGCTAACACCGGTGGCAACGCGGCCGGTGCTCCGCTCGCCAATACGGGTGGTCTGGCAAACACCGGCGCCGACTCCGGCCTGATCCTTTGGACTCTGGTTGGCGCTGGCGCACTGGCTGCCGGCGCAACCTCAGTCGTAGTGGTTCGCCGCCGCGCCAAGGCCGAGGCTGCTGCATAGTAGCAACCCTCTCCAGCACCAACGAAGGTGGGTGCTTCTCCGACATCGGAGAAGCACCCACCTTTTGCTTTTGTGGTATCTATTTGATCTATGGGGAGACATTGGAGCAAAGCACCTCGCGAATACGACTTTTCCATACCGCCTCCAAACCCGCAGGTGCTTCGCTACGCCGTGTTGGCGATGCTCTTCGCCGGCGCCGTGGGAACCGCCGCGTTTGCCCTTCTACTTACCAGCTGACGCGTCCTTGAAACTCCTCCAGAACCGTCGGGTCTGGCGCGGGATTCTTGTTCTCATGTTTTTTCCGCTGGCCCTTATTGCGTTTTGGCCCTCCCCCGTAGACCAACCCATCCAAGGGCAGCTGGTAAGAGGCTTATATCTTCTGCACCGGCAGGGGGTTCCAACCTGGGTGAACTACGCCGCCATCGAAGCAGCCGCCAACATTGCGATTTTTATTCCACTCGGAATAGTTAGCAGTTTGGCCTTTCCCGCAAAGCTCTGGTGGCAGTTGGCTGCACTCGGGATGCTGGTTTCAGGTTGCATCGAACTTGGCCAACTCTTGTTTCTTCATGATCGTTTTGCAACCTTGTCAGACGTTGTCACCAACACTGCAGGAGCCGCGCTCGGGGCGCTCACGGTCAAGTTGTTCAGGCAAAATGTCCGTGCACTCGGGGCCACTTAACCCGCATCTTTCCCATTGGTGTGACAAATGTTGGTGCTTTTTACGATCTAACGGAAAATGTAGAAATGCGCGGAATTATCCTCGCCGGGGGAACCGGTTCACGTCTTCATCCAATCACTCTGGGCATCAGCAAACAGCTGGTCCCGGTGTACGACAAGCCCATGATCTACTATCCGTTGTCAACGCTCATGCTGGCTGGCATTCGAGACATCCTGATCATCACCACGCCGCACGACGCCGACCAGTTCCAGCGCCTGCTGGGCGACGGCAGCCGCTTCGGGGTGAATATCTCCTATACCCAGCAGCCCTCGCCCGACGGCCTTGCTCAGGCCTTTGTCCTGGGCGCTGAACACATTGGTACTGGCCCCGTCGCTTTAGTGCTTGGCGACAATATCTTCTATGGCCAGGGCATGGGGACTCAGTTGCGGCGGTTCGAAAACATCGACGGCGGAGCTGTCTTCGGCTACCGCGTTGCCGATCCCTCTGCCTACGGCGTGGTGGAATTCGACGAGAAGGGGCGGGCTATCTCCCTTGAGGAAAAGCCTGCTGAACCGAAAAGCCACTATGCCGTGCCAGGCCTGTACTTCTATGACAACGACGTAGTGCAGATTGCCCGCGACCTTAAGCCCTCCGCCCGGGGCGAGTTGGAAATCACCGACGTCAACCGGGTCTACCTGGAGCGGGGCAAGCTGCAGGTGGAGATCCTCCCCCGCGGCACCGCCTGGCTGGACACCGGGACCTTCAATGACCTCAACGACGCATCTGAGTTTGTCCGTACCGTGCAGCATCGACAGGGACTGTCCATCGGCTGCCCGGAGGAAATCGCCTGGCGTTTGGGTTTCCTGACGGACGACGAACTGCGGGATCGGGCCGAACCGCTTGCGAAGAGCGGTTACGGCAGATACCTGTTGGACCTGCTGGCAGAAAGTGCCGAGGGATCCGCCGAGCGGCTGGAACTCGTAAGCAGGTAGCCTCTAACAACAAACTTAACGACGAGGGCCCACCACTAAAAAGTGGTGGGCCCTCGTCGTGGTCGGAAATTAGCCGACGAAGCTCTTCATCCAGGTCTTCAGGTCCTCACCGAACTCCACGCGTTCCGACGCGAGGGTAATAACGGCCTTAAGGTAGCTCAGCTTGTCACCGGTGTCGTAGCGGCGGCCCTTGAAGACCACGCCGTAGACGCCCGAGCCTTCGCCCTCGCCGGCGGCCAGGGTCTGCAGGGCGTCGGTCAGCTGGATCTCGCCGCCACGGCCGGGCTCGGTGTTCTCCAGGACACTGAACACGTTGTGGTGCAGGACGTAACGGCCGATGACGGCCAAGTTGGACGGCGCCTCGCCGACTGCCGGCTTCTCCACCAGGCTGTTGACGCGGACGTAGTCCTCGCCTTCCACAGCGGTGATGTCTGCGCAGCCGTAGGCACTGATCTGCGACGGATCAACCTCGATCAGGGCGATCACAGAGCCACCGGTCTTCTGCTGCACCTCCATCATGGTGCTCAGCAGGTCCTCAGCCTCGTCAATGAGGTCGTCACCCAGGAGCACGGCAAACGGCTCGTCGCCCACGTGCTGCTGCGCGCACAGCACTGCGTGGCCCAGGCCCTTGGCTTCGCCCTGGCGGACGTAGTGGATGGGACCCAGGTTGGAGGCGTACTCCACCAGCCCCAGCTTGTCCTTGTCACCCTTGGCCTCCAAGGCAGCCTCCAGGCCCGGTTCGCGGTCGAAGTGGTCCTCGAGTGCGCGCTTGTTGCGGCCAGTGATCATGAGCAGGTCCGAGAGGCCTGCATCGATCGCTTCCTCCACCACATACTGGATGGCCGGGCGGTCAACCACCGGCAACATTTCCTTCGGCATTGCCTTGGTGGCGGGCAGGAAGCGTGTTCCCAATCCGGCAGCAGGAATGACGGCTTTGGTAATAGCTTTCCCCGTAGTCATAGCTGAACCTTAACAAATTTGCTGTGGTAAACGGCAATCGGATGCGGATTAGGGACGGCCAATTCACCGGTGGATCAGAGTCCGCGCAGGTCCCTAACAAGCCTGGGTACGGCCTTGGAAAACCGCGCCCACCTGCTGCGATGCTGCCTCAGTCGTCCCAGGAAAGACATATCTGCATAGATGTTCCCACTCAGGAAGACCTCGGTCCGGGGAAAGACCGCCCGCCACAGCAGACGCGGTTTTTCCCGCCAGGGAGCCTGGAGAAGGGCAATGATTCGCGCACTCCCGGGTTCACGCGCAGCCACCCGGTTGCACCACTCCGGGGAGGGCTCCGGCCAAGCCACGGTGCGGCCGTCGGAAAGCAGGCTTTCCAGGAAGGGCCTCATGGCGGCCAGGGAGCCTGTGGACCCTGCGAGGTCCAGTAGCGCCTCCGACTGGGATTGATCCTGCGTGAGGCCCGCCAGGTACTGAAGCTCCTGGTGACAGGAGGGCAGCTCGGGCGACCGCAAGGCGTGCAAGGCCAGAAACAAGATCCCAAGAGGTTTCGCGGGGACCCTCAGCCGCTGTTCCGCGAGTTCCATATCGACCGTGTTTGCCCACAGCGTCTCAAAGCAGTCCCCAGTTGGTTCTTCCATTCCAGGGAAGCGGAAGTGGAGGTCAATGCAGCAAGGCCACTCGGGGTGGTGAACGGTGACCGAGTGTTTGGGAAACGTCTTGTGGTCCGGGTCCGCGGGGCGTTCCCGCCAACCCCGCTCACGAAGGCCCCCCAGCAAGTCATCCAGCCTTGCAGGATCAGCATAGACGTCCACATCAGACGACACTTTCGCCGGTCGCAGCCCCTGGAGGACACTTGCCGGCCCTTTGATGAAGAAGACCCGAATGCCCAGGCGGTCCGCCAGCCGCGCTACAAGTGCGTGGCCGAGGAGAACGCCTTCCGGGATACTCAGCTCCGCGTCATGGGCGGCGTCAGTCATGATGCCTAGATCCTGGCCCTACGGCCGCCAGGAATTGCCTCCGGCACCTCTAGAGCGTCCGGCTCTGGCCATTCGCCGAGGGGCTCCGGCTCCGCCTGTGGGTGCGCAGCAGCCGAGGTGTAGGTTCCGTAGTAGGAGTAGGCATCCGTGCCCTTGGTGGGAACGTAGTTGAGGACGGCTCCCAAGATGCGTCCCTTGACCTTTTCAAGGTTCCCCAGAGACTGGTCCAGCTGCTCCTGGGTGGTCCTGCCCGTCCGGATCACCACAATGGCACCGTCGGCCACGCGCGAGAGGACCGCAGCATCGGTCACCGGAAGCAGCGGCGGTGCGTCAATGAGGACAACGGCATCCTTGGCCAAGGTGGTGAGCATGTTCTTCATGGCCCGGGAGCCAAGCAATTCGCTGGGGTTCGGCGGGATCCGTCCCGAGCCCAGGACCGAAAGGTTGGGCAACGCCCCCCACGGCTGGAGGACATCGGCGAGCTCGGCGGTGCCCGTGAGCACATCTGTGACCCCGACTCCCGGAACAAGGTTGAAAACGTCCACCAGCGTGGGCCGGCGGAGGTCGCCGTCGACCACCACCACGTTCTCCCCCGCTGCCGCCATGGTGACCGCCAGGTTGGCCGTGACGGTGGACTTGCCCTCCGCCTGCATTGAGCTGGTGACCACGATGATCCGTGGCGGCTGGTCCACGTCAAGGAAGCTGAGGTTGGTGCGCAGCTCGCGGAGGGCTTCAGCCATGGCCCCGCCGGCGTCGTGAAGCTGCGCGGCGGTGCCGGCGTCCACGATGGTGCTTTTCCCATCCAGCCGGTGGTCCACCGGGAGGGTGCCGATCACGGGGACGCCGAACAGACGCTCGATGTCCGCAGCCTTCCGGATCCGCCGGTCCAGGTGCCGGCGGATCAACGCATATGCCACGCCCAGGGCCAGGCCCACAAGCGCGCCGAGGGCCAGGTTGAGCTTGGTGTTGGGTGACGTGGGGCTGGTGGGAAGGACGGCCTTGCCCAGGGGCAGTACCCGGACAGCTGTGGCTGCATCCGCCTGCCCGGCCCCGGCCTGCCCCGCTGTGTCGGCGGCTGGCGCGGTCTCTATGGCCTCCACTTGGGCGGCCAGGCCGTTGACCCAGGCATCGGCCACGCGCTGGGCCGTTGCGGGATCCGTGGACTGTGCGGTGACCTTGATCTCTGCCGTGTCCAGCGGAACCTTGATGGTGATGCTGCCGAGCAGGGCATCGGCCGAAGTCTTCAGGTCCAGGGATTGGATGACCCGGTCCGCGACGAGCCGCGATTTCGCCACCGACTCGTAATTCTTGACCTTGGCCTTGGCCAGGCTGTCCCCGGCCAGGGCCAGGCTGACGTTGTCAGAGCCCGGTGTAACCACGATGCCGCTGGAGTCAGAGGAGTAGACCTTGGGCTGCAGAACGGTCCATCCCGCCGCTGCCAAGGTGGCCAGCAGGGTGAAAGCCACAATGGCCTTCCAGTAGACCCGCAGGATGGCCAGGTAGTCCGCAAGGTCCAGGCCCGGCGACGCCTCCGTGGGCGTGGTTGTTGTGCTCATGGTGATTCCTCAAATCCAGGTCTTTGTCTGCGCCCCGAGGGCTGTTCAGTGTTCGCCGCGTTCCAGTACGGACTTGGCGATGAGCTGCTTCACGGCTGTGGCGACGGCGGCCCGGTAGCCGTCGGGTTTTCCGTGCACTTCCGCGATGTGTTTAGTCAGTTCGTCCAGGCTCCTCGGCGCGGAGCAGGCTTCCCAGAGCGCCGGGCCGATCCCGCTCAGGCGGACGATCTCGTTGTCCAGCATGACCAGCAGGTCCCCGCCAACCTTGACGACATCCCTTGAGGCCCTCCGCCGGATACTCCCGGCGGGAAGGGGCGGCCGGCGGGCAACATCCAGCGACGCGGCTTCCCATTCCGGCCCTGACGTTGGTTGCAGCCGGAACAGGGGCTCCAGGGCACCCGGAAGGTCCGCTGCCTCGGAATAGGTCACCTGCCGCACTCCCCCGACACTCTCGATGAGGCGGCACAGCGACTGCAGTGGGTCCACGATGTCGCCCTGCGAGGACGATTCCGGGATCAGTGCGAGCAGGGCGTCGGCCAGCGGCACCTTCTCCAGTACCGGTGCTACCGGATTGAGTGCTTGGACGCGGTTCAGGAGCACGATGGACTGGATGAAAGGCATGGCCGGTGCCGGCTGCAACCCAAACTCGTCCGGCCCCACCTGGCGCTTGGGTGTGCCGGCCTCCTGCTTGACCGACAACGGCTTGGGATACGGAACCACGGACCCGTCCCAGGCGACGGCCACAGTCTCATCCGTGACATAGCCATAGATCCTGGCCAGTACGGAAGCCGCGGTGGTCTTCCCTGTCCCGGACCTGGCTACCAGCGCCACCACAGCCCCCGTCCCTGGGTCCGCCACCCCGCAGGCATGGAGCATGGTCAGTTCGCCCGCATTGGCCAGAATGGCGGACACGGTGAGGCGGGAGGTGAGGTTCTCCGCCAGTTCCTCAAAGGAAGCGGCTTCCAGCTGGAATGTTCCGGCACTGTGTTTGGAGGACGTACAGGAGACCGACGCGGTGAACGGCCTTCCACCTGTTGGTTCCGCCGGCACCGGCGGCAGCAGCGGCTCCGGGCCGGCGATACACCGGGCCCAGGCCGAGCTCATGGCCACCCGCTGCTGCCTGGTGACTGCGCGGCCCCAGCGGACAACAAACCGCTGCCCCAGGACCTCAAGGCACAGCAGGTCGCTGCCCTTTGCCAGTTCCTCGAGCAGCCGTTGCTGCCACGCCAACTGCGCGTTCCCGGTGATTCCTGCGGACGTCATGCCGTTAGCGGGAAGTGCCGCGGGCAGCCTCGATCAGGCGCTGCGCTTCGAGGCTGGCCAGGAATCCTTCCACCTGGGCCTGCATCTGTCCCGACTGGTCCTCAAAGGTGGCCTCGAGCTCAGCGAAGATGTCCCGCTCGCTCCGCTCGCCGTCGATGAGGTCCCAAATGACCGCTGCCGGCCCTTCCAGGACCACGGGCTGGGTTGCGTCGAGGTGCAGCAGGGCGACGCGGGCCCGGGGTTTGGTGCAGACTTCTGCCACCAGGGGGCCGTGGTGCCAGATCACGGAATGACCATTGTTATGCCGGAAATGGTGAAATTGGAAGCTCCGGCAGTAAGAGTCATCGTAAAGGTGTACTTCTGACCACTCACCACCTTGGATTGGCCCGTACCGTCCGAGTAGTAGAAGGAAATGGCTTGTGTCGCCGACTGGTTGGGGGCAACAGTAATAGTCGCCGTCGAGGAAAACCCGTTGAAGGTTGCGGCGCTCACAGTGTTTCCGCCCAAGGACTTCACGGCGATACCTGTCGCAACCGTTCCGGTACTGACTGTGCCAACGATTCCGACGGTTACGGTCTGCGCGGTCGTGTGAGTGTTCTGGATCGTGAGGACGGAAGGGCCCTGACCGCTTCGGGTGCCCGCGGACCCTTGCTGCTTGGAGAAATTGATATTCCCGATAGGGCCAGCCGTTATGGACAGAGACCCAGAAGCCGCAGCGGCAGGAGCCGCAATGGCCGTCGCAATGACAGGCAGAGACCAGGCGACGCCTGCGACTACCCTCCGACGGCTGAAACCGTTCTCTTCCTTGCCATCGACATCCGCGTTCAAAACCTCAGACAATTGTGCCCCCAGAGTAGTCTTCAAACGCCGCTGCCTATTTGAGACCGGCAGCGCGCATCAACCGGATTTGTCCGGCTGCGCCTACTCTTTCGAACGCGAATTAATATTTCTGCAATTGCCTTGCAAGGTTCAATCAAGAATTCTTCAAGAGGTCTTGATGGAAATTTCGAATCAGCGGCCGCCGGTGAATTTCGGCTCGCGCTTTTCCTGGAACGCCCGGAAGCCCTCGGCGTAGTCCTCGGTCTTGCACAGCCGTGCCTGCTCCTCGTTCTCCTCCTGCATGGCCTGCCAGAGGCCCAGGCGCTGGTCGCGGATATGCGCCACCAGCTCCTTCGAGGCAACGAACGCCCCGGTGGCGCCGGCCGCCACGCGCGAGACGATCTCCCGGGTTGAGTCCAACAAAGAATCAGCCGGCATGGCGCGGCTGAACATCCCCTGCGCCACGGCCTCTGCACCCGAGATCAGGTCCGCCGTATAGATCAGGTCCAGCGTCCGGTGCATGCCCAGCCGCTCCGTGAAGTACCAGTGCCCGCCCGAATCCAGCGTGGCCCCCAGCTTGGCAAACGGCGAGCCGAACTTGGCGTTCTCCGCCACGTACACCACGTCCGTGGCCAGCAGCAGCCCCAGCCCCACGCCCAGGCACGCACCCTGCGCCGCCGCGAAGGTCGGCGCCGGGAAGGACGCCATCTTCTTCAGCAGCGGCTCCACCAGCCCGCCCAGGTACGCGGCGGCGTCGTCACTCTCCGGGGTGACCCCGGCGATGTCCCGGCCCGCGCAGAAGGCGCGTCCCTCTCCCCTCAGCAGCAGCGCCCGCACCTCACCGCGCGAGGCGGCGGCAGCAGCGTCGTCGTACGCCTGTGCCAAATCCCGCAGCGCCTGCTCATCCAGGGAGTTCAGCTTCTGCGGCGCGTCCAGCACTACCTCGGCGATGCCGTTGCTGATGGAAAGGGAAATCATGGGGCTCCTATAAGTTCAGGCGGGCACGGGGTGAAAACGGATTAGACGTCGAAGTCGACCGTGACTTCCTTGCTGGTGGGGTGGCTCTGGCAGGTCAGGACGTAGCCCTTGTCCAGCTCATCCTGCTCCAGCGCGTAGTTCTCGTCCATGGTCACGCTGCCGGTGACCACCTTGGCGCGGCAGGTGCCGCACACTCCCCCGGCGCACGCGAACGGCACGTCCGGGCGCACCCGCAGCGCGGCGTTGAGGATGGACTCGCGGGCGTGCGTGGGGCTGGCCACCTCGCCCTGCAGGCCGTCCAGCTTGAACGTGATCTTGTACGTCTCCTTGGACTCGTCCACGACGACGGGACGGCCGGCCTGGCCCTCCGGACGGTCCGGCTTGCCTGACGTGAACAGCTCGAACCGGATGTTCTCCGGCTTCACCCCGCGCTCGGCCAGGGTGTCCCGGCACAGCTGCACCAACTCGAACGGCCCGCACAGGAACCACTCGTCCACGTCGTCCGCGTGCAGCGCGGTGCCCAGCAGCTGCTGCAGCTTCTCGGCGTCGATCCTGCCGGACAGTAGCGGCGCGATCCGCTGCTCGCGGCTCAGCACGTGGTGGATGGCCAGCCGCTGCGGGTACTTGTCCTTCAGGTCCGCCAGCTCCTCCAGGAACATCACGTCCATGGCGGCCTTGTTGGCGTAGATCAGGTCGAACCGGGTCTCCGGGTTGGCCGCCAGCAGCGTGCGGGCGATGGCGATCACCGGGGTGATGCCGGACCCGGCGGCGATGGCAACGAAGTTCCCCGCCTCCCCCGCCAGGTCCTCCGGGTGGTTCATGGAGTTCATGACGTTCTGGTCCACGGCCACGCCGTCGCGGCCGTGCTTGGACACGAACGCACCCATGGGGCTCATCACGTCGAGGGTGTCGCCGGCCTTCAGCTCGGCGTTGGCCCACGTGGAGAACAGCCCGCCCAGGTCCTTCTTGATGGCCACGCGGATCTCGCTGGTGCCGTCGGCGAAGCTGCGCGGCTCCGCGCAGATGGAGTAGCTGCGGCGGATTTCCTTGGGCTCGCCGTCCTCATCCGGCAGCGTGGTGCGCAGGGCCACGTACTGGCCGGGCAGGTAGTCAAACTTGCCGGCCAGTTCGGCCGGCACATGGAAGCTGACCTCGATGGCATCGTCGGTGAGCCGGCGCACCTCCTTCACCTCGAGGGTGTGGAAGGACGGACGACGGCGGCCGGTCGCCTCAGCCTCTTCGGCGGCGGTCTGGCGGACAACAGGCATGGGGGTTCCTTACAGGACTTTGAAGTAGTCGAACGGTTCCTTGCAGTCCTGGCAGACGAAGAGCGCCTTGCAGGACGTGGAACCGAAGCGGGTGAGTTCCTTGGTGTTGAGGCTGTTGCACTGCGGGCACTTCACGGCCAGGCTCAGCCGGACGGGGCCGGAGTGGCCGCCGGCGCGGGGGTGGCCGCTGGGCGGGGCGATGCCGTATTCCTGCAGCTTCTGCTTGCCGGCCTCGGTCATCCAGTCCGTGGTCCACGCCGGGGCCAGGACCAGGTCCACCTGGACATCCTCGTAGCCTTCCTTTTCGAAGGCCTTGTACAGGTCGTCCCGGATGGCGTCCATGGCCGGGCAGCCCGAGTACGTGGGCGTGATGGTGACCCGCACGCCGCCGTCCGTGCCGACGTCGACCTTCCGCAGGATCCCCAGGTCCGCGATGGTGAGCACGGGGATCTCCGGGTCCACTACGGTGGCCGCGATGTCCCAGGCCTGCTGCTCGGCGGTCCGGGCAGGCGTTTCGAAGTCGCTGACGTAGATGTCCATGACGGTCACCAGCTGGCCCCGGGATGCTCGCGGGCCAGCACCTGCATCTCCGCGAGGATGTAGCCCAGGTACTCCGAGTGCTTGCCCTGCCGGCCTCCGCCCGGCGCTGCCGGAACATCCGGCACCTCCAGTTCGGCTTCGGCAAGGACTTCGGCGGTCAGGCGGTCAAAGTCGTCCTTCAGCGAGGAAGGCGCGACGACGGCACCCGCCTCCGCGAGGCGCTGCGTCAGCTCATCGTCGCGGAACAGTTCGGCAACGTACGGCCACATGGTGCGCAGGCCGTGAATCATCCGGGTGCGGGATTCCTCGGTGCCGCCGGCCAGGCGCAGGATCCACTGTGAGCTGTGGTCGCGGTGGTAGTCCACTTCCTTCACGGCCTTGGCGGCGATGGCTGCCAGGGTCTGGTCCGTGGATCCCGTGAGGCGGCGGTAGAGCTCGTACTGGTAGTAGCTCACCACGAACTGGCGGGCGATGGTGGCCGCGAAGTCGCCGTTGGGCTGTTCGAACAGCTGCACGCTGCGGAACTCGTGTTCGCGGCGGAAGTAGGCCAGGTCATCCTCGGACTTGGCGGTGCCGTCCTCGTTGGGCATGCCGGCTCCGGCGTAGGTGAGGAAGCTGCGGGCGTGCCCCAGCTGGTCCAGGGCGATGTTGCCCAGGGCGATGTCCTCCTCCAGCTCCGGGGCGCGGGAAATCCAGTGGCCCAGGCGCTGGGCGAGGATCAGCGCGTCGTCACCCAGGCGCAGGGCGTACTCGGCGATGTCCCCGGACGGCTTCACCAGGCCGGTCCTGACTTCCAACGCGATGTCCTCCGGGCGGAGGGCGTTACCGGGGGTAATTCTTGTGGCGCTGGCGTTGCTGTCCCCGCCTGCGACGCCGGTGGAGATGTCGCCGTGGCCGGTGGTTTCGGGGGTGCTGGTTTCGGGGGTGCTCACAGGTGCTTCACCCCTTCGCTCTTGGTGTAGTACGTGGCGTGGCGGTAGTCCTTGCCCTGCGGGCTTTCAAAAAAGCTGCCCTTGGAGTCGGGGTCGCTGGCGGCGATCGCGTCAGCCGGGACCACCCAGATGGAGACGCCCTCGTTGCGGCGGGTGTACAGGTCCCGTGCGTTCCGGAGGGCCATGGCGGCATCCGGCGCGTGCAGGGATCCGGCGTGGACGTGGCTCAGGCCGCGGCTGGACCGGACGAAGACCTCCCACAGGCCCCAGGCGGAGCGGTCGTGGTGCTCGGCGGGGGCCGGGTTCTCCGGGGCGGGGCTTGCCTTCGGGGCTTCGCGGTTGATCTCGGTGGCGGCGCTTGCGGGAGCGTCGGGGTTGCCGTGCGGGCTCATGCTGCGTATTCCTTCGTCTTCATTGACTGTTTTGCTGCCTGTTTTGCTGCGTAGGCGGCTGCCGCCTCACGGACCCAGGCGCCGTCGTCGTGCGCTGCCCTCCGGCGCTCCAGGCGCTGGGCGTTGCAGGGACCGCGGCCGGCCAGGACTTCCTGGAACTCGTGCCAGTCCAGGGGCCCGTGCTCCCACTTCCTGGTGTCCTCGTTGAAGCGGATCTGGTCGTCAGGGAGGGTGAGGCCCAGGACCCGGACCTGCTCCACCATCATGCCCACGAAGCGGCTGCGGAGCTCGTCATTGCTGAACCGCTTGATGTTCCAGGCCATGGACTGCTTGGAGTTGGGTGAATCGTCGTCGGGCGGGCCGAACATCATCAGGGCCGGGGCGTACCAGCGGTTCACGGCGTCCTGCGCCATCTGCTTCTGCTCGGGCGTGCCGTTGGAGAGTTCAAGGAGGATCTCGAAGCCCTGGCGCTGGTGGAAGGACTCTTCCTTGCAGATGCGCACCATGGCCCGGCCGTAGGGGCCGTACGACGCGCGGCACAGCGGGACCTGGTTGCAGATGGCTGCGCCGTCCACCAGCCAGCCGATGGCGCCCATGTCCGCCCAGGTCAACGCCGGGTAGTTGAAGATGCTGGAGTAGCGGGCCTTGCCGGCGATGAGGTCGTCCATCATCTTGTCCCGTGTCTGGCCCAGGGTTTCGGCGGCGCTGTAGAGGTAGAGCCCGTGGCCGGCCTCGTCCTGGACCTTGGCCATGAGGATGGCCTTGCGCTTCAGGCTCGGTGCGCGGGAGATCCAGTTGGCCTCCGGCTGCATGCCGATGATTTCCGAGTGTGCGTGCTGGGAAACCTGGCGCAGGAGGGTCTTGCGGTAGGCCACCGGCATCCAGTCGCGGGGCTCGATGCGCGAGTCCTCGGCGATGATGCGGTCAAAGTGGGCCTGGCCTGCGGCTTCTTCTTCCGGGGATAGCTCAGCGGGCACTGACTGCAGGTTCTGCGCTGCCATGGGTTGCTCCTATGCAATGACCTTCTGGGACGTGCGGAATTATTTACCGACCGTTCGTTCAGGATATGTTGGCGCGGCGGAACTCGTCAAGCGCCGCTCCCTCCCGCCTCCCGTGACGCCCCATCAGATCCCGCCCCCTCTCCCGGCACGCCCCATCAGATCCCGCCCCCCTCCCCCGACGCCCCATCAGATCCCGC
>NZ_JWTB01000040.1 GCF_000813845.1 Pseudarthrobacter phenanthrenivorans
CCCCGACCGCGACGGCATGGCATGGCTCTCCCTCTACCTCCCCGGGGACACCGCATCAGCGATCTGGAACCGCACAACCGCCACCGCCCGCGGCCTCCAAAACCCCACCGAGCCCCGCACCCTCACCCAACTCCGCCCCGACATCGCCGCCAGCCTGCTCCTGGGCGAGGGAAGCACCGCTCAACCCGGGAAGGTCCCCACCCTGCGCGCGGACGTGCTGGTCACGGTTCCGGTGTTCGCCCTGCTCGGCCTCACCGACGAACCCGCCGAACTGGACGGCTACGGCCCCATCCCCGCATCCCTGGCCCGGAAACTCGTCGCGGACGGCGCGGACTCGTTCCACCGGGTGCTGGTCGACCCCCGCGACGGGGCACCTTTGGAGATCGGCCGCACCCGCTACCGGCTCACCGGGACCATCAAACAATGGCTCAGGATCCGCGACCGCAAATGCACCTTCCCCGGCTGCAGCAACCACACCCCGGACAACGACACCGACCACCTCACCGCCTGGCACCACGGCGGCACGACAGACGTCAGCAACCTGGCACAGCTCTGCCCCAAGCACCATCGGCTCAAACACCACAGCCACTGGACCCCGGATCCGGCAACTCCGGACGAGCCCCCGGGCTGGACCTCACCCACCGGCCGCCACTACACCCCCGAACACCCCACCCCCAAACCAACCCACTGGCCACCAAGCATCCTCCCGGCGAATAGTGCTGCGCCGCCCGCGTGCTTCCACGGCGAACAAGTCAGCCCCGAAGACCTCCCACCCTGGGAACCGGACGACGACACCCCCATCGACCCCGACCACCTCCCACCAGACGACCCCCTCTGGACAGAGTTCCTCACACACGCCCTATCACCCACGAAGCCCTTCGCCCTCTCACCATGACTGCCGCGGCCCCATAACCGGCTGTGGTCAGACGGGCCTGCCCAGGCAGCCCTTGTCAGATAGGGCGGGGCGCTCCGGCGAGGCGGCGGCGAAGCGACACGCGCTGCACCCGCTCCCGCCCAGCCAGGGCGCGCAGCCGTGGAACAACTCCAAGGGCGAGTGGTTGGCCATGGCCGGGCGCGATCAACCTGGGGCCCAGTTCGGCCAGCCGTGATACAGAGTCCATGGACTGCTTCCAGTTCCACGTGGTGTACCGGGGTGGCCCGGAGAGGTCGGGCGCTGCCATCAGGATTCCGCTGACCGAATTCAGGTTCACCGTGACCACTGCATCACCCGTGATCAGGACACCGTCCCGGGAACGCCAGTAGGCAACGTGTCCGGGAGTGTGGCCGGGGGTGGCGATGACCGCCCACCCCGGAAGACCGGGCACCTCTCCTGATTTGGGCAGGCTATGGACGACGTCCGTGATATCCCCGGCCACTTCAATCTTCCGGCGCGCCCGGCCCGGCAGGGACCACAGGAGCGGGGCGATGATCCAGCGGTCCAGCGGCATCGAAAAGCCGGGTACGTAGCGCCCGGCCGCCATAGGCATCTCGGCATGGTGAACGTATACGGGCACCTTCCACTCCCGCGCCAAGGCTCCGGCAGCGCCCGAGTGGTCCGGATGGATATGCGTCAGCAGGATGGCGTCAGGTGACTTTCCGGGCCCGAGGACTTCCGCGGCTGCCCGCCGGACGGGTTCCGCGCTGCCGGCCCAGCCGCAGTCAACCATCACCCACGCGGGGCCCGAGTGGACTAGGTAGAGGTTTGAGGCCATGGGTCCCCTGCCGGTGGTGATGAGCACCACGCCGTCGGCAATTTCCCGTGGTTCGGTGACATGCATGGTCATGCCCTCACACCACGGGGTGGCGAATCAACGTGCGCAGCTTTTCAGGCGCGCTCCGCCGGGGATCACCCAGGTATATCTCGTGATGCCTGCCGCGGACCTGCAGCCCTGCTGCCGTAATTGCCGAGTCAAGCAGGGCAATTGTTGGACCTTCGTCAGCGTAGGGCCCAACGTGGAGCGTCTGCGCGCACCGGCCCTCTTCCCACCCCTCGAACCGCAGGAGGTCCAATGATGGGAGTCCCTTCCCCCGGGATTGCTCCGTGGCCCGCTCGAGCACTCCTTCATCGATGGGGGCGGGCTGCACCATCATGGCCTGCCACTGCCAGGACTCCCTGTCGATTCCTGAAAGGCCGCTGAATCCAGCGGCCACGCCCTCCGAGCCCTGCGGCTGTCCGGGTGCATCGAACCACCATAGGGCTTCCAGCGGCATGACTTTGGTGATCTCGCCCGTCTGCTTCTTGAGCCCGAAATGCGCGGCATAGCTCACGGTAAAAAGAGCCTGGAGCGCCGCGGCGAAGTCCGGCCCCTCCGGGTCGCCTTGGCCGCGGACCACTGCAAAGAGCAAGGACGGAACGTCGACGAAATCCACCGACCCCTTCCGCCCCTGGTAGAAAACCGAAATGTCCTCGCGAAGATCGCTCACCTGGAAT
Organism: Pseudarthrobacter phenanthrenivorans; assembly: GCF_000813845.1. Classification (GTDB taxonomy): domain Bacteria; phylum Actinomycetota; class Actinomycetes; order Actinomycetales; family Micrococcaceae; genus Arthrobacter; species Arthrobacter phenanthrenivorans_B. The sequence goes on from NZ_JWTB01000040.1 coordinate 2,432, forward strand.
GCACTCCCCTGGACCCCTCCACGGACCCAGTCTTCCGCTGCCCAACCTCACCCAGTAGGGGCTAACGGCCCCTCTACCCGTCGGCCCCTGGCAGGCACACTTCCACAACTTCCCCGGTCACGCGCGTCTGGAAGACCGGCTGCCTGGACGTAGCGGGCCCGGCCTTCACTTCGCCGGTGCGGAGGGAGAAAGTGCTTCGATGCCAGGGGCAGACGACACATGCCTCCCCGCCTTTGTCCTTGATCTTGCCCTCGTTCAGCGGGCCGGAAAGGTGGCTGCAGACATTGGACAGCACATTGACGGTGTTGCCCTGGCGGTGAACCAGCAGGGGGATCCCGGCGACCTCGCGTTTGTGCAGCCCGCCCTCCGGCAGCTCAACCAGCGGCGCAAGACGGTGCCAGCCGGACGGGAAGCGGTGTGGGATTTCCTCGCTGTGATTGACGCCTGCGGCCTGCCGGTACGACAGGTGGCCGCCCAGGAACCCGCCGGCACTGACTGTCGCGAGACCCAGGTAGGCCAGGACCTTGCCGCTGCCCTGGCTGCCCCGGGCCCGCTGCACCAGCGACGCGAGGTAAAGGCCGGTGGCGGTGATGTTGGCCGCCGCGTGTACCAGGCCCACCCTCTGCTGCTGCGGGTGGAGTTGGGACCAGTCCGTGAATCCCGCGAGCGCGGGCGGCAGCACGCTGGTTGTACCCACCCCGATCAGCAGCCGCGCAGCCTTCTCGGCTCCTGGAACGGCATCGAGGACACCGGCCGAAAGCCAGGCCCCGATCGGAACCTGGACCGCGAGGGGGTGCACGGGGTGGCCAATCGGTACGCCGTGCAGGACGTCGCGGGCCCACTGAGGTTTGATGACCTTCTTAACGGCTTTGCGGACGCTCTTGGCCAGCGGGTCAAGCCATTCGGCATCCTCGAGACGGGTTACAAGCTCAAGTGCGGGCAAGGGTTTCATGTGTCCTCCCTTACCCCGATCGCCGCAATCCACGCACGGCAAGGGCTTCTTAAAGGACCGGCCCTGCCTGCGGGCAATCCGCGCCTCTGGCGTCAGCGCAGCGGTGACCCCACCACCGCGAACCGGTGCCCGCCCATGTCCCCGGAAAGCAGCGGCATGGCCTCGGCGATCGCCGCACGGGTGCTTTCCAGCTGCAGCGAGGCCCGGTGCGCCTCGGCAGATTCCCATAGTTCGGAAACGAACACCGTGTCCGGCATGTCATCGTTGATCCCGACTTCATAGAGGAGGCAACCGGCTTCCTTCATCCCGGGCTTGGGCCGGACGAGTATGGCCACCAGGGCGTCCCGCTGGCCGGGCTTGGTTCCGAGCAGTCCAACATTGGCAAACGTCATAGGGACAGTGTGCAGCACACCCGGACAACAGCGCTGAACGTACCAGGTACGGCCTGCTCAGCGCGCGGCGTCAACAACTGCCGTTCCCTGCTGGGACAGGGCGGCCGCACCCGGGGCCGGGCCGCCGTCGGGCTCGACGGCCGCCACGGGCTGCGGCGCCGGAGTCGTGGCGGCCCCCTCCGCAGCAAAGGCGTCGAGCATCGCCTGGCGATCAAACTGGCCTTCCCATTTGGCCACCACAAAGGTGGCAACGCAGTTCCCCAGCAGATTGACCACAACCCGCATGGAGTCCATCAGCCGGTCGGCCCCGAGAAGCAGTGCAACACCGGCGACCGGGAAGATCCCCAAGGCGCCTGCCGTGGCAGACAGGGCGAGGAAGGCCGATCCCGGAACGCCGGCCATGCCCTTGGACGTCAGCATCAGGATTCCAAGGGCGGCGAGCTGCTGGCCCAGGTCCAGGCTGTAGCCGAATGCCTGCGCCAGGAAGAGCAGCGAAATGGACAGGTAGATTGCGGCGCCGTCGAGATTGAACGAGTAGCCAGTGGGAACCACCAGGCCGGTGGTGGCGCGGGAGCAGCCGGCGTTAGTCAGCTTTGTCATGATCCGCGGCAGGACAGACTCGGTGGATGCAGTGCCCAGGGCCAGGAGGAACTCCTCCCTGGTGTACTTCAGGAACTGCCACAGCGGGACGCGGGGGTACGCCCATGCAACGACAAACAGGAGCCCGATGAACACCACGGCGGCCCCGTAGCAGGCGGCGATCAGCACGGCGTACGTGCTGAGGGAATCAAGCCCATACTGGCCGATGATGAAGGCCATGGCCCCGAACGCCCCGACCGGCGCCAAGCGCATCACCCAGCCCATGATCCTGAAGAACAGTTCCAGCACGGTTTCCATCAAGGTGATGACCGGCAGGCACCTTTCACGTCCGACGACAACGATCGCTGCTCCAAAGAACACGGAGAAACACAGAACCTGCAGGAGGTTGTTGCCGGCAAATGCCCCTACAACACTGGTGGGGATGATGCCCAGCAGGAAAGCGCCGGCGTCCTTGGGCGGGGCCGCACTGGTCTTGGCGTTGAGAGCGTCCTGGGACAGCGATGCGGGGTCGATGTTCAGGCCCGCCCCGGGCTGCACCAGGTTGGCCACCACCAGCCCAAAGACCAAGGCAAAGAGCGTGGCGACGGTGAAATAGGCCAAGGCCTTAACACCAACCCGGCCAACCGCCTTGACGTCGCTGACTGCAGCGATGCCGGTGACGATCACCAGGAATATCAGTGGAGCAATGATCATCTTGATGAGCTGGATGAATCCGTCGCCGAGCGGGCGCAGCCCTGCCCCGAGGTCCGGCCACGAATGGCCGACCAGGATGCCTGCCACCACCGCGACCAGGATCTGGACGAACAGTGATTTGTAGACGGGCTTCCTGCGTCCGTGGGTTGCCGCTGGCTGTGGCGCCGCAGTTGCGGTGGTCTTCATGCTCAGGCCTGTTCCTTTGGAGGGATGCCGCTTGAATGCGGGTCCCTGTGGGCAGGGCGGCACCATGGGCGCCGCCGGATCACCACAAAGGTACGAAACGCATGTTTCCGGAAAGATAAATCCATAATGCGGAACTATTAAGCTTCCAGCCGGCGGCGCTTCATTCGGCGGCACCCAGGCTTCCAGCGTGAACGACGGCGCCACTCGCCGTCGTGTCTTCGTTCAGCATCCAGCCCACCCGCTTGACCGTCCGCAGCATCACCGCGCTTTCCACGATCTCGATGCCGGGCACCTTCTGCTGCAGCGCGAGCTCGGCGGACATGACGTCGGCCAGCGTGTGGAGCCACATGATGATCACGAAGTTGGTTGGCCCGGTGGTGGAGGCACTGAGCCGCACATTGCTGATGGTGCGGATCTCGGCGGCTGCAGCTTCGTGCTGTCCGGCCGGAACGTTGACGAACCATTGGCAGGTGACGGGGAAGGACGAGTACCGCTGGGCGATTTCGCAGCGGAACGACAGGATGCCGCTGGCCAGCACCCGGTTCAGCTGGCGCTGGACGGTGGCCGGGTGCCGGCCCAGGGAACGGGCAATGCCTGCCGCCGTGGCCCGGCCGTCCCGGGCGAGGAAGGGCAGCAGGTCCAGGTGGCTCTGCGGCAGTTGGGCTGCCTGCAGGGATTCCGGAACCGCCGGGGAGGCGAGGGTCCGGAGCAGTGCCAGCTGGGAACGGCTCAGGACGTTGAGGCGCCAGTCGTCGCCGCTGCTGTGCAGCCGGGTGCAGAGGGCCACCTGGTACTTCGTCAGCCCCTCTACGGATTTGAGCCGGGAGATGATCTTCTCGCTGAACTCCTCCAGGGAGCGCGTAATGACCGTCAGCATCAGGTCACGGTTGCTGGCCGCCTCCTCCACGGTGACGATCTCGGGGACAGCGGCCAGCTCCGCCGTCACACTGTCCCGGCGGTTCATCTCGCAGTCCACCGCCACGTAGGCCAGCAGCATCTGCTTGGGGTCGCCGGCCAGGTGCGCCGTGGCCCATGCCGAGCCGCTTGACGTGAGGCGTTCCCACCGCGCCGCCAGCGTAGTGGCATGCATGCCCAGCACCTTGGCTGCGTCCGCCCAGCCAATCCGGGGAGCGGCCTGCAGGACCTGGATCAGGGCCAGGTCTTCCTCGCTGAGCTCCACTGAGGCGTCTTCCTGCATGAATCCTGCTCCAATTGCCACTTTTCAGAATAATTCCTGCGGTTTTGCAGCATGTGAACTGCGCCACTTCAGAATAGTCCACAAGCCCCGCCGCCGACTTACAAGGAGTAGCACGTGCCCATCACCGACGACGCCAAAGACCTGCAGGACGACCTGGCCCGGCTTCGCCACGACCTCCACCGGCAACCGGAAATCGGACTCCACCTTCCCCGCACCCAGGAGAAGGTCCTCCAGGCCCTGGACGGACTTCCGTACGAGATCACGCTGGGCAAGGACACGACGTCGGTCACCGCGGTCCTGCGCGGAGGAGGGGCCGCCGCCGGGAACGGCGCAGGCGACACCAGCGCGCAGCCTTCCGCCGCACGCCCCGCCGTCCTGCTCCGCGCCGATATGGACGGACTCCCCGTCCAGGAAAAGACCGGCGTGGATTACACGTCCCGTGCCGACGGCGCCATGCACGCCTGCGGCCACGACCTGCACACGTCCATGCTCGCCGGCGCCGCCACCCTGCTGGCCGGGAAGAGGCACCTGCTCCAGGGCGACGTCGTCCTCATGTTCCAGCCCGGCGAGGAAGGCTTCGACGGTGCCAGCTACATGCTCCGCGAAGGCGTCCTGGACGCCGCCGGTCCCCGCGTCCAGGCAGCCTACGGCATGCACGTCTTCTCCTCCCTGGAGCCGCACGGCACCTTCTGCACCAAGCCCGGCGTCATGCTCAGCGCCTCGGACGGGCTGGAAGTCACGGTCCTCGGCGCCGGCGGCCATGGATCGGCCCCGCACTCGGCAAAGGACCCCGTCACGGTGGCCGCGGAAATGGTCACCGCACTGCAGGTGATGGTCACCCGGCAGTTCAACATGTTCGATCCCGTTGTCCTCTCCGTCGGGGTGCTCCATGCCGGCACCAAGCGGAACGTCATCCCCGAAACGGCCCGCATCGAGGCCACCATCCGGACGTTCTCCGAGGCGTCGCGCCTGAAGATGATGGACGCCGTTCCACGCCTGCTCAAGGGCATCGCGGCCGCACACGGGGTGGAGGTCGCCGTCGACTACCTCCAGGAGTACCCCCTCACCATCACCAGCGAGGACGAAACCCACACCGCCGAAAAGGTCATCACCGAACTCTTCGGCGAGCGCCGCCTCTCGCGCTGGGCCACTCCGCTGAGCGGGTCCGAGGACTTCTCCAGGGTGCTCGCCGAGGTGCCCGGGACCTTCGTGGGACTCAGTGCCGTGGCCCCCGGCGGCGATCCCGCCACCTCGCCGTTCAACCACTCACCGTACGCAACGTTCGACGACGGCGTGCTGGCTGACGGGGCAGCCCTCTACGCGGAACTCGCCATATCGCGCCTGGCCGCGCTGTCCCGGGCCGCCTAAGCCCCCCTTCCGTCACCGGCAGCAGCGCCGCTGCCACCCCCTCCACCCACCCAGCAGGAAGAAGACCATGCCCGTTGCAGTTAGCAAGCCCCACACTGGACGCATGTCCACCGCGAAAACCATTGTCGGCACCGGCATCGGTAACGCCGTTGAATGGTACGACTGGGCAATCTACGCCACCTTCACGCCGTTCATCGCCAGCCAGCTCTTCAGCAAGGCGGACCCGGCGTCGGCGGTGCTGTCCACCCTGGCGATCTTCGCCGTCGGCTTCGTGGCACGGCCTTTCGGCGGCTTCCTGTTCGGCTGGATCGGTGACAGGGTGGGCCGGAAAGCCTCCATGACCATGGCCGTCGGCCTCGCGTCACTGGGCAGCCTGCTGATCGGCATCGCCCCCACCTTTGCCACCGTCGGCGCCTTCGCCTCCTTGCTGCTCCTGGTGGCCCGGCTGGTGCAGGGCCTGGCGCACGGCGGCGAGCTGCCGTCGTCGCAAACGTATCTCTCAGAGATGGCACCCAGGGAGCACCGCGGCTTCTGGGCCACCCTGATCTACACGTCCGGCACCGTAGGCATCCTGTTCGGCACCCTGCTGGGCGCGGTCCTCAACATGGCCCTCAGCACCGAGGCCATGAACGCGTGGGGCTGGCGGATCCCGTTCCTGATCGGCGCCGCGATGGGCCTCTACGCACTGATCATGCGCTCGCGCCTGCATGAGACCGAAGCCTTCGAAGGCGAAGCCACTTCCCAGCGGCGCGCCCCGATCTGGCCCCAGATCGTCCGGTACCGCAAGCAGGCGCTGCAGGTCATCGGCCTGACCGTTGGCTTGACGGTGATCTACTACATCTGGGGCGTCGTGGCGCCCAGCTACGCCACCACTGCCCTGAAGATCGACCGCGGCGAGGCACTGTGGGCCGGCGTCATCGCCAACATCGTCTTCATCGCCGCGCTGCCGGTGTGGGGCAAGCTCTCGGACCGGATCGGCCGCAAGAAGGTCCTGTGGGCCGGTGCGATCGGCTCCGCGGCGTTCCACTTCCCCATGACCTGGCTGCTGAAGGACTCCGCCTGGCAGCTGGCGGTCAGCATGTCCGTGATGCTCGTGTTCATCGCCGCGAGCGCCGCCATCGTCCCCGCCGTGTACGCCGAGCTGTTCCCGACGTCCATCCGCACCGTCGGGGTCGGCGTGCCCTACTCCATCTGCGTGGCCCTCTTCGGCGGCACCGCGCCTTACCTGCAGCAGTGGCTGGGATCCTCGCTGGGCGCGCCGCAGGTGTTCAACATCTACGCCGTACTGCTGCTGGTCATCAGTGCCGCGTTCGTGTTCACCATTCCCGAAACCAAGGGCAAGGACCTGACGCACTAGCTTGCCCCTCCGCAGGAGGTCCCCGGCGCCATCGAGCGCGCAGGGGACCTTTTGCGTTTCCTGCTGCATCCGGCGCCAACAATATTCTTCCAATCAGGCGGCGACCGGCAGCACCAGGAGATACCCGGCAGGCAGGCTGCTGCTCCAGCGGCGCGGCTCCCGCACCACGAACTGGGTTGCCAGTTCCTCCGGAGTCAGCAGGCTGTTGGGAACCGGCGATGGCCCCCACTGCCCGCTGCCGTACGGGTACAGGGGATCCAGGACATGGATGCCGGTTACCGAGAAGTCGGCGGACTGCCGCGGGTCGCCAAGGGATTCGAAGCCGCTCATCACCCAGGCATGGCGCCCGCTCCACATCACCAGGCCCACCGGCCTGCCCGTCTCCGCGATGGCACGCGCCGCCGTCCGGACTGCCTCGCCATAGTCGGCAATGCTCACCATCCGGTACGGCCCCATCCCGGATTCCGTCAGGACCTGGGCCCAGCCGAACGGATTGGCCCCATTGAAGGAGTCTGAGGAGCGGGCGCGGGCCATCTCCCACAATTGGCCCTGCTGCGCCGAGTCCGCCCACGTGCCGCCGCCCGTGTCATCGATGAGGTTGTGGGCCATCTGGATGCTTGCCGCCACGCACCAGTCGAAGGTGTACTGCGGAACAAAGTCACCCTCCCGGTACAGGTTGAGGGCAAACGGCTGCGGCACCGGAGCGGGGGCCGGTGTTTGGGCTGGTGCGGGCGCTGGAACCGGAACAGCTGCCGGTGCGGGCACCTCCGTCTGAATGGCAGCCTCCGGCCGGGCGGGGGCGGCGCCGGGCGCTCCCTGCTGCGGGCCGACCCCGCCGTCCGCGGTGGCCATGGCGGTGGCCGCCGCGGACGGCGGAGCGCCGGCGGACTGGTCCGCTGGCGTTCCCTGCGTGCAGGCGGAAAGGAATCCGGCCAGGGCCAGGAGCCAGGCCACAAGGCGCAGACGGCTGCCGGTCACAATCACTCCCAACTGTTCCTGCCACGCGGGTTGTTCCCTACCAGTCTCCTGCCCGCGCCTCCCCTTGACTACCCCACCCCACCTTCCCTACACTTTTCATAAAGCAGAATCTAAATTCCACAAAGCGGAAACCGGTGACGAAGCCGGCAGCAAGGGAAGATAGATCAAAGCCCTCCCCGGAAGGACCTACGATGACGTACACAGTGAACTGCTCCATCCTCCTCACGGAGCTTCCCCTGCTCGAACGCCCCGCCGCCGCCAAGGCAGCAGGCTTCGACGCCGTCGAGTTCTGGTGGCCCTTCGAAAGCTCGGTCCCGGCGGACAGCGAGATCACCACGTTCGAGAACGCCATCACGGACGCCGGGGTCCAGCTCACCGGCCTGAACTTCAACGCCGGCAACATGCCTGGCGGCGACCGCGGCCTGGTTTCCTGGAAGGGACGCTGCTCCGAGTTCAAGGACAACATCGACGTCGTGGCCGGCATCGGCGAGCGCCTGGGCTGCAAGGCCTTCAACGCCCTCTACGGCAACCGGCAGGACAACTTCACCCCCGAAGAGCAGGACGAGCTCGCCGTCAAGAACCTGGCCGCGGCAGCTGAAGGCGTCGCCCGGATCGGCGGCACCGTCCTCCTCGAACCGGTCAGCGGCGCGCCCAGGTACCCGCTCCTCACCGCCAACGACGCACTCAAGGTCATCGCCCGCGTTAAGGACGAAACCGGCGCCGCCAACATCAAGCTCCTCGCCGACTTCTACCACCTGGCAGTCAATGGCGACGACGTCCCGGCCGTGATCGAGAACCACGCCAAGGACTTCGGCCACATCCAGATCGCCGACAACCCCGGCCGCGGCGCCCCCGGCACCGGAACCCTGCCCCTCGGCGAATGGATCGCCCGCAGCCGCGAACTCGGGTACGGGGGCTACATCGGCCTCGAGTACAAGGAACCGCAGGAGACGGCCTTCAGCTGGGCCATCCGCGAGCGCGTCGCAGGCTGACTCCAGCAGCACACCGGCACCACCAACAGACTTTCAGAAAGAGAACCAACATGAGCAACGTTGCAGTCATCGGCCTCGGAATCATGGGCCTGCCCATGGCCATCAACCTGGTGAAGGCCGGCCACACCGTCACGGGTTTCAACCGCAGCCAGGACAAGATCGACAAGCTGGTCTCCGAGGGCGGCAAGGGCGCCTCGAGCATCGCTGACGCGGTCAAGGACGCCGACGTCGTCATCACCATGGTGCCGGACTCCCCCGACGTCGAGGGTGTGGTGAGCGGCAAGGACGGCGTGTTCGCCAACGCCAAGCATGGTGCCCTGTGGATCGACGCTTCCAGCATCCGCCCGGACGTGGCAGTCCGCCTCGCGGCAGACGCCAAGGAGGCCGGCATCCGCCCCCTCGACGCACCGGTCTCCGGCGGCGAACAGGGCGCCATCGACGCCGTCCTCTCCATCATGGTCGGCGGCGACAAAGCCGACTTCGATGACGCCCAGGACGTCCTGAACGCCGTCGGCAAGACCATCGTCCACGTCGGCCCCTCCGGCTCCGGTCAGACCGTCAAGGCAGCCAACCAGCTCATTGTCGCCGTCAACATCGAGGTCCTCGGCGAAGCCATCGCCTTCCTCGAGGCCTACGGCGTGGACACCGACGCCGCCCTCAAGGTCCTCGGCGGCGGCCTGGCCGGCTCCAAGGTCCTGGACCAGAAGGGCCAGAAGATGCTGGACCGCAACTTCGACCCCGGCTTCCGCCTGGCCCTGCACCACAAGGACCTTGGCATCGTCACCTCCGCCGCCCGCGAGGCCAACGTGGCCATCCCGCTCGGCGCCGTCGTCGCCCAGCTCGTCGCCGCCACCGTCAACCAGGGCGACGGCGCACTGGACCACTCCGGACTCTTCAAGCAGGTCCTCCAGCTCAGCGGCAGGAAATAACCAAGGCCCCGAAGGGCACCAGGCAACACAAGCAGGGAACCCGCCGTCGTACACGAAACGACGGCGGTCCCTCCAGCACACCCAAAAACAGACTTTCAAGCTTTCAAGGAGCACCCCATGAGCAAGATGCGTACCGTTGATGCAGCGGTGGCCATCCTGGAAAAGGAAGGCGCCATCGAGGCGTTCGGCCTGCCAGGCGCCGCCATCAACCCTTTCTATTCCGCAATGCGCGCCCACGGCGGCATCCGGCACACGCTGGCCCGCCACGTTGAAGGCGCCAGCCACATGGCCGACGGCTTCAGCCGCGCCAAGGACGGCAACATCGGCATCTGCATCGGCACCTCCGGCCCCGCCGGCACCGACATGGTCACCGGCCTCTACGCCGCCTGGGCCGATTCGATCCCGATGCTCTGCATCACCGGCCAGGCCCCGGTAGCCAAGCTGCACAAGGAAGACTTCCAGGCTGTGGACATCGAGTCCATCGCCAAGCCGGTCACCAAGATGGCCATGACCATCCTGGAGCCCGGCCAGGTTCCCGGCGCCTTCCAGAAGGCCTTCCAGCTGATGCGCTCCGGCCGCCCCGGCCCGGTGCTGCTGGACCTGCCCATCGACGTGCAGATGGCGGAAATCGAATTCGACATCGACACCTACGAGCCCCTCCCCGTTGAGAAGCCCAAGGCCTCCCGCAAGCAGCTGGAAAAAGCCCTGGACATGCTGCTCGCCGCCAAGCACCCGCTGATCGTGGCCGGCGGCGGCATCATCAACGCCGGCGCCTCCGCGCTGCTGGTGGAACTGGCCGAGACCCTCAACGTTCCGGTCATCCCCACCTTGATGGGCTGGGGCACCATCCCGGACGACCACCAGCTGATGGCCGGCATGGTGGGCCTGCAGACCTCGCACCGCTACGGCAACGAGAACTACCTGCAGAGCGACTTCGTGATCGGCATCGGCAACCGCTGGGCCAACCGCCACACCGGCGGCCTGGAAACCTACACCGCCGGCCGGAAGTTCGTGCACATCGACATCGAGCCCACGCAGATCGGCCGGGTGTTCTCGCCGGACCTGGGCATCGCGTCCGACGCAGGCGCGGCGCTGGCAGGGCTGGTTGAGCTCGCCAAGGAACGGGCTGCGGCAGGTTCCCTGCCGGACTACAGCGCCTGGGTTGCCGAATGCCAGGACCGCAAGGCCTCCCTGCACCGCAAGACGCACTTCGAGAACATCCCCATCAAGCCGCAGCGCGTGTACGAGGAGATGAACAAGTCCTTCGGCCGCGACACCACCTATGTGTCCACCATCGGCCTGTCCCAGATCGCCGGCGCCCAGATGCTGCACGTCTTCGGTCCGCGCAAGTGGATCAACGCCGGCCAGGCAGGCCCGCTGGGCTGGACCGCCCCGGCCGCCCTCGGCGTCGCCCGTTCCAACCCGGACCAGACCGTGGTGGCCCTCTCCGGCGACTACGACTTCCAGTTCATGATCGAGGAACTGGCCGTGGGCGCGCAGTTCAACCTCCCCTACATCCACGTGGTGGTGAACAACTCCTACCTGGGCCTGATCCGGCAGTCGCAGCGCGGCTTCAACATGGAACAGAATGTGTCCCTGGCGTTCGAGAACATCAACAGCGCACACCTGTCCGAGGACACCCGCGGCTACGGCGTGGACCACCTGAAGGTGGCCGAAGGCCTGGGCTGCAAGGCCGTCCGTGTGGAGGACCCCAGCGACCTGGCTGCCGCGTTCGACAAGGCCAAGGCCCTGGTGGGCGAGTTCCGGGTACCCGTGGTGGTGGAAGTGATCCTGGAAAAGGTCACCAACATCTCCATGGGCGTGGAGATCAACGCCGTGAACGAGTTCGAGGAACTGGCCGAAACCGCCGCGGACGCCCCCACCGCCATCCTGGCACTGCAGGCGTAACCCATGCGCGTGGTCATTGCCCCGGACAAATTCAAGGGTTCGCTGTCCGCCCCGGAGGTGTGCAGCCACCTGGAAAAGGGCCTGCAGCGCGGGGCGGGCGGCAACCTTGACGTAGTCCGGATTCCGGTGGCCGACGGCGGCGAGGGCACCCTCGACGCCGCCGTCGGCTCCGGCTTCACCCGCCGGACGGCAACGGTCACCGGTCCCGCCGGGCAGCCGGTGGAGGCCGACTTCGCGGTCCGCGGGCACGAGGCCGTGATCGAAATGGCCACCGCTTCCGGGCTCGCCCTGATGCCCCGGACTGGCAAGGGACGCCCGGATTCGGCGGCCGCCGCCACGGCCACCAGCCTGGGCACAGGCCAGCTGATCCGCGCCGCCCTGGATGCAGGCTGCCGGCGGATTGTCCTGGGCGTCGGCGGCAGCGCCAACACCGACGGCGGCGCCGGGGTCCTGCAGGGGCTCGGCGCCCGGTTCCTGGACAACAGGAACAACGAACTTCCCCCGGGCGGGGCGGCACTGGCCAACCTGCACAGTATCGACTTCACCGATTTCGAACCCCGCCTGGTGGACACACGGTTTGTGCTGGCATCCGACGTCGACAACCCGCTGCTGGGCGCCCAGGGCGCCGCAGCGGTTTTCGGCCCGCAAAAAGGTGCCACACCACAAGACGTCGGCATGCTCGACGCCGCCCTGGCCAGGTTTGTCGAAGTCCTGGCCAGGGAAATCGGATTCCGCGCGGTGAAGGCCGCCGAGGCTCCCGGAGCCGGAGCAGCCGGCGGCGTGGGCTACGCCGCCATCGCCGTCCTGGCCGCGACGCGGCGGCCGGGCATCGACGTCGTCCTGGAATTCACCGGGCTGGCGGACCGGCTGGCCGGCGCCGACCTGGTGATCACGGGCGAAGGCAGCCTGGACGAGCAAAGCCTGCTGGGCAAGACGCCCATGGGCGTTGCCCGTGCCGCCGCCGCCCAGGGGGTTCCCGCCGTCGCCGTCTGCGGCCGGACCACCCTGGACCACGCGCAGGCCGCTGCCGCCGGGTTCGCGGAAATCCACGCTTTGACGGCGCTCGAAACCGATGTAGACAGGTGCATAGCAGAGGCAGGGCAGCTGCTGGAGCAGCTGGGCACCCAGATCAGTGCGGGGCTGGCGGCCAACAGGCCCGTCACCGCCGATACCAAGGAGGACCTCCGTGTCTGAAGAACGTTTTGACCTCGTCATCCGGGGCCGGCGCATCCTGACCACCGCCGGCATCGCCCCGCGTGAAGTCGGCGTGCGCAACGGCAAGATCGTGGCAATCGAGCCGCTGGGCAACGGCCTGGCCGGCGCCGAAGTGATCGAGCTCGCCGACGACGAAACCCTGCTGCCCGGCCTGGTGGACACCCACGTCCACGTCAACGAGCCCGGCCGCACCGAGTGGGAAGGCTTTGCCTCCGCCACCCGCGCCGCCGCAGCCGGCGGCGTGACCACCATTATCGACATGCCGCTGAACTCCGTCCCGCCCACCACCACCGTGGAAAACCTCAAGCTCAAGCGCGAGGTGGCCGAGGACCAGGCATTCATCGACGTCGGATTCTGGGGCGGCGCCATCCCCGGCAACAAGGCGGACCTTCGCCCCCTGCACGACGAGGGCGTCTTCGGCTTCAAGTGCTTCCTCCTGCACTCCGGCGTGGACGAGTTCCCGCACCTGGACGCGGACGAGATGGAAGAGGACATGGCGGAGCTGAAGTCCTTCGACTCGCTCATGATCGTCCACGCCGAGGACTCGCACGCCATCGACCGTGCCCCGCACCCCGGCGGCGACCACTACTCCACCTTCCTGGCCTCCCGCCCGCGCGGCGCCGAGAACAAGGCCATCGCCGAGGTCATCGAACGGGCCCGCTGGACCGGGGCCCGGGCGCACATCCTGCACCTGTCGTCGTCGGACGCGCTGCCCATGATCGCCAGCGCCAAGCGCGACGGCGTCAAGCTCACCGTGGAGACGTGCCCCCACTACCTGACGCTGATGGCGGAGGAAATCCCGGACGGCGCCACCGCCTACAAGTGCTGCCCGCCCATCCGGGAAGCGTCCAACCGTGAACTGCTCTGGCAGGGCCTGATGGACGGCACCATCGACTGCATCGTCTCGGACCACTCCCCCTCCACCCTGGACCTCAAGGACCTGGAAAACGGCGACTTCGCCGTGGCCTGGGGCGGCGTCTCATCCCTGCAGCTGGGCCTGTCCCTGATCTGGACCGAGGCACGGCACCGGGGCATCCCGCTGGAACAGGTGGTGTCCTGGATGGCGGAGAAGCCCGCCAACCTGGCGCGCCTGACCAACAAGGGCCAGCTGGCGCTGGGCTACGACGCCGACTTCGCTGTCTTCGCCCCTGACGAGGCGTTCGTGGTGGACGTGTCCAAGCTCAAGCACAAGAACCCCATCACGCCCTACGACGGCAAGGCCCTGTCCGGCGTGGTGCGCAGGACCTACCTCCGCGGCGCCGCAGTGGACGGCCAGACCCCCACGGGCAGGCTGATCCGCCGCGGCGGCGTCTAGGGAGACGCCATGGCAGTGGAAGCGCACTATCCGGGGGCGGGGGCCCGGCCGGGATTTGTTTCCCGCAAAGCCGCCGCCCGCGGCCTGGCCGTGTGGGTGGTCCCGGCGGACGGAACCAGCCCCGAGCTCCTGCGCCACGCCGCCCACATGGTCCTTGCCAGGGCCCTCGAAACTGCTCCGGAGGCGGAAGTCCACTGGCCTGCCGCCGGAGCCCCCACGTCCGCCGCGGAAGGAGCCGCAGCTGACTCCTCTCCGTCCCCTTCCGCGGCGGAGGCACCCGGCCCGGCACGGGCGAAGTACGACGGCGGCACCCGCCTGCCGCCGTCGGCCGGCCCCGTCAGCCGGGTCGCCGTGGACCTCGCCGCCGACACCGTCCTGCTGGACGGCAGGCCCGTGGCCCTGACCGGCGTCGAATACAAAGTGCTGCGCTACCTGGTGACCCACCTGTCACGGACGGTGGGCCGCGAGGAACTGCAGGAGTTCCTGGAGTCCCTCGATTTCCCCGGCGCCACGGCCCGCTCCATCGATGTGTACGTGGGCAGGATCCGCAAAAAACTGGGCAATGCGCGCCATGCCGTGGCCACTGTCCGCGGCGGCGGCTACCAGTTTGTTCCGGGTCCGCACGCCGCTGTCCGGGGACCCGCGGAATACTGCATATGACGCGCTGGTTTGTATCACTAAGCGCCAACCCGCTTCACTTGATGTTTGGCCATCACTGACCGAGTCTTACAAAGGAACGCCATGAGCCCCACCCTGACCACCAAGCTTCAGCCCGGCACCCCGGCTCCTGAATTCACCCTCCGGGACGCCCAGGGCCGGGAGACCTCCTTGGCCGACTACCGCGGCAAGAACGTCATCGTGTACTTCTACCCGAAGGCCGCCACCCCCGGCTGCACCACCGAGGCCTGCGACTTCCGCGACAGCCTGGCCTCCCTGCAGGGCAAAGGCTACGAAGTTGTCGGCGTCTCCCCCGACGCCCAGGAAGCCCTGGCCGGATTCAGCGGCGACTTCTCCCTGACCTTCCCCCTGCTCTCCGACCCCGACCACGCGGTTGCCCTGGCCTACGGCGCCTGGGGCGAGAAACTGGTCAACGGCGAAATCCACGAAGGCATCGTCCGCTCCACCGTGGTGGTGGACCCCGAAGGGAACGTCGCCCTGGCCCAGTACCAGGTGCAGGCAGACGGCCACGTTGCGCAGCTGAAGGAAGCCCTGGGACTCTGATTCCCCACTGCTCCATGACTGGACGCCTCCGCATCCTTTGCGGGGGCGTCCTGGCCTTTAACCGGCCGGCGCCTCCTCCTCCGCAGCCGCCTGTGCATAGGAGGCCGAGACCCTGCGGTAGACCGGCGTGAGGAACGCCAGCAGCGCTGCGGCAATCATCGCGATTCCGGCAACGAGGAACACCAGCGCAATGCCGCGGGAGGTGCCTTCGCCCAGCAGCGGCGCGAGGAAAGCGGCCCCGTCCGCGGACCGTGCGTAAGGAATGATCCAGAATTGCGCGGCCGGGGCGATAAGGAACGCCGTGACGGGTGCCGCCGCGGACTCAAACGCCATGGCGAAGCCAAAAACCCGGCCTTGCCGCTCCAGCGGCACCACCCGCTGGATGACTGTCTGCTCCGCCGCCTCGGCGAAGGGGACCAGCAGCAGGTACAGCCAGATCCCCAGGATGTAGAGCCACGCCCACTCGCGCAGCGTGAACACCGCGCCGAGCACGCCCATGGCCGCCACGGTGGCCAGCAGGGTGCGCAACGGGTTGGCGCCGAGCCCGAATTTTCCGATCAGGGCACCTCCGATGATGAAGCCGGTGGATCCGATGGCAAAGACGGCGCCCCACATCTCCACGGAGAACATTTCCAGCCCGTACGGATCCATCAGGGCCATATAGACCCCGCCGATGAAGTTGTTGAACGTGGAAAAGACAATCAGGGCGAACAGCCCCGAAATGGCGAGCACCGCGGCCAGGGAACCGCGAAGGTCAAAACCGCCGCTGGCATCGCTTGCCGCAACCCGCACCTCCTCGGGCATCCGGAGGGTCAGCAGGTGCGCTGCCGCGAGCGCCGTGAGCAGCAGGGCGACGGCGATGGTCCAGCCCATGCCCAGCAACCCGACGGACAGTCCGGACAGCAGGGACGTGACGATGAACATCAGCCCCTGCACCATTCCCACCAGCCCGTTCGCATTTGCCCGGCGCTCCGGCTCGATGAGGATGGTCACCGTGGTGGACAGCGCAATGTTCCGCAGGTTTTCCACCACGGCGCCGACCAGGATGACCAGGGTGAAAATCCAGAACCAGGGCCGCGCCAGGTTTAGCAGGGCCTCTTCGGGGGTGAGGAGGAACATCACGCCGGCCAGTGTGAACATCACCAGGGTAAAGCCGGCCGCGAAGCGCATCACCGCCAGCTTCCGGCAGCGGTCCACAAACGTGCCGAAGCTGATGCTGGAGAGGGCGATCAACAGCATGTACGCGCCGCCCACCACGCCGGTGGCGATCACGTTGCGGGTTTCCAGGTACAGCCAGAACGTCAGCGCAAACCAGAGGTAACTGGTGGTGATGTTGGCCAGTGCGGTGTTGACCAGGATCCCGGTGAAGGTCCGGGAACGTTCTGCCGGGCCGCGAAGGGAGGTGCCGACAGCATCGGGAGCCGCAGCGGCCTTGCCCGCTTCCTGCCCGGTCATGGTTTTCAGTGTAGTTCTGGGCACCCGGGGCGAACAGGGGGAAACTGGGCTGACAGGAATCCGGCGTGTCACAGGAATCCGGCGTGTCACGGGACAGGAAGGGACGGACATGGCCAAGGACGTGGAGAGGGAAGATCCGGACGACGGGACGGATCCGCGCCTGGCGCTGCTGCTGTCCTCCGTCTTCGGGACCGGCCCCGACGCAACCATGGAACTCACGGTGGTGATTGACGGGACGGTGGTTTCCGGATCGGTGGTGTCCGAACAGGCGTGGACGCAGCGGCAGAACGACCAGGTCCGGATCGGCAGCTGGGCCATCGCCGGGGTCCTGGAATCCGGGGCACCCGGGGACGCGGCTGACCGGGACCGTGCACCGACTGCGGGGGATGGCCGGTACATCCATTTCCTGGCTCCCGTGCTGCTGTCAGGGGACATCAGGGTGCCGCTGCAGGCCACCCGCGTTGATGCCCGCAGGATCGCGGCATGGAGCATCGGCCGGATCCCCGAAAACTAGGAACACGCCATGGTGATTGAGGTGCGGCCGGCAACGGTCTTCGCCGACGTGAAGGCACTGGTCGGGCCCCGGCGCCCGGATGCCACCGTCTGCTGGTGCCTGAGCTACCGGATCCCGGCCAAGCAGAACGTGGCGTTGCGGGGCCTCGAACGCGGGGAATTGGCCCGGCAGCTGGTGGGCGAGGATCCCCCGCCCGGCGTGTTGGCGTACGACGGCGGTGAACCGGTTGGGTGGGCAGCGGTCCACCCGCGCGCGGACACGAGCTTCGCCCGTAACCGCAGGATCCCGCACGTGGACACCCAGGACGTGTGGTCGGTGTGGTGCTTCCGGGTCCGCCCGGGCCACCGCGGCACCGGGATTGCGCATCATCTCCTGGCCGGTGCTGTCGACATGGCCCGCTCCTGTGGGGCGCCCGCCGTCGAGGGCTATCCGGTGGACAACGGCGGCAGCAAGGTGGATCTCACCATGGCTTATGTGGGAACCCGCAAGCTCTTCGAAGACGCGGGTTTCGCCAAGGCGGCAGACACAACGTCGGTGCTCAACGGCTTTCCCCGGGTGCTGATGCGCCTGCAGCTGCGGTAGGACCGGAACCAGTGCCTGCCAGCGCAGCGGGCTACTTCCGGCGCCAGTACTTGCCCCAGTCGACTTCCATGGCCCACAGCGCCAACAGCAGCGCGTCCATGGTCATCAGTCCGGCCAAAAGGTATGCCCATCCTGCCAACAAGCCCACCGCAATCTCCTGACTATCCCCAGCCAATCGATTGCTGCTAAGTGTGGCACTTAAAGGGCCGGTACGGAACGCCTTCCGCCCGCAGCCCTGAAGAGGGCTGCCAGCCGGTGGTGGGCCTCGGTTTCGAGTTTCAGCCGGTGGGTCAGCTTTTCCACGTGGCGTGACATGTCGGCGCCCACCTGGAGCCGGTCGCCCGGCCAGCTGGACACCTCCCGGGATTCCGCCAGTGCCTGTTCCAGCTCCCTGGCGGCGGCACGCACCTTTCGTGAGTGGAAGTAGAGGCGAAGCAGCGCCCTGGCCTTGTCCGCTCCCCTCTTCGTGACCTGTTCCATGTTGCTTCCCCGCTTTCCGCAAACCTTGCAGCGCGCGGGCCGGCCCGTCGTCGGGCCTTTCCGCCTGCACGCTCCTGCGTTGCTTCGAGTGTGGTCCGCGTTCCTCAACGTCCCGGCAAGTGCACGCCAAGATTTCCGCAAGATCTGCCGCGTGGAGTGGCCGTCCGCACTCCGGAATGGGGAGGCGACAGTCCTGTCAGCGACGTCACCGAAAACTGTGAAGCCCACGACATGCCCTGTGCGGGTTAATACGGTTAAGTAGAGTCATGGTCTCTCCCCCCGAAACCCGCCGCGCCGTGGTCATCGAAGATGATCCGGATATCCGCGGCCTGCTGGTCCGCGTCCTGGCGAAGCAGGGCTTCGACGTCACCCACGCAGGCGCCGGCCTTCCGGGCGTGGAGGAGGTCCGCCGCCGCAAGCCTGACCTGGTGACCCTTGACCTGAACCTGCCGGACCTTGACGGGCTGGAGGTGTGCAAGCTCCTGCGGGAGTTCTCGGATGCCTTCATCGTGATGCTCACAGCCCGCGCCGACGAACTCGACAAGCTGACCGGCCTGGACAACGGCGCCGATGAGTACATCAGCAAGCCATTCAGCCCCCGCGAACTGCAGTCCCGCATCAATGCCCTGTTCCGGCGCAGGCCTTCAGCCGCTGCGGAATCCGCTGCACGGGGCGAGCTGGAACGCGCCACGGAAGTCCAGCAAAGCCTCCTTCCCAAGGAGGACATCCGGGTGGACGGCTACGACGTGGCCGGCCTCTTCCGCCCGTCCCGCAGCGTAGGCGGCGACTTCTACGACTGGTACCAGACGCCCGACGGGCTCCACCTGACCTTCGCCGACGCCATGGGGAAAGGCATGGGCGCGGCGCTGATCGCGGCAACGGTCCGCGCCGTGATGCGCTCCACCGGACTCCGCCAGGACCTCGATGCCGGGTTCGCGTCCGCCAGCAAGGCCATCGCCGCAGACCTCGACTCCTCCAATTCCTTCGTGACGCTGTTCCACGCCCGGCTGGACGCGGCGTCCGGCAAGGTCAGCTATGTCGACGCCGGACATGGCCTGGCGCTGCACGTCCAGCCCGTGGGCCCGGCGGACCGCCTTCCGTCCGGAGGACCGCCCGTGGGCGCCTGGCCCGGCACGCAGTGGCCACAGGCCGGCCTGGAACTGGCTCCGGGCGATTCCCTGGTGGTGGTCAGCGACGGCGTCCTGGACGTGTTCGGATCCGTGGAGGACTTCACGGACGCGGTACAGCACGCAACCCAGGCGGCCGGCTCGGCACATGAAGCCAGCACGTCCATCATGGCCCTGGCCCCTGCCGAAACCGCCGACGACGACGTCACGGTGGTCGTGGTGCGCCGCCTGCCCCTGGAGCAGGCGGCATGACCCGCTTCTGGACCCGGCTGGTGGTGGTACTCACCGTCCTCACCGGACTGAACTACATCGCGTGGCGCTGGGCGGCTTCCCTCAACTGGGACGCCTGGTGGATCGCCCTGCCGCTGGTGGCGGCCGAAACCTACAGCCTCATCGACGTCATGCTCTTCGGCATGACCGTGTGGAAACTGAAGATCCGCAAGGGCGCCCCGCCGCCGCCCCATGACGCCACCGTTGACGTCTTCATCACCACGTACAACGAGGACCTGGACATGGTGCTCACCACGGCGCTGGCTGCCCAGAAGATCCGGCACCCCCACAGCACCTGGATCCTCGACGACGGCGCGCGGCCCGAGCTCAAGGCGCTCGCCGAACAACACGGCCTGGGGTATGTGACCCGCAGCGACGACTGGACCAAGGACCTTCCCCGACACGCCAAAGCGGGCAACCTCAACAACGCCCTCATGGTCACCCACGGCGAGTTCCTGCTGATCCTGGACGCGGACCAGCTCCCCGAGCCGGACATCCTGGAAAAGACTCTTGGCTACTTCAACAACCGCCGGGTGGCCCTGGTCCAGACCCCGCAGTACTTCAGCAACGTCCCTGACAGCGATCCCCTGGGCAGCCAGGCACCCCTGTTCTACGGACCCATCCAGCAGGGCAAGGACGGCTGGAACGCCGCCTTCTTCTGCGGCTCCAACGCCATCCTCCGCCGCGAGGCCCTGATGCAGCTGGGCCTGGTGGGATACGTGAAGGAGACCGAAAAGAGCATCCGCCGCGCCCTGGCCGCCTCCCGGGCAGCCATCAAGCAGGCCCGTAAGTCGGCGGATGTGGAGTCACCCCTGGTGGCGGAGGTCCTCGACGAGGTGGAGGCAGCCACCCGCGAGGCGCAGCAGGAAGTGGATGCCGGCCGGCCCCTCAGCGAGGTGACTTACCGGGTCCGCCGCCGGGTGGATGCCGCCGTCCAGACCCTGGTCCAGGCGGACGTCGCAGCACTGCAGGCGGACCTTGAGGAAATCGCCGCCATGGAACTGGCCCACGTGGGCGAGTCCGGCGTGCCGGTGGTGGCGGACGACGCCGTCCAGCGGATGTCCGCGCGCGACTGGTCGCCGCTGGGCGCGCTGGAATCCGTGCAGGCAGTCCTGGATGCGCTCACCGTGGAAAGAACCAACGAGGCACAGCCCGTGATGCCGCTGGCCACCATCTCCGTCACCGAGGACATGGCCACGGCCATGCGCATGCACGCCATGGGCTGGGAGAGCGTCTACCATCACGAGATCCTGGCCTACGGCCTGGCGCCGGAGGACCTGAAGACCATGCTCACCCAGCGCCTCCGCTGGGCGCAGGGCACCATCCAGGTGCTGCTGCGCGAAAACCCGCTGGTGCAGAAGGGACTCAAGCTGGGCCAGCGCCTGATGTACTTCGCCACCATGTGGACCTACCTGAGCGGGTTCGCCGCGGTTATCTACTTCGCGGCCCCCATCATCTACCTGCTGCTGGGCATCCTGCCGGTCAGCAGCCTGAGCTGGGACTTCTTCATCCGCTTCATTCCATTCATGGTGGTCAACCAGCTGCTGTTCGCGGTGGCCGGCCGCGGCATCCCCACCTGGCGCGGCCAGCAGTACAGCCTGGCGCTGTTCCCCACCTGGATCAAAGCGTGCACGACGGCGGCCCGCAACGTCTGGTTCGGCCGTCCCCTCGGGTTTGCCGTCACCCCCAAGGCCCGCCAGAGCGGCGGACCCAGCTGGAGCCTCATCCGGCCCCAGATCGTGGTGTCCGTGCTGCTGGCGCTGGCCGCCGTCGTCGGCATCATCCGCCTGGCGACGGGCCTGGCGGAGCCGCTGGGCACCCTGGTCAACGTCGTGTGGGTGGTCTTTGACCTGGTGGTCATGAGCATCCTGGTCCGTGCCGTGCTCTACAAGGGGTACGAACCGTCCGCAGAACCTGCAAACAGAGAGGAATCCTGATGGAGTTCAGTTACGAGGTCAAAGACTCGTACGCCGAGGTCAAGGCGGACGGGAGGCTCAACATGGTGTCCGCGCCCAAGCTGCGTGAATTCGTCACCGACGTGATCGCGGGCGGTTCCAGCCGGATCGTGGTGAACCTGGAGAAGACAGCCTTCATGGACTCCTCGGGCCTCGGCGCCCTGATCGGCTGCCTCAAGGCCGCGCGCCAGGCCGGGGGCGACCTTCGGATCGCGGCCGTGCAGCCGCAGGTGAACATGGTGCTGAAACTGACGAGCATGGACAAGGTGCTGACCGCCTACCCCACGGCCGAGGCAGCGTTCAGCAATGACTGAGGTCCTGGCCTCGCGCAGCTTCCGGGGACCGGCTGCCGAGGACGCCATTGAAGCCGTCCACAACGATCTCGACAGCCTCTGGCTTGATGTCCCGTTCGTGGACGTCATGGACCAGATGACGTTCACGACTGCGGTCATCGAATCGGCGTCGAACATCGTCCAGCACGCTGAGCCGGCCGGTGAGCAGGAGGTGGAGCTCGGGGTGGAAACCACCGTGCAGCCGGCGCTGCTGCAGGCCCGGGTCAGCGCCTACTACGCCAAGCCGCCGTTCGGGCCCATGGACGCCTCCATCCCGGAGGACGACGCGGAATCGGGACGCGGCCTGGCCCTGATCGAGGCTTTGGTGACCACCGTGACCTTCGAGCGGCAGGACGGGACCAACACCTGGGTGTTGTCCAGGACGTCCTCGCAGGGGTAGGCGCCGCCAGTCACATCGCAGCCCCTGCATCCTTGCTTGACAGCACGCCGGAGCTGCTCTTGAATATTACGTATGCTGAAATAACAGTTCCATGATGCGGAAGCCTGTTGGGTGATCCCTGCAGGCGCCGGACTGTCCGGCAACCGCATAGCCGTCACCGTGGATGCCAGCATGACCTTCAAGGATTACGACCAGCATGAAGCTTGCCGAATTCAACAGCGCGGACCCGGCCGCCGCCCACGCCACCCTCCGGCCCTGCATCGACGTGGCCCGCTGGGTCGAGGAAGTGGCGGCGGCCAGGCCGTTCGCCGGTCGCGGGGAACTCCTGGAGTTCGCCGCCCAGGCCGCCAACCCGTTCACGCCCGCCGAGGTGGAGGCGGCCATGGCCCACCACCCAAGGATCGGCGAACGCCCGACGGCGGCCAGCACCGAGGCGTCCATGTCCCGTTCCGAGCAGGCCGGGGTGGACCCGGCCGATGCGGAGGCCGCCTGGGCCCTCGCCCGTGGAAACCGGGAATACGAGGAGAAGTTCGGCCGTGTCTTCCTCATCCGGGCAGCCGGACGCACGGCACCGGAAATACTGCAGGCCCTGAACCAGCGGCTGGCCAACTCCCCCGAAGAAGAAGACAGCATCGTGGCCCAGCAGCTGCGTGAAATTGCCCTCCTGCGGCTCGAAGGACTGATCAGCGAATGAGCGTCTCCCACGTCACCACCCACATCCTCGACACCGGCGCCGGACGCCCGGCGGCCGGGGTCGCCGTCGTCCTCCTGAAGAACGACCGCGGCACCTGGCGTGAGCTGGCAACGTCCAGCACCGACGCCGACGGCCGGGCGAAGGACCTGGGGCCGGAGCAGCTGGAACCCGGGCACTACAAGCTGAACTTCGCCACCGGCACGTACTACGCCGGTCTGCAGACGGCCACCTTCTTCCCGGAAGTGGACCTGGTCTTCGAAGTCACCGGACCCGAGCATTACCACGTGCCCCTGCTCCTGAGCCCGTTCGCATACTCCACGTACCGCGGCAGCTAGCGCGGCCCGGGGGCCCGTGGATGTCAAGCGCGTTACCCGAATGTCACTGCCGTCACAGTTTCCGGCATAGGATCAGGAAGTATGGCTTCGAATAGAGACCCTGAATCCGATACCGATGCCGAAGGCGGCCAGTCCGGCGGCGTGCAGTCCGTGGAGCGCGCCCTGACAGTCCTGGAGATCCTCGCCCGGGAAGGACATGCGGGCGTGAGCGAAATAGCCGAGGAAATGGGGATCCACAAATCCACCGTCTCCCGGCTGATGGGATCGCTGGTGACCCGCGAGATGGTCCACCAGAACAGCGAACGGGGCAAGTACCAGCTCGGCTTCGGGATCCTGCGCCTGGCCAGCTCCATTCCCGGCCGGCTGAGCCTGGTCCATGAGGCACGGCCGGTCCTGGAAAGCCTGGCCGACGAGTTCAAGGAAACCGTCAACCTCGCCGTCATGCGCTCCAACTACGCCGTCAACGTGGACCAGGCCATGGGCCCGTCCACCCTGGCCACCTACGACTGGGTGGGCAGCCTGACCCCGCTGCATGCAACCTCAAGCGGAAAAGTCCTCCTGGCTGCCCTCGAGGCCGACGAGCGGGACCGCATCCTGAAGGAAACGGGCCTTGCCGCCCGCACTGCCCGCACCATCACCAGCCGCAAGGAGCTGGACGCACAGCTGCTCGACGTCGCCGCCAAGGGGTACGCCGTGGTGCGCGAGGAGTTCGAGATCGGCCTGAATGCCGTGGCAGTGCCGGTCTACAACCACCAAGGCACGGTGATCGGTGCCGTCAGCATCTCAGGCCCGGCCTTCCGGTTCGACCCTGAAAAGATTCCGGGGCTGCTGGAAACCCTCAAGGAAGCCGGCCTCAAGGTCAGCGCCAACATGGGATACACCCAGCGCTAAGCGCCGGTGACCCCCGGGCCCGGCCCGGGGGTCATCTGCGTCAATCGGCAGCAGACCGCCGCCGCTGGCCCAGGGCGTCGAGGCCATCCCGGGCCGGAACCGTTGGCAGGCGCCGAAATCCTGCCTGTTCACCCGATGGAACAGCCCTTGGTCCGCCGGTCCGCCCTGGACACCCACTTGTCGACATCAGTTGAGCAGGTGAGCGCAGGGATCATATTCTGGCCGACCACTTCAACGGACAAGAGTCCTCCTCAAAAAATCCCTGTGCCAGCGACTGATACGGCTGGCCTGCCCTTTCCCAGCTATGCGCAACAACAGGCGCAATATGCAACAGGTTGACGGATGCTATCAGCAGTGTCAAGGAGCACCCAGGGACGTGGCTGCCAACTCCGTAACTTCCCGATTTCAAGAAAGAACTCTTGACAATGGGAGTGGCGTAAATCACTCTGTTGCGTAGGACGAAGTGCGTTGCTGCTAACACAACTCGCTTCGTCAGCCCAAACGCAAAAGTCGATCGCAGCCTGGCTGCCCTACCCCCCGCTTTGACTACGTGCTGCAAGCACAATTCGAAACGTTTCCCGACATTGGGCCCTTGAGCCACAGCGATTCCCTCTGTGCCGGCGCCCGGCAAAGTTTCCACCCCACCCAGGCATGCGGTTCCAGCCTCCCCCCAAGCAGGAGTACAGCCATGAATAACCCCGCCATATCAGTTCGCGACCTTTGGAAGGTCTTCGGACCAGGGGGAGAGAAGATCCCAGGAAACCGCGAATTATCTGCCCTTAGCTCTGCAGAATTGCTTGAGCGCACCAGTTGCGTTGCCGCGGTCCGCAACCTGAGCTTTGACGTCGCAAAAGGTGAAGTCTTTGTGGTCATGGGATTGTCCGGGTCCGGTAAGTCCACCCTGATCCGCTGCCTGACCAGGCTCATCGAGCCGACGTCCGGACAGGTCCTGGTGGACGGCAACGATGTCCTGCAGGCAGGCGTGGCTGAACTTCGGGAGCTCCGCCGGCGGAAAGTGTCGATGGTCTTCCAGCACTTCGGGCTGCTGCCGCACCGTACTGTCCTGGACAACGTTTCCTATGGCCTGCAGATTCGCGGAACAGCGAAGAACGAACGGCACACCAAGGCCCGGGAAATCATCGAACTGGTTGGGCTCAAAGGCTATGAACAGCACTACCCGGACCAACTGTCCGGCGGCATGCAGCAGCGGGTTGGCTTGGGCCGGGCATTGGCCGGAGACCCGGACACCATCCTCTTCGATGAGCCCTTTTCAGCTTTGGATCCGCTCATCCGGCGTGACATGCAGGCAGAAGTCATCCGGCTCCACAAGGAGATGGGCAAGACCATGGTGTTCGTGACCCACGACCTCGCGGAGGCGCTGAAACTCGGAGACCGCATCCTGATCATGCGCAACGGAGAGCCAGTCCAGTGCGGCACCGGCGACGACCTTGTAGGATCTCCGGCGGACAAATACATCGAGGACTTCGTCTCTGAAGTCCCCCGCGCCGACGTCTTGACCCTCAAGTGGATCACTCGACCGCTTGCCGACACCACGCCCCGGGATGCAGCAGTGCTCAACTGGAGGATGATTATCCGCGACGCCATCCCGGCTGTCATGCACTCCTCCTGCCCGGTCCTTGTCGAAGAGGGCGGCAGGATTACTGGCCAGATCGATCGCGACAGCATTCTTTCGGTGCTGCAACCGGCAGAAGCGGCGGCCTGATGTCTGCTCTCCTCGAACAACAGCAAACGGTCCAGCCTGCCCCCGTTCTCCCTGAAGCGCGCCGCAGGCCCAGCCAAAGGACAGTCCTCCTGCTTGCCGCCGCTGCACTCTGGATCCTGGGATTCCTGCTGCTCAACGGCACGGCAACCCTGGCGTTGCCAGCCTCAGAACTGACGGACCTGCACCGCTCGCTGAACCAATTCAATGCCTGGGTCGCGGCAAACCGGGCCGACAACCCGGTTTTCCTCTACTTCTTCACACCACTTCGGACCGCCGTCGATGCGGTGGCGAACATGTTCACCACCACTTTCGCAGCAACCCCCACAGGCCTTCGTCTTCCGGAAATCGGCTGGCTGGGAACGGTGGGCCTGCTCACCTCGATCGCGTTGGCGGTCGGCAATGTACGGGTAGCCCTGTTGACGGCTGCGGTCTTTGTCTTCTTCGGTTTTCAAGGCCTGTTCGTAGAAGCGACGTATACGTTCGCCCTGGTTCTGACTTCCGTGCTGCTGACGCTGCTGGTGGGCATCCCGCTCGGCGTCCTGTCCGGGATCTACGGGAGGGTAGCCGGGGTCATCACCCCCGTGCTGGACTTCATGCAGACCCTGCCCACTTTCGTCTACCTTGCCCCGCTTGCCCTGGTCTTCCTGATCGGGCCGGCGTCGGCAGTGATCGCCACGGTGATCTACGCTGCCCCACCGGTTATCCGCCTGACCGCGCATGGTATTCGCCGCATTCCGGAGAACA
The DNA here is from genome assembly GCF_000813845.1 of Pseudarthrobacter phenanthrenivorans. Lineage (GTDB taxonomy): Bacteria > Actinomycetota > Actinomycetes > Actinomycetales > Micrococcaceae > Arthrobacter > Arthrobacter phenanthrenivorans_B. The sequence goes on from NZ_JWTB01000040.1 coordinate 29,238, forward strand.
CCCGTGAAGCATCCGATTCGCTCGGCACCACAGGCCTGCAACGGCTGCTGACATTGCAGCTCCCGATGGCGCGCCGGACGATCGTGATGGGTATCAACCAGGGGACCATGGCCGCCCTGTCCATGGTGACCATCGCCGCCCTGATCGCTGCTCCCGGCCTCGGCCAGACGGTGGTCCGGGCACTGCAGTCCCTGGACGTCGGTACCGCAGTCAATGCCGGCCTCTCCATCGTCCTGCTGGCCATCGTGCTGGACCGGGTGACCACAGCGGCCAGCCGCCGGGCGGAGCCAGGCGCAGCCCGCAAACGCCGTTTGGGCCGCAAGACCCGCGCCGGACTCCTCGGGGTCGCGCTGGCCGTGGTCCTGGTCATGGTGCAGTTGTCCAGGACCATGCTGTGGGCAGCAGCTTTTCCCCAGGACCTTAACGTTGGACCGGTAATCGTTCAGGCCGTGAACACCGCCAGCCACTGGCTGCAATCGAATGTCTCGCTCTTCACGGTTTCCCTGCGTGAAGGTGTTACCGGTACCATCCTCAACCCCTTCCAGTCGTTGCTTACCGACACGCCCTTCTTCATCCTCGTCGCAGTGGTCGCCATCGTGGCCTACGCACTGGGCGGCTGGAAGCTCGCTGCCGTAACCACCGCCTGCATGGGGGTCATCATCTACCTCGGGCTCTGGAGTGACGCCATGGTCACCCTCGCCGGAACCCTCGTTGCCACCGCCGTAGTGATGGTTTTGGGCATTGTCTTTGGCGTGGCCATGGGCCGGTCCAGCCGCGTCGACCAGCTCATGCGGCCCCTGCTCGACGCGGGCCAGACCATGCCCTCCTTCGTTTACCTGGTGCCTTTCCTCGGCCTCTTCGGAGCCACACGGTTCACTGCGATCATCGCGGGCATCATCTACGCCGCCCCGGTCGCCATCAAGATCACCGCCGATGGAATCGCGGCGATCTCCCCGACTGTCGTCGAGTCCGCGATCGCCAGCGGTTCGACACCGTGGCAGGTGATCACCAAGGTGCAGCTGCCCATGGCCAGGCAATCCCTGGCGCTCGCTGCCAACCAAGGGCTGATCTATGTCCTGGCCATGGTGGTAGTGGGAGCCCTCGTCGGGGCAGGCGGCCTCGGATACGACGTCGTCGCTGGATTCGTCCAGAGTTCTATTTTCGGTAAGGGCCTCGCCGCCGGCCTGGCCATCGTGTTCCTCGGAATCATGATGGACAGGATGACCCAAGCTGCCGCCGCCGCTCCGGCCCGCAGAATCCCAGTGTCCAAGTCCACTGCGTGAGCCTTCCAGTCCTTTTTACGCCCAGAAATACTCCCCCTGAAAGCTTGCCTGCGCCCAGGCGAGAAGTCGTGTATGCCCCAACAAGGAGACCCACCATGAAAAAAGCTGAAAGGCTGATAAAACGCACCTTGCCGGCAATGGCCGGAGCCGCTGCCGCCGCCCTGCTCCTCGCAGGCTGCGGCGGTGCATCGGTAAACCAGGCCGCCGCGGCAGGAGGCGGTGCCACGGGAACGCCCTGCGGCACCGTGAACGTAGCAATGAACGCCTGGGTCGGTTACACCGCTGACGCCGCCGTCTACAGCTACGTGGCGAAAAACAAGCTCGGCTGCAGCGTCGTCCAGAAGGACCTTAATGAGCAGGTCTCCTGGCAGGGCTTCGCCTCAGGCGAAGTGGACCTCATCATCGAAAACTGGGGCCACGCCGACCTGACCAAGCAGTACATCACCGACCAAAAGGTGGCCGTTGATGCCGGCCCAACAGGAAACGAAGGGCACATCGGCTGGTACGTCCCGCCATGGATGGCAGAGAAGTACCCGGACATCACCGACGGCCAGAACCTCAACAAATACGCGTCGATGTTTACCACGTCGGAGTCCGGCGGAAAGGGGCAGGTCCTCGATGGCGACCCCGCCTTCGTCACCAATGACGAGGCACTGGTGAAGAACCTGAACCTGGACTACAAGGTGGTCTTCGCAGGCTCGGAAGCGGCCCTCATCCAGTCATTCCGGACAGCGGAGCAGAACAAGACACCCCTGCTCGGCTACTTCTACGAGCCGCAGTGGTTCCTTTCCGAGGTTCCGTTGAAGAAGGTGAACCTGCCGGCGTGGACCGAGGGCTGCGACTCCAACCCCGAAAAGGTTGCCTGCGATTACCCGACCTACAAGCTCAACAAGATCATGTCCAAGAAGCTGGAGGACAGCGGTTCGCCTGCCGCCAAGCTGGCCAAGGCATTTAGCTGGACCAACGAGGACCAGAACTCGGTTGCCACCGATATCCAAGGCGGCATGACGCCTGAAGCGGCCGCAAAGAAATGGGTGGATTCCCACCAGAGCGTCGTGGATGGTTGGCTTAGCTGACACGCATTCCCAATGCCACATCAAGGGAAGCAGCCCGGAGGATCTCAATCCCCGGGCTGCTTCCCTTTGTTTTACCGTTCCGCACCGGTACGCCGCCTTGACTTTTGAAGGTGATCTACCGCACTCTTGTTGCCTAGCGCGAACTCTGTTGATCTTTGCGGAACACCTCCCCCGAGGGGCTCACGGCCCTGCCCTCGCTGGCGTACGGCTTCCGGCAATTCTTCCCTGGATTGCACAAGCCGAAACCAGCACCAAACGCAAGCCCATGGACTAGCCAAAGGACCCGCTTTCATGGCCATCAACAGTGAACTGACTTCTCCTAATCCGAAGGTGCCGCCGTCGGAGCCCTTTCTCCCCGAACCGTTGGACACCGCTCCAGGGGATGGGGCAGCTTCCCCGCATGCCAATAATGAACACGAGCAGATCCTTAAGGAACTGCGGCTCAGCAAGAAAGAGCATGCCCTCTCCCAGCGCCGCAACCGCAAACTGACGCTGGACAAAGCAACGTTCGGAATAACGGGTGCCATAGCCGTGGCCTTTATTGCATGGGGCTTCCTCGACAAGGACAGCCTCGCTGCTACGTCAAAAGACGCCCTCGACTGGGTGATGGAGTACACGGGCTGGCTGTTCATGGTCCTCGCCTCACTCTTCGTCGTCTTCGTGCTGTGGCTGGCGCTGGGCAAGTTCGGCAACATTCCGCTGGGCAAGGACGGTGAGAAACCTGAATTCCGCACGGTCTCGTGGATCGCAATGATGTTCGCCGCCGGCATGGGCATCGGCCTGATGTTCTACGGGGTTGCCGAGCCGCTGTACCACTTCATCTCTCCGCCGCCGGGAACAGTCGACGGCCGCACTCCCGCCGCCATCCAGACGGCCATGGCCACCTCAATCTTCCACTGGACCCTCCACCCCTGGGCCATGTACGCCGTCGTTGGTATCGCCATGGCCTACGGCACCTACCGCCTGGGCCGCAAGCAGCTGATCTCCGCAGCCTTCACCTCCCTGTTCGGGATCAGGACTGTTGAGGGGCCGGTGGGCAAGATCATCAACATCCTGGCCATCTTTGCCACCCTTTTCGGCACCGCCGCCTCCCTGGGCCTGGGTGCCCTGCAGATCGGCAGCGGCTTCACCTCCAACGGCTGGGCTGGTGAAATCGGAACCCCCGTGCTCGTGGCAATCGTCGCCATCCTGACAGCATGCTTCGTTGCCTCCGCCGTCTCCGGCATCAGCCGCGGCATCCAGTGGCTGTCCAACATCAACATGGTCCTCGCCGTCGTGCTGGCCATCATTGTGTTCGTGGCAGGGCCAACGCTCTTCATCCTTAACCTCATTCCCTCCGCCATCGGTGACTACCTCCGCGATCTGGCGGAGATGTCTTCCCGCACGGAAGCCGTCGGCGATGAAGCATTGCGCACCTGGATGTCCGGCTGGACCATCTTCTATTGGGCATGGTGGATTTCCTGGACCCCCTTTGTGGGAATGTTCATCGCCCGCATCAGCCGCGGCCGCACCATTCGACAGTTCGTCACAGGCGTCCTGCTTGTTCCGAGCATCGTCAGCGTGATCTGGTTCGGCATCTTCGGCGGAACCGCATTCCGAATCCAGCAGGAAGCGGATAAAGCCGGTTCGCCTGGGCTCATGACTGTGGTTGACGGCAAGGCAACCATCGATTTCGACGGCGCCCTGTTCAATCTGGTGAAGAACCTTCCCTTGCCCGCGTGGCTGACGGCGGCCGTGATCGTCCTTGCCATGGTTCTGGTGGCGATCTTCTTCATCACCGGCGCCGATTCCGCATCGCTGATCATGGCGTCGCTGAGCTCCAACGGCAGCTCCGAGCCCAAGCGTGCGCTGGTCATCTTCTGGGGCGCCCTGACCGGCGCCGTGGCGGCGGTCATGCTCCTCGCCGGCGGAGACGAGCCTTCGGAAGCACTCTCCGGCCTGCAACGGATCACCATCGTGGCCGCCCTGCCCTTTATCGTCGTCATGCTATTGCTCTGCTTTGCCATCACCAAGGACCTGCGGCGGGACCCGTTGTCCCTGCGCCGTCGGCTGGCGGACTCAGTGGTGGAGCGGGCCATCCGTACCGGCGTCGAGCAGCACCGCGGCGGCCAGTTCGAACTCGTGACCAAGCACGAGTGTTCGGAGGCTTGCGCCGAAGGCAGCACGTGTTTGGGTGCCGGCCGGGACTCCGAAAAAGCAGTCAACCGGCAATAGAACACCCAGCAAAGCGGTGGCCCGGGCGCTTACACCCGGGCCACCGCCGTTTATTGCGATTTCAGGTCATTTAGGGGGCGCCGGGGCTGGTCACACCCAGATCTCGTACCCCGATGACTTGTCGAAGATCCGCCGGGTACTGATGCCCTCGGCGGCTATCCAGAGCACCGAGCCATCCTCCGCGGCCTGGTCCACCACCCCACTGGCCACGAGCTCCCCCAGCAGCCACACTTCGACACTGCGGCCGGGCAGCCGCGCCCAGTCAGCCCGGCGGCCGAGGCGCTTTTTCGCCGTGCCGCCGTCCTGGCCGCCTTGTTCGGGGTCGGTGCCGGCGGCACACAATGGGGCTTCAAGGGTTGCCTGGAAATTCACTGGTTGCTCCGTTCGCCGGCGCCATCGCCGTTCCTAAGAAACGCTGATATTTGATTGATATATCAATCTGGACCCACAGTATGGTGCAGGTCACACCCGAGTCAACAGGTGGCTCGCGCAGGAGGCTTAGGCGTTGAAGAGCGCCTCGCGTACGGCGTGCTCAAACCCGCTCACGTGGACTTTGGCGAGTTCCGAAGCCCGCTCCTCGTCGCCGTCGATGACAGCGCGGAGCAGATCGAGGTGTTCGCGTACGTGGTGCGACAGATCCGGCAGGCGGTCGATCACCATGCACCAGATCCGCGTTGCCAGGTTGTCATACCGGATCAGGATGTCCTCCAGATGCGGGTTGGCAGCGGCGGCGTAGATGCCCTGGTGCACCCGGGCATCCAGCTTCAGCGTCTCCGTCACTGTGGCGGCGGCGACGTCGAACGCCTCAACCTGCTCGAGCGTGGCACGCAGCCCCGCCCGGACCGCCGGGGAGGCCACCCGCGCTGCCCGCGCGGCCGCGAGGGGTTCGAGCTGGGCCCGGATTTCCGAGATGAAGGAAAGGTCTGTCACGTCCACTCTGGTGGCGAAGGTGCCCCGCCGCGGATAGGTCTTCACCAGCCGGTCAAGCTCCAGCCGTTTCAGGGCTTCGCGCACGGGAGTCCGCCCCATGCCCAGGCTCTTGGCAAGGAGCTCATCGTTCAGGAGTTCGCCGGGTTTGATTTCCAGGGTCAGCAGCCAGTCCCGGATGCCCTCGTAGGCGACGTCCGCCAGCGACTTCCTGCCGGCGTCGTCCGCCGCCGCCAAAGCTTCGATTGCCATGCTTGAGCCCCTTCTTCGGAAACCGGAAAGAAAACTATTGACCTCGCCTATGGACCAGTATACGCTGGCATCCAATCTAATATATCAGTCCGATGTTTTGGAATATATCTAGAAGGAGGAGGGACATGACCCTCATTGAAACAGCCTCAGCAACCGCCACCCTGCCGGCGCTCAAGGAAGAGCAGCCGCAGAAGTTCGTGCTGACCCTGTCCTGCAGGGAACAGGCAGGGATTATGCAGGCCGTGACCACGTTCCTCTTTGAACGGGGCTTCAACATCGACGAACACCAGCAGTTCGACGACAGCCTGCGTGAGACCCTGCACCTGCGGACCGCGTTCTCCGGCTCCCCCGACTTCACCCCGGCCATGCTTGAAGATGAGTTCGCCGCCATTGCCGGCCGGTTCGACATGAAGTTCAGCTTCCATGACGAGACCAAGCAGCGCGTCCTGGTGATGGTCTCCAAGTTCGGCCACTGCCTGAACGACCTCATCTTCCGCTGGCGCGGCGGCAGCCTGGGCGGGGAGCTGGTAGCGGTCGTTTCCAACCACGAGACCCACCGCGCGATGGCGGAAGCCGCGGGGCTGCCCTTCATCTACGTCCCCGTCACCCCTGACACCAAGGCCGACGCCGAGCGCAGGCTCCTCGAGCTGGTGGATGAGTACAACGCCGACCTGGTGGTCCTGGCCCGCTACATGCAGGTGCTCTCGGACGATCTCTGCCGGGCACTGGAAGGACGGGCCATCAACATCCACCACTCGTTCCTCCCCGGATTCAAGGGCGCACGCCCCTACCACCAGGCCTACGACCGCGGCGTCAAGCTGGTGGGTGCCACCGCCCACTACGTCACGGCGGACCTGGACGAGGGTCCGATCATCGAGCAGGAAGTCATCCGCGTGGACCACACCTATGGCCCGGCGCAACTGTCCACCGTGGGCCAGGATGCCGAGGCGCTGGCGCTCTCCCGCGCCGTCCGCTGGCACTGCCAGCACCGGGTGCTGCTGGACCAGACCAGCACCGTGGTGTTCCGGTGAGCACCGGCGCGTACACAGGCACAAACCGCACAGCAGCAGGAGAAACCCCCTTGGAATCGTCGCCACGCATTGTCATTATCGGAGCCGGCATCGTCGGCACCAACCTCGCGGATGAACTCGTCACGCGGGGCTGGAACAACATCACCGTCCTTGACCAGGGACCGCTCAACATGCCCGGAGGCTCCACCTCCCACGCCCCGGGACTGGTCTTCCAGACCAACCCGTCCAAGTCCATGGCCCTGTTCGCCAAGTACACCGTGGAAAAGCTGCTGTCCCTGACCGAGGACGGGACCAGCTGCTTCAACCAGGTTGGCGGGCTGGAAGTTGCCACCACCGAAACCCGCCTCGCCGACCTGAAGCGCAAGCTCGGTTACGCCGCTGCCTGGGGTATCGACGGCAGGATCCTCTCGCCGGCGGAGTGCAAGGAGCTGTATCCCCTGATTAACGAAGAGGACATCCTGGGCGGCCTGCACGTCCCCAGCGATGGCCTCGCCAGCGCGGCTCGGGCAGTGCAGCTGCTCATCAAGCGCACCGAAGCGGCCGGCGTGAAGTACGTGGGCAACACCACGGTGACCGGCATCGAACAGTCCGGCCGCCACGTCACCGGCGTCCAGACTTCCGACGGCGTGATCCCGGCAGACATCGTGGTCTCCTGCGCCGGGTTCTGGGGTGCGAAGATCGGCGAAATGATCGGCATGTCCGTTCCGCTGCTCCCGCTGGCCCACCAGTACGTCAAGACCACCCCCGTCCCTGCCCAGCAGGGACGGAACGAGCTGCCCAACGGCGCCTCGCTGCCCATCCTGCGCCACCAGGACCAGGACCTCTACTACCGCGAGCACGGCGACCGGTACGGCATCGGCTCCTACGCCCACAAGCCGATGCCCGTGGACCTGGACGAGCTCGGCACCTTCAAGCCGAACGAAATCAGCGAACACAACATGCCGTCCCGGCTGGATTTCACGGTGGAAGACTTCCTCCCCGCCTGGGAGGCCACCAAGCAGCTGCTCCCCGCCCTGCGCGAAAGCGAGATTGAGGACGGCTTCAACGGCATCTTCTCCTTCACCCCCGACGGCGGGTCCCTCGTTGGCGAGTCCAAGGAACTGGACGGCTTCTTCGTCGCCGAAGCCGTCTGGGTCACCCACTCCGCCGGCATCGCCCGTGCCGTCGCCGAACTCCTGGTGGACGGCAAGTCCTCCATCGACCTGGGCGACTGCGACATCCACCGCTTCGAGGACGTGCAGCTGACTCCCGAGTACGTCAGCGAAACCTCGCAGCAGAACTTCGTGGAGATCTACGACGTCCTGCACCCGCTGCAGCCCAAGCTGTCCCCGCGCAATCTGCGCGTATCCCCCTTCCACGCACGGCACCGGGAGCTTGGCGGCTACTTCCTCGAAGGCGCCGGCTGGGAACGCCCGTACTGGTTCGAAGCCAACGCCGACCTCCTCAAGGACATGCCGGCCGAGTGGCAGCCGCCGGCACGTGACGCCTGGTCCGGGATGTTCAGCTCCCCCATCGCCGCGGCCGAGGCATGGAAGACGCGCACCGCCGTCGCGATGTACGACATGACGCCCCTCAAGCGCCTCGAAATCTCCGGTCCCGGTGCCCTGAAGCTGCTGCAGGAACTCACCACCGCGGACCTGAACAAGAAGCCCGGCGCCGTTACCTACACACTGCTGCTTGACCACGCCGGCGGGGTCCGCAGCGACATCACGGTGGCCCGCCTGTCCGAGGACACCTTCCAGCTTGGCGCCAACGGCAACATCGACACCGCCTACTTCGAACGCGCCGCACGACACCAGACCGAAAGCGGAACCGCCGGCGACTGGGTGCAGGTCCGGGACACCACGGGCGGCACCTGCTGCATCGGCCTGTGGGGCCCGCTCGCCCGTGAGGTCGTCGGCGCGGTCAGCAGCGACGACTTCTCCAACGACGGCCTGAAGTACTTCCGCTCCAAGAACGTCGTCATCGGCGGCGTCCCCGTCACCGCCATGCGCCTGTCCTACGTCGGTGAGCTGGGTTGGGAACTGTACACCAGCGCCGACAACGGACAGCGCCTCTGGGATGCACTGTGGAAGGCCGGCCAGCCGTTCGGCATCATTGCGGCCGGGCGGGCCGCGTTCAGCTCGCTCCGCCTCGAAAAGGGCTACCGCTCCTGGGGCACGGACATGACCACCGAGCACGACCCCTTCGAGGCCGGCCTGGGCTTCGCGGTGAAGATGGCCAAGGACAACTTCGTCGGAAAGGCGGCCCTGGAAGGCCGCACCGAGGAGAACTCCGCACGGCGCCTGCGCTGCCTCACGGTCGACGACGGCCGCAGCCTGGTGCTCGGCAAGGAACCGGTGTTCTACAAGGACCAGGCAGTTGGCTACGTGACCAGCGCCGCCTACGGCTATACGGTCCGGAAACCGATCGCCTACTCATACCTGCCCGCCGAAGTATCGATCGGCGACTCCGTGGAGATTGAGTACTTCGGGCGCCGGATCGTCGCCACGGTCACCCAGGACCCGCTGTACGACCCCACCATGACCAGGCTTCGCGGGTAAGGCCATGATCAGCTCAGAGACAGTCAGCAGCTACCTCACCCGGCTGGCCGCCAAGCAGCCGACGCCGGGTGGCGGGGCCGCCGCCGCCCTGCACGCGGCCCAGGGTGCAGCCCTGGTGGCCATGGTGGCGCGGTACACCACCGGCGCCAAGTACGAAGAGCACGCACCCCTGGTACAGCGCATTACCCAGGCAGCAGACGGCCTCGTCACCGAGGCACTGCACCTGGCCGACGCGGACGAACAGGCGTTCCAGGCAGTTATCGACGCCTACAGGCTCCCGTCCGGCACGGATGAGTCCAAGGCCGCGCGCGCTGCCGGGATCCAATCCGCGCTCATCCAGGCTGCAGAGACCCCTGCCCAGCTCGTCAGGGTTGCGGGCGACATCGTGGACCTTGCCACCGAGCTGTTCGACGTTGCCAATGCAAACGTCATCAGCGACGTGGCAGCGGCCGCCGATGCCGCCCGCGCAGCGGCCACCACGGCGCGCGTCAACATCGACATCAATGTCGTGGCGGTCAAGGACCCGGACGCACGCGCGCTGCTTGCCCGGCAGACGGACGGCATCGAGGAAAAGGTGGTCCTGGCGGCTGATGCCCTCTCGGCCCGCGTGCGGGAGAGGATCCTGGCGTGAGCACCGCAGTACTTTCCGGAAAGCCTTTGGCCTCTTTGTTCCAAAAGGAGGTCCAGGAGGAGGTCCGCTCGCTTGAACTGGCGGGCGTCCGCCCGATGGTGGCCGTGGTCATGGCAACGGCCGATGAGTCCACGCACTGGTACGTCCGTTCCATTGAACGGGCAGCGGAGCGAGCCGGAGTGGGCTGCCGCATCATCGACCTGGGGCATGATGCAACGGAGCCGGTGCTGGCCAGCGTCCTGCGGGACCTGAGTGCCGAACCGTCCGTGAACGGCATCATCCTGCAAACCCCGCTGCCGCCCGGTGTCCGGACCGACAACCTGGTGGGCCTCATCGCCCCGGAAAAGGACATTGACGGCGCCAATCCGCTGAGCCTGGGACGCCTAGCCGTCGGGCAGCCGGCCTTTGCACCCGCGACCGCGCGTTCCGTCGTCGAAATCCTGGACCATTACCAGGTCCCCGTGGCGGGCAAGAACGTAGTGGTGGTTGGGCGTTCCGCCGTCGTTGGCAAACCGCTGTCCCTCCTGCTGCTGGCACGGGACGCGGCCGTGACGGTCTGCCACTCCAGGTCGGGCCCGCTGGAACGCTACACGAAAGAGGCCGACGTCGTGGTGGTCGCCGCCGGGCGCGCCGGGCTGCTGGCCGGCAGCGATGTCTCCCCGCAAACCGTGGTGGTCGACGTCGGCACGAATGTCCTTCCCGATGGCTCGCTGGTGGGTGACGTGGACGCAGCAAGTGTCACCGGGACGGCAGCGGCGCTCACTCCGGTACCCGGCGGCGTGGGCTCAGTGACCACTGCGCTGCTGCTCCTTCACACCGTGGAGGCTGCCCGCCGGCAAATGTCACCCCTGCCGCTGCCGGCCGGGGCCCGGGAAGCCCAGGTCCTGGAAGCCGCAGGCTAGGAAGGGCGCAGCGTTTCCAACGGGTGTCCCGTTTTCCGTGAAAGGTGCTTCGATGGGCCTAAGACCTGGGGAGGTATTCCTCATCGAAGCACCGTTTTCGGAAAACGGGGCCCCGCAACCGGCATGATGCCCGTGACCTAACCAAGCGGGTGACTTAACAAGGAGGGGGCCCGGATGCCTGCCAATGGACTGACAGCCACCATTTCCAGGAGCACGGCTGCGCCGGGTCGCGTCCCGGAACGGGGGTGCATACCGTGGCCAGATGCGCGCCATCTCGCCTTCGGCGCCGCCGGCCCGCTCCCGCCTGTGGCAGTCCCGCTCGTTGAAGCCATTGGCCACACACTGTGCCGTGACGTCACAGCACTCCAGGACATGCCCCACTATGCCTCGTCCGCAATGGACGGTTGGGCCGTTAGCGGGCCAGGTCCATGGCTTCTCGCCGGATCCGGCCAGCACGGCTCCCTGCCTGCAGGCAACAGATTCCTGCCTGTAAACAGCGCTGCCGTGATTGCCACCGGCGGCCTGGTACCGCACGGTGCCGACGCCGTCCTCCGCAAGGAAAGCGGCCTGGCTGTCCGGGACCCCAACGGGAGCCAGGTCCTGACTCTGCGTGCCGATGCGAAGGCCGGTGAGCCGCGCAGCGGCCAACACATTCGCCCCGCCGGGCAGGAAGCCCGGTTGGGGGATGTCCTCATTCCTGCCGGTACTGTCCTTAATCCAGCACATGTGGCCGTGGCCGCGGCGGCAGGGCACGATTCGGTGCAGGTCCGCGCCCGGCCCGCCGCCGCCGTCGTACTGACCGGCGCAGAAGTGGTCACGCAGGGCCTTCCGGGCCCCGGAGAGGTCCGGGACACCTTTGGCCCGCAGCTCGGAAGCGTGGTCTCCCTGCTCGGTGGTGTTGCAGGCGCCCCGCAAAGAATCAGCGATTCGTTCGGCGAGTGGCTGGACGCCCTGGAAAACCCGGGGATGCCCTCCGGCGGCCACGCTGATGTCATCATCACCACCGGCGGCACCGGGAAATCCGGCACAGACCATTTCCGCGCCGCCATCGACGCCCTGGGCGGACGGCTGCTGGTGGACGGCATCGCGATGCGCCCTGGTCATCCGGCAGTGCTCGCTGTGCTTCCGGGCGGCCGGTTCGTGATTGGCCTGCCGGGCAATCCCCTGGCGGCCATGATGGCACTCCTCACCCTGGGCGCACCCCTGATGGCCTCGCTGGGAGGCGCGCAGCTGCCTCCGATGCACCTCGTGATGTCCGGCTGCGACGTCGACGGGGACGCGGGGAGGACACGCCTGATCCCCTGCCGGTTCCTGTCCGGCCTTGCGTTCCCGGTCGAACACACCGGCCCCGGCATGATGCGCGGGCTTGCCTGGGCAGACGCGGTCATGGCCGTTCCTCCCCAGGGCGTTGACTCGGGGGAACCGGTTCCCGTCCTCCCGCTTCCCTGGGCAGCACAGCCAGAAACCGCAGGGACACCCGGCACGCAAGGACGGAACACCGCATGGCACGCATGACCCAGCGCCAGAAGATCCACCGCTTCCGTCTCGACGACACCGGCACTGAATATCCCGTCCGCTTCAAGGAGGACGTGCTCGCCGCGGAAGAGCCCCTTGAAATCCGCCTCAACGGCAACTCCTTCGCTGTGACAATGCGGACGCCAGGCGATGACTTCGACCTTGTTGCGGGGTTCCTCGTCTCTGAAGGGGTGGTCCGTCACGCATCGGAGTTGGTTTCCCTGCGCTTCTGCGCCGGTACCAGGGACGGCGAGCAGACGTTTAATGTCGTCGATGCCCAGCTCCGCCCCGACGTGGCACTGCCGGACACCAAACGGAACGTGTACACCTCAAGTTCCTGCGGCATCTGCGGCACCGAATCCATTGACGCCGTCCGGAAGACCCAGCACTTCGACCCATCCCGGGATCCCGTCCAGATACCCCTGGATGTGCTTGCCGCGCTCCCCGAACGGCTGCGGGAGGCCCAGGCGGTGTTCGACAGGACCGGGGGCGTGCACGCTGCCGGCCTGTTCCGGGTGGACACGGGCAGACCGGAGCTGCTGTGCCTGCGCGAGGATGTGGGGCGGCACAACGCGGTGGACAAGGTAGTGGGCTGGGCGCTGAGGGAGGGGCTGCTGCCGCTGCGCGGCACCGTCCTGCAGGTCTCGGGCAGGGCCTCGTTCGAGCTTGTCCAGAAGGCCGCCCTGGCCGGGATTCCGATCCTCTCCGCAGTCAGCGCTCCGTCAAGCCTGGCGGCCGACCTCGCAGCCGAAACTGGCGTGACACTGGTGGGTTTCAATCGCGGGACCAGCCTGAACGTCTACAGCGGCCGGGACCGGCTGGTCCGGCCAGGCCAGGGGGTCCCCATCCCGGCCTGACGCACAGCTTTGCCCTGTCCACCCCGTCGCCAAGCACTCGGGTCGACCCACCTGGCCGGTCTCCCTATCCCAACGGGTAGGGCCTTCGGCATGCCCGCAAGCACTGAGCAAGAACGCTACATACTTCGACTTTCACAGGACACACTCTTGACTTTGGATGTGAGCTGGAGCACTCTTTTGTTGCATAAGGCGAACGTTGTTGATCATCACGGAACGAGTTCCTCCGGACATTTGCACTCCCGTCCCCGGGCTCCGCGCAGTGATGGTTCCCAAAACAGACGAACGAATTCATGCTGGCCGATCCAGAGGGGAGCCCCCGCTCCCGCATTGGCCGCACAACGTTGCCACTGTCCACGTGGCGGCGTTAAATCACTAAAGGAAACTGTTTATGACAACCAAAGGTGGCAGCACCATCGATCAAAGCAGTGCGGAGCGCCGGAACTTGGGGACCGTGCCAAAAACATCCCTTGAGTCCGGCGCGGCCATACCGGCTGGCAATGAGACCAGCTCCAAGTTCAAACGCCGCTTCATGGTGCGGCTTGTCGCCGTCTTCATCGGCGGAATGTTCCTCGACGGCTACATCCTCGGAATCATCGGCCCCGTCACTGGACCCATGCGGTCAGATCTCCAGCTCGACGCCCTATCCCTGGGCATGATCGCTGCAGGCCCGTTGGCCGGCATCTTCGTCGGCTCCCCGCTGGCCGGCTGGGCTACTGACAAGTTTGGACGCAAGCCCATGTTCCTCGTGGACATGGGCCTGTTCCTGATCGCCTCAGCAGCCCAGTTCTTCGTAACCACCGGAGACGGAGCCATCATCCAGCTGGCCATCATCCGTTTCATGATGGGCGTCGCGATCGGCGGCGAGTACTCCATCGGCGGCCCGCTGCTGTCCGAGTTCTCCCCGCCAAAACTGCGCGGGCGACTGCTCGGCCTGACCCTGATCGCCTGGTACGTCGGTTTCATGATGGCCTTCATCATTGGCACGCTCCTGCACGACGCCGGAACCCCATGGCGCGTCGTCATCGGCACGAGCACGATACTCGCATTCATTCTGTTCGTCGCCCGCATCGGGCTCCCCGAATCACCGAGCTGGCTCATTACGAAGGGACGGCGCGAGGAAGCACTCGCCATCGCGCACAAGTACGTCGAATCGCCACAGATGCACAAGAGCATCACCGAGGAGATCGATCTGAGGATGGTCCAGGAGGCCGAGGCCGCGAAGAGCCGGACCAAAATCAAGAACGCCTCCTTCGGAATGCTGTTCTCGAAGCAGCACTGGCGCACCACCCTCTTCACCGCGGGTTTTTGGTTCTGCGCGGTCACCCCGTACTTCGCAATTGCGACCTTCGCCGATGACGTACTCAGCCAGTTCGGCTTCGGCGGCGGCTGGGCCGGTGGAGTCGGCCTGTCCGCCCTGGCAGCCGCGGGCGTGGTCACCACCGTGCTTCTGATCGACAAGCTGGGCCGCCGAATCCTCACGGTGCCCGGACAGTGGCTCTGCGCAGGCATCCTGCTGGTCATCGGAGTCTGGGCAGACGCACCGGCGATCCTCGTGCTCGCACTGTTCCTCGCCTTCTCCTTCTTCAATGCCGGCTACACCACGTTGACCCAGGTCTATCCGGCTGAGGTATTCCCCGGACACCTGCGCGGCATCGGCATGGGCTTTGCCGCGGCCTTCAGCCGCATCGGCGCCGCACTCGGCACCTTCGCCCTGCCGTGGGCGATCAGCAACATCGGCATGGGCCCAAGCATGGTCGTAGCCGCCGTCGTCGCATTGCTCGGCGCCGTCCTCTCGCAATGGCTCGCGCCTGAGACGAAGGGGCGCACCCTGGCCGAGATCTCAACAAATATTTCCCACTGACGCCGGGACTGGACGGTCACTTCGAGCCAGAGAGCCAAGGCCCTCGGACGAATCATTTCCGGTTGGCAAATTCATGGTGTGGCTGCCGCCCTTGGCACCACCCGGCCACACGGCACAGGTGACCGGACCCGACCTAAAAGAGGCCTTCGCCGCTACAGCGGCGGAGGCCTCTTTTCTGTATTCCGACACAGGGCTGCAGCGCCTTGCAACAAACGGAGCGAAGCCTTGACATCTCATGTGAGCTGCGACACCCTGTTGCATATAGTGATGCGCGTTGCTGATAGCGAAGCGTCGCTGTCAATGTAACGCAAACCCGGAAAACCTGAGGTACTCCGAATGCACCAGGCCTGCCCGCTCAGCGAACCGGCACCAACTGGAGCCCTGCGGCTCAACATCTCCCAGGGTCATGCCGGTGTCCGGTACCAAGGTCGGGGAACTTTGGTCAACGAATCCACCGACGCATCCCGCCTCCCGCCGGGCCTGACCGTGGACGGACACGCCTAGCCCAGAACCTTCCGGACCGCCGGAGCCCAGCACCAAACCAGGAGAACCACGAATTATGAGCGCATCACCCCGCGTCGTCATCATCGGAGCCGGCATCGTCGGCACCAACCTCGCCGACGAACTGGCAAGCCGCGGCTGGACCGACATCACCGTCGTCGAGCAGGGCCCGCTGGAGCTCGCAGGCGGCTCCACGTCGCACGCCCCGGGCCTGGTGTTCCAAAACAACCCGTCCAGGACCATGACGGAATTCGCAACCTATACCGTCAACAAACTGCTGGCCCTGAGCAAGGACGGCCAGTCCTGCTTCAACCAGGTGGGCGGCCTGGAACTGGCAACCACTCCGGAGCGCCTGGCGGACCTCAAGCGCAAAATGGGCGTGATGACCTCCTGGGGCGTCGAGAGCCGGATCGTTGACGCCGACGAATGCGAAAAGATCTATCCGTTGCTGAACACGGGCAAACTCAGCGGTGGCCGGGAGGTCCTGGGCGGCCTGCTGATCCCCACCGACGGCCTCGCCCTCGCCGCCCGCGCCGTTCAGCTGCTGATCGAGCGCACGCGCGAACGGGGCGTGACCTACCGCGGCTCCACCACCGTCACCGGAATCGCCCAGGAGGGCGGCAAGGTCACCGGCGTCGAGACCTCCTCAGGACTGATCCCCGCAGACATCGTGGTGTCCTGCGCAGGATTCTGGGGCCGTGAGCTGGGCAAGATGGTGGGCCTGGAGGTACCGCTGCTGCCGCTCGCCCACCAGTACGTGGTCACCACCCCCCTCGCCGAACTCGAGGGCGTCAACGAACTGCCAAAGGGCGCCAGCAAGCCCATCCTGCGCTACCAGGACAAGGACCTGTACTACCGCGAGTGGGGCGACCGCATCGGCATCGGCAGCTACGCGCACCGGCCGATGCCCGTGGACATGTCGGTGCTGCCGAAGGTCCCGGCCGGGGAGATGTCCGACCACCGCATGCCCTCCCGCCTGGACTTCACCCTTGAAGACTTCGTGCCTGCCTGGGAGGACAGCCAGGACCTGCTGCCGGCACTGCGCCGCACCGGAATTCAGGATGGCTTCAACGGCATCTTCTCCTTCACCCCCGACGGCGGCCCGCTGATGGGCGAGGCGCCGGACCTCGACGGCTTCTTCGTGGCCGAGGCCGTCTGGGTCACGCACTCGGCAGGCGTTGCCAAGGCAATGGCAGAGTTGATCATTGATGGCCAGCCGCAGACCGACCTGCACGGCTGCGAGCTGACCCGTTTCGAGAAGGTGCAGACCTCCGACGCCTACGTCAGCGAAACGTCGCAGCAGAACTTCGTGGAGATCTACGACGTCATGCACCCGCTGCAGCCACGGGAATCCCCGCGTGACCTGCGCGTCAGCCCGTTCAACGTCCGCCAGAAGGAACTCGGTGCCTTCTTCCTGGAGTCTGCCGCCTGGGAACGCCCGCACTGGTTCGAGGCCAACCGCGGACTCCTCGAGGAACTTCCCGCCGAATGGCGGACCCCGGAACGCGACGACTGGTCCGCCATGTTCCACTCCCCCATTTCCGCCGCCGAAGCGTGGAAGACGCGCACCGCCGTCGGACTTTTCGACATGACGCCGCTGAAGCGCCTCTCCGTCGCCGGCCCCGGCGCCCAGGCGCTCCTGCACCGGCTCAGCACGGGTAACATCGCCAAAAAGCCGGGCGCGGTGACCTACTGCCTGCTGCTCGCGGACGACGGCGGCATCCGCAGCGATGTGACGGTGGCCAGGCTTGCCGACGAGGAGTTCCAGCTCGGCGTCAACAGCAACGTCGACTTCGACTACCTCCGGGTGGAAGCCCGCAAGCAGTCGGCCGCCGACCCTGCCCAATGGGTCCACGTCACCGACATCACGGGCAGCACCTGCTGCATCGGGCTCTGGGGTCCGCTGGCCCGCGAGGTCATCGGAAAGGTCAGCCAGGACGACCTCAGCAACGACGGCCTGAAGTACTTCCGCACGAAGCAGATTTCCGTTGGGGGCATCCCCGTCACGGCCATGCGGCTCTCCTACGTGGGCGAGCTCGGCTGGGAGCTCTACACCACGGCCGAATACGGGCTCAAGCTCTGGGACCTGCTGTTCGAGGCAGGCCAGGAGCACGGCATTATTGCCGCCGGCCGTGGCGCCTTCAACAGCATGCGCCTTGAGAAGGGCTACCGGCTCTGGGGCACGGACATGACGTCCGAGCACCACCCGTACCAGGCCGGTCTGGGCTTCTCGGTGGCCAAGGACAAGACCGGTTTTGTGGGTGCCGAGGCGCTGGCGGTCCGCAGGGAACAGCCGGCGGCGAAGATCCTGCGCTGCCTGACGGTCGACGACGGCACGTCCGTGGTGCTGGGCAAGGAACCGGTGTACGTGGCCGGGCAAGCCGCTGGTTACGTCACGAGCGCGGCGTACGGATTCACCATCGGCAAGCCCATCGCCTACGCCTGGCTGCCATCGTCGGTATCCGAAGGGGACGCCGTGGAGATCGAGTACTTCGGCCGGCGCGTTGCCGCCACCGTCACCGCCGAGCCTCTCTTCGATCCGGGGATGGAACGCCTCCGCGGCTGACCGGCCCCGGCGGTTGAGCCGTCGATATCTGGTGGTTGGGCCTGCTTGAGACCGGCAGGCCCAACCACCTTTTTCGTGCCCGCTCCTGCAGTCCACTCTGAATGTCGTACCCCCTTGTCATGATGGGTTTATGGGGACAGCGGCGGTGGTGAAGGCGTTTGGGGAGATCCGGGCGGCCCTTGCGGTGCTGAATGCTGAGCTGGATGGGGCCGGTGCGGCGCCGTTTTCTGCGGCCGATCCGCTGGCTGGGTTGGCGGATGGGTGCCTGGAGATTCTGGCTGGTGCGCGGGAGGTGGAGGCCGGGTTCGCGGGGTTGAAGGCTAAGGCTGCGGTGAAGTATTCGGAGGCTGCTTGTGCTGTTGCGGGTCCGGATGTGCCGGTGGTGGCGCAGGAGATGGCGGTCGCGGCCGAGATCGGGTGTGTGCTGGCGCTGGGGCCGCGGGCGGCGTCCTCGTTCCTGGCGACCTCGCACGCCCTGACCACTGGTTTGCCGCTGACCTTGGAGGCTTTGCAGGCCGGGTCCCTGTCGTGGCAGCACGCGGTGGTGATGGCCGATGAAACCGCTGGCCTGGATGCTGCCGGGGCGGCGGCGTTGGAAGCGCATTTCCTGGACCCCGGAGCACCGGATGGTGCGCGGGGGTGCCCGGTCGGGGAGTTGCCGGCGCACCGGTTCCGGGTCAAGGCGCGGACGTGGCGGGAACGCCACCATGCGGAGTCGATTGAGAAGCGGCACGCCAAAGGGGTGGTGGAGCGGCGGGTGGAGTTCCGGCCGGACCGGGACGGAATGCCCTGGCTTAGCGCGTGCCTGCCCGCGGACCAGGCGCTTGCCGGGTGGAACCGGCT
>NZ_JWTB01000041.1 GCF_000813845.1 Pseudarthrobacter phenanthrenivorans
CTCGCCAACGAAGGACCCACCACGCGCTGAGTTCCCCCATGGAAGCCAGTCTCAGCCACGCAAGGGCTCCCCCGTTGGGAATCCACGGACCCGACATTACTTCTGGAGCCGTCTAACCCGCCCGCGGCGTTCTTATGAGTTACTCGTTTCTGAGCGGAAATGAGGTGTAGACGAAGGTCGCGGGATCGGCTTGTTCATTGCGGAGGTCGTGCATACTTCCGCGCAAGATAATGGAATCACCGGTGCGGAGGGTGGCATTGCCGTCTTCAAGTGCAATGATCAGCTCGCCTTCGAGCATCGTAATTACATGCAGTGATGCGTCGGTGTGGAGGTCTGGTCCCTCTGGCCCGCTACCATGGCCGCCCGGAACGGTTAGAATCCTGACAACGGCTCCGGCCGTGGGTGCGGCCGGCCCCAGGGTCCAGTCAGGTTGAGGGTGGTCCAGTGGTTTCGCGGGAACATCTCGCTGCTGCCACACCTCCTGCAAAATGATGCCGTTGGCAAGTTCCGTGGTGGGAATGCTCCCGTCGTCGCTGACAACGGCGGACGCTCCGCTGGAGTTGACACCAACGACTACGCGCCGGCCAAAGCGCGGAGCATGGGAATCTTTTTCGGACACTGGTTTTCCATTCTCGTATTGCGAGCCGGAATGGTGTTGGCAGCCGCGTTGCCGGCCGCCGACACCGTAGGGAGACTTATCGAGTCACGCTGACGTGAACAGCAGACACTACGCAGGGTTTGTCGGTCCGGTTGCGCCAGGCGTGTTTTGTTCCTCGCTGAACTATGGTGTCGCCCTGCCGCATGATGGTCTCGCCCGTGTCGAGCAAGACGACAGCCTCGCCGGAAATGACGGTGACGATGTCGACAGTGTCGGTGGTATGCATGCCTGGAGCATCATCGGGATCGACCGCATCCCCTGCTCCCGATTCCGCCAGGATGCGGGCATAGCCGCCCTCGTAGTCCCATTCACTGTCGGGGGCAAACGCCGTAATGACGTAGTTGTAGCCTCCCGGCGGTGGCGGGATGACGGAGGCGCCGCCGGGACCGTTTGACGCCATTACGGGCGTTGGTACCTCGGTGGCCTGCCACAGATGGTTCCGGGTATATCCGTCTGCGACGAGACGGTCCGTGGTGGGGCCATCACTTACGAATGTCGATTTACCGTCGCCAGTCAAGCCAGTAACGATCAGCCGTGACTGGTATTCACGGTGCTCTCCGGTCATAACAAGGTCCTTTCCCTTTAGTTGTCTCTAGTGTGATTCAGGCAGTGCGACGGGCAGTTTCACGTTTGAGCGCTTCGTCGACCGGTGCGTTGTCCACGTATATGCGCTGATCCACGAACTTCCCGTTCAGGATGGTGATCTTGGAGGCTGCCTTGATCTCAACCACCTCTCCATCGAGGAGCGTCCAGCGTCCAATGGACTCGAAGAAGACGACTCCTCCGTCTTCCTCCCATACATTCACGAGATCATGTCCCAGCGACGCGACCTCATTGAGCTTTGCACTGAAGGCGGCGGTGATGTCGGCCCGCCCCTTAATCTCCGGGCTGTTGCCGAACGTCAGCGTCATGTCGTCGGCATAGTACGAACTGAACTCGTCGGGAGTGTTTGCCTCCATGGCAGCGTAGTAGTCCGTCAGCATCGTTACTGTGCCGGTGCTTGCGCGCATTCTCTTCAGAACCTTTCGCTCTTGTTAGGGGCCGACTGAACTGCAAGGATGAGGCCCATATCGCGCCTCTGGCGGCTCGGCGTTCTGGCTGCAATTCTTGTTCTCAAGCAGCACTCCCGCTTTGCAGCCGTGAAGCGTTCGGACAAACCGTCGTGAGGTTTCGCCGGCTTTCTTGGGCCGCCAGCTGCGGAGGTGGAAGTCACAACAACTCCTCCTTCTCGATTGACCAAGTCTCACAATACAGGATATTCTCAAGTCTGTTCGCAAAAATTGTGTCACCAGTCACTGCTGAATGGCCAGCTGTGCACTGGTTTTGCTGTTCCCGGGCCTGCTTGTCCTGAGCATGGTGCAGGGTCGGCAACGACATGGTTACCAACACATCGCCGTGTTCGCTCCCAACGAGCATTGAACACCAAGTCAAAGGTAGTAAAAGCATGACCGACCAATGCCGATCGAATCAGCGCGGAACCCCGGTAGTCCGTTCCACGGACCACTAGGAGTAACGATGTCCAATAGCTCACACCCCACAGTGGCTTCTCCAGCGGCGACCCGTCGTGAAGATCCAAGAACCTTTTTATTCCGGCTGACCATGATCGCCAGCCTGGGTGGTCTCCTGTTTGGATTCGACACCGGCGTAATCGCAGGAGCCCTCGTGTATCTGCGCGAAGACTTCGCCCTGACGGCCGTCACCGAAGGTTTGGTCGTCACCTCATTGCTCTTCCCCGGCGCCACGGTGGGCGCACTTCTCGGCGGCCCCGTTGCTGACCGCATCGGTCGCAAGAAGTCCCTGGTACTAGCCGGTGTCATCTTCTCCGTCGCAACAGTCGCCTGTGCGTTGGCGCCAAATGTCATGGTCCTCGTTGCTGCCCGTATCGCGCTCGGCTATGCAGTTGGTGTCGCATCTGTTGTCGTTCCGCTGTACTTGGCCGAGATGGCGCCAGCATCCCAGCGGGGCCGCATCGTTACAGTGAACCAACTCATGCTTGTCATTGGCTTGTTTCTTGCATTCGTTATCAACGCGGTGCTTGCAAACCTCATCAGCGACGCCGTTGTCTGGCGCTACATGCTTGGCATCGCACTCATACCTGCCCTCGGACTCCTCCTTGGCATGCTCAGCCTTCCCGACACTCCGCGGTGGTACGCGAGCAAGCAGATGTGGGTGCAGGCGAAGCGCACGCTGGAACGGGCACATCACGCGGACAGGGTGGAGGCTGAATACGCACAGATCTCGGCCATCGTGAAAGCTGACCACCTCCAAGGCAAAGTCTCCGTCCTGGCCACTCTGCGCACTGAACCATGGATGAAGCTTCTGATCCTGATCGGCATCATCTTGGCAGTCGCTCAGCAGACCACAGGCATCAATGTCGTGATGTATTACGCACCGACGGTGCTGGAGACCTCCGGCCTCACACGGTCAGCGTCTCTGTTGGCATCCGTTACGGTCGGGGTTGCGATGATCGTCTTTACGATCGTCGGCATGTGGCTCCTCGGTCTGATGGGCCGCAGGAAAATGATGCTGCTCGGTTTCGGAGGTGTCGCGGCTTCGCATCTGGGTCTGCTCGTAACTTACCTGCTGCCCGAGTCCACGTTCCGTTCATATCTGATCCTGTTGTTCATGCTGCTGGTCACGGCGTTCATGGTGACCTTCCTGGGCACCACAGGTTTTCTCGTACTCTCGGAGCTCTTCCCTCTTCCCATCCGCGGCTTCGCCATGGGTGCGTGCCTGGGCGGGCTGTGGGTGGCAAATTCACTCATCTCATTCTTCTTTCCAATTGCCGCCGAAGAGTTTGGCTCGGTGGCCGTATTCTCAAGTTTCATGCTGCTCAACGTCTTGGCCGCAGTTTTCGCGTTCCGGTACATCCCGGAAACCAAGGGCCGGACTCTGGAAGAACTCGAGGTTGAATTGCGTGGACGCTACGCCGCAGGAGAACCCGTGGAACCTCGCCAGCTGGTATCGCGCTAGCCAACTATTCACATAGGGGAGTCCCTAATCCGGGGCCCGCCAATTGGGCGGGCCCCGTCACCATAAAGGAAAGTGAGACCTAACATGACGGAACGCAGATTTGCCGGAAAGGTTGCTCTTGTGACCGGAGCCGGAAGTGGCATCGGCCGTGCGACGGCAATAGCATTTGCGGCCGAAGGCGCCGACGTGGTGTTGGCTGACATTGATGCAGCGGGAAATGACGAGACGGCGCGCCTGGCGGGCGAGCACGGCGGCCGCGTGCTGACAGCCAAGTGCGACGTTACGTCCTCCAGGGACATTCAGGCTGTCATCGGTCAGACGATCAAGGAGTTCGGCCGACTCGATGCTGCATTTAACAATGCCGGGATCGAACAGCCGCCGGCACCTCTTGTAGACATCACTGAGGACGAGTGGTCACGGCTACTGGATGTCAACCTTCGTAGCGCGTTCCTGTGCATGAAGTACGAGATTCCCGCGATGCTCAAAACCGGCGGTGGATCCATCGTCAACACATCTTCGGGGGCAGGTGTAGTGGGAATCCGGGACCAGGCCGCGTATGTCGCCTCGAAGCACGGGATCATAGGCCTGACGAAATCCGTCGCACTGGAATACGCTGCCCAGGGGATCAGGGTAAACGCCATTTGCCCTGGAATTATCGAGACGCCAATGATGGACCGGTTCTCAGGCGGGACACCTGAAGGTCGCGAACGCGTGATCGGCCAAGAGCCTGTCGGCAGGATGGGCCGACCGGAGGAAATCGCCTCGGCGGTGCTCTGGCTGTCATCCGATCTCGGATCCTTCGCTACAGGTCATGCCATGGTTATCGACGGCGGCCAGACGGTGGGAATCTAAACGAGCGGTTCTGGTCAAATCTTCAGGGGCCTCGTCGATAAGAAACTCGAATGGGTCTGTGCGCCGCCAGCGCACAGACCCATTAGCGTTCAATCCTTCATTTCTAACGCTTGGTGCAACCCCAACCGCCGGTCGCCCGCGTGCATTCCAGTGAGTGGAGAAGCGCAAAACCGGTAACCCAAGCGGCATGCACGGGCGACGTGGCGATCTTCAGTCCGTGCGCCCTCCGGGGTGGGAGCAAGGGGAGGCCAGACTATTGCGGTTTGAGCTATCCCATAGCCGCAGCCGGGGGCAGGCCTACGACTGGCGCTGCATGTCTTGCAGGCGTTCGCTAATGGTGGTCGCCGCGTGTTTCACTGCGGCTACCGCCTGCTTGACGTCCAGGTCGCGGCGCTCATTTTCGTCCCACGCAACACCGACGCTGCCGACTGCTGTTTTCTGGTCTGTAAGGATGGGCGCAGCTACACCATAAACGCCCGGGTTAAATTCTCCCAGAGTCAGCAGGTACCCGTCCTTCTTGATCTCGCCCAGCCTTTTGCGGAAGTCGCTCCACGTGCTGCCGAGCTTGGCGCTCTCAATTTCGTCGCGATGCCGCGGATAGAGGGCTTTAAGGCGATGGTGGGGAAGATGGGCAAGAATCACCTTAGAGCCGGCTCCTTGGAACATCGGGCGCCGCTGGCCCCGGCTGAACCGGTTCTCCGGGCTTTTCGGCGCTCGGCTCTCCCCGATGCATAGGACAGAGTCACGAAAGGCGGTGAGGAGCAGAGCTGAGTGCCCGATTTTTTCTACCAGATCATCGAGAACGCCGTGGCTGGCCAAGAGCAGAGGGTCAGTTTGGCGGATCTGTAGGTCCATCTCGATGATCCGCGGACCGAGCGTGTAATAGCCGTTGCGAACGGTCGTCAGAAGTCCTGCGTCGTGCAGGGTCTTGATGTAGCGGTAGCCGGTGGATCGTGAGGTTTGAAGAGCCTCGATCAAATCGGCCGTCGACCAAACCGGCCCTGCCTCCGTGAAGAGTTCCAGAATCTGCAGCATCCTCGCCAGGCTACCGGCGTTATCCGAAGTTTCTGTCGTTTCACCTACCAAAGTAGGCAAACCGCGCTCAGTCATGCGTGCATCCTTATCGTGGTCAGAACGGCAAGGTCGATCAGGACCTGGACTTTAAAATCCCATATTACAGGATTTCTTGTATTATTTGCTGAATCGGCTTGACCAGGGGCAATCGCCGTTTCACACCGGTTGCGACCTGAAGCCCTCTGGGAGTCCGATCGACTTTACTTCAAGGTAGGCATCGAAGCCTTCCGGGCCACTCTCACGGCCAATGCCACTGTCTTTAAACCCGCCAACGGGGGCGAAGGAACCGACCGGACTACCGTTGATTTCCACTGTTCCGGTCCGTATTTTCCGTGCAAGGAAAAGTCCGCGCTCAATGTCGTTAGTGAAAACCGAGCCGTTGAGCCCATATGGGGAGTTATTCGCGATGTCGATGGCCTCCGCCTCGTCACGGTAGGTGATGATTGCGAGCACAGGCCCAAAGATCTCCTCTTGTGCAATGCGAGCTCCAGGTTCAACTCCTGCGAAGATTGTGGGCTCCACGTACCACCCGCGGTCTAGACCCGAAGGCCGGCCGCCACCCAGAAGGACTTCCCCGCCTTCCTTCCTGCCGATCTCAATGTAATCCTCGACAATTCCCCTTTGTCGGGCGGAAACCATGGGGCCGAATTGGGTTGCGGGATCATGTGGGTCTCCTACCGGCATCGATCCCACCATTGTGACCAGCCGATCGATGAGCTCTTGCTGGCGTCGCTCGGAAACCACGACCCGTGTTTTGAGACTACAGATTTGGCCATTGTTGCGGAAGGACCCCATCCGGAGGCGGTCGGTGACTGTATCGAAGTCAGCGTCATCCAGGATTACCGCGGCCGATTTCCCCCCGAGTTCCAAGGTGACACGACGCAGGTCCTGTCCGGTTAGGGAGGCAATTCTGCGTCCTGCTGAGGTGGAACCGGTGAACGCCACCTTGTCCACTCCCTTGTGGGATACGAGGTATTCGCTCGTTTCGCGGTCGGCGGGGAGGACGCTGAACACACCGGCCGGAAGCCCGGCAGCGTCCAGCGTTTCGGCAAGCCAGTAAGCGGTGAGCGGTGTTTCCGGTGCGGGCTTGAGGATGAAGGAACAGCCGGTCAGTAAGGCGGGGGCAAGTTTCTGCATGGCGCTTGCCAGCGGGGTATTCCAGGGTATGACAGCGGCCACAACACCGATGGGTTCATGAACGACTAGAGCTGTACCGGTTGGGGATTGGCGGACAGCCTGAAAGGGGTAGTTCTTGGCGATCTCGATATAGGAGTTGAGGATCGCAAGGGCTGCAGGTATTTGAATGTTGCGCGACTGGGTGATGGGGCAGCCCATCTCGTCGGTAGTAAGGTCTGCCAGGATTTCAGACTGTTCCTGCATGGCAGCAGCAAGGCGTTGCAGGACGTCGATGCGATCCTCCAAGGGCAACTGCGGCCAGGGTCCGCGCTCAAAGGCACCCCGTGCTGCAGACACGGCCCTGTCAACATCTTCCCGGGACGCGGCCGGCACCGTTGCTATCACCTGTTCGGTGCTTGGCGATACTACATCGATGTGCCCGTTACCGGGCGGCTCCACCCATTCCCCACCGATGAAGATGCGCTCGTACTTCCCCTGCCAGACCATGTCGAATTCCTATTTCCTAGTTCTGTATCTTGTTTACGCAGTAGCTTCACTGGAGAGCCTGTTTGATAGTCAACGCTTTGGCGGTCCACGCGGTGATAGGGGCTAAAGAGGGGCCGCACTGACTGTACTAGCCAGAGCGGCCCCTCGGTTTCGCTGCTTGTGCTCACACCGCTTTGGATCGGCTCCGGGGCCATGGGGAGACGTTGCCTAAATTGGCGGACCGCTGAGATAGGTTCTGGCAGTGTGGTGGAAAAGCGGCGGCCGCCCTGTTTCCGGCATCACCCTCACCGCTGAAAGCTCGTGGCGGGTCATTTGCGGGTACGGATCCGTTGCGCCACCGTGTAACCGGAAACGGCGACAAGCAGGATCACGCCGTAGATGACCTGTTCGGTTGCGTTGGGGATGTTGAGCAAGGGAGTTACATTGTCCAGAAGCGAGAGAAACACTGCGCCCAGAACGGCGCCGACGAATGACCCCCTGCCTCCTGTCATGACAGCACCGCCCAGGAAGACTGCCGCGAACGCGGGAAGTGAGTACGTGGCGCCCACAGCGTTGGACCCGATCCCCGTCTGCGATGCTAGAAGGACGCCGGCGACAACCGCGCCAAATGCCGCCACCAAAAGGCCGACGGCACGAATGGCGCCAACTCCGCGACCAATGCGGCGGCTCGCTTCGGGGTTGAAGCCAGCGCCTCGCACTGCCAGTCCCATACGGCTCTTATGCAGCCACAGTTCCAGGGCGATAGTGAGCACTACCAGGACAATGAACGGGGCGGGAACGAACGCGACCCCAAGGCTGACTGCCGTGCCAAGATCAGGCGCGATAACACCTGCTGGGGTAGGCCGCAAGATAATGGCTATGCCTTGGACGATGCCGGTCGTGGCGATGGTGGCAACGACCGCGTTGATCTTCAGCCAACCGATCAGAATCGCGTTGAATCCGCCAATGGCGGCAGCGGTCAAGAGGAGTAATGGAACCGTGGCGAGGAGTGAGCCAGGGCTCAGATCCGGCAGCGTCATCGAAACAAGGACAACTGTGAGACTCATCGTTGACCCGATGGAGAGGTCAAAACCTCTTGAAAGCATGGTGAACTGTTGCCCCAGAGCCACGAAAGCCAACGGCAGACTTAGGATCAGCATGTTCGCCAGGTTCGGCCACGTCCAGAAGATATCCGACTTGCTGCCGGCGTATCCGGCCACAATTGCCATCAGTATCACCAAGACAAAGATGGGGAAATGCGAGGAGGCGCGGGTCATCAGCCGGGAGACAAACCCGGCGTCCCTGGGCACTTGGTCCGCATGGCTTTCATCCACACCTGCCGCGCTGACAAAGCTGCGTACGATCTCGGTCTCGGTCGTTGGCCCGGTGATTTCCTGTACTACCGTTCCGCGTGACATCACGTAGACCCTGTCACACAGTCCCGCCAGTTCAGCAGAGTCTGAGGAGTTCACAAGAACAGCCATGCCCTCATCAGCCGCTCCCGAGAGCACCCGATAGATGTCCATGCGGGCACGGGCGTCGACTCCCTGTGTGGGCTCATCAACGATCAGGACTTTGGGGCGGCGTAGGGCAGGCCGTGCAAGAACCGCTTTCTGCTGATTACCTCCCGAAAGACCACTGATGGGCTGGTAGGGCGACGCGGCCACGATACCGAGTTGCTTTGACACCTTGCCGAAGGCTTCTCGAAGACGACCGGGAAGGGCAAGACCGAACGGGCCGCTCTCAGGACCCAGCTGGGCTGTTGCATTTTCCATTACCGACAGGTCGCCGTAGACGGATTCAACAGCACGATCGCCACTCTGGAAACTGATGCCGGCATCCAGGGCTGCCGCGGGGCCGCCCCTTCCGACGCTCTTGCCATCAACCAGGACCTCACCTGAGCTGCGCTTCTCACCGATCAGACCGCGCAGTAGAGCACGCTGTCCGTTTCCTTCAGCACCGGCGACACCCACGATTTCGCCTGGGCGGACGCTAATCGATACAGGACCGTAGCCCTGTCCGCCCAAATCCCGGACTTCCAATCTGTTGCTGTCGGTGTGGTGCTTCGTCCGTGTGGGAAACTCGAGGTCCGTGGGCGCACCGACCATAAGTTCGACGATGTCGTCAACTTTCCAGTCCCGACCGCTGTAGGTTCCCTGCATGACGCCGTCCCGCAGGACGGTAAGCCGGTCGGCGAGCCGACGGACCTCCTCCAGTCGATGGCTGACATAAACAATTGCAACTCCCTCGTCCCTGGACTGCCTGATGAGCCCCTCGAGATGAGCCGCGTACTGCATGTCGAGGGCTGCAGTGGGCTCGTCAAGCATAAGCACACGTGGTTCGTGGCTCATGGCCCTGGCGACTTCAAGGAGCTGCCGCGCACCCGGACCTAGAGCTCCCACCAAGTCCGTCGGTTTAAAGGGCAAGTCATAGCGGGCTAGCAGCCTGTCCAGATCGGCCGGACGGCGCTCTCCGACCGCATTGAAGGAGAGAGCGATATTATCCGCGACGGTGAGTTCCTCAACCAGGGAGGTGTCCTGGTACGCGGTGACGAGACCGAGCTTCCGGGCACGTCGAACAGATCCGCCTGCCAAAGCCTGTCCGCCGATAGTGACTTCACCGGTGTCGTATGTGATCACGCCGGAGGCAATTTTGATCAGCGTGGACTTTCCGGAGCCGTTCTCGCCCACAAGAGCGTGTACTTCACCGGGACGGCAGTCGAAATCCACGTCAGAAAGTGCCTTCACGCCAGGGTACGACTTGGACACTCCGCGAAGGACAACAGCGGGCTCATTTGAGTCCGGTTCAGTCGAACGCGAACTGACCTGTGCTGTACCTACGTCCACAATCTTTTCCACTAGATGTTCTCCTTGAGTCCTACGCGAGGGTGGCGGGGTCAGCTGGTTCGTCATTTCACCGGCCTTCCCAATTGCAGGGCCGCGATTCGGCGGATTCCAGCGATGCCGTATTGGCTAATGGTGATTGCAGCTACCGCGACTACAAGGGCAAAGCCTTGGATCACAATTCGCGCGCCGGTTGAAAAACCTGCGACCACCAGCGCCTGATCCAGCAACTGCAAAAAGACGCAGGATACGAGGAGACTGGCGACACTGGTAGGACCGCCGCTGAAGGCGAGCCCGGCTATAGCTGCTGCCGTTACAGTCGCCAACTGGTACGGCGCACCGATGGAGATGTCCGGAGTTCCGATAAAGCCCGCGAGGAAGACGCCGGCGATGCCGTAAAGCAGCCCGACAGCGGCAAAGGTGCTCATTTGAACCAAGGTCACCCGAACTCCCAAGGCGGTGGCAGCCCGCGGATTGGACCCCACCTGCGCGACCCGCCGGCCGGCACGGGTATAGGAGAGTACCGCCGCCACGATGAGTCCCACGATGAGTGCGACCAGGAAGCATGTGTTGATGTTCAAGAATGACCATTGGCTGACTTGCTGCAGTTGTTCCGGAGCTTCGCCTGTGAGCGAGAAGGACACCCCGGTCCACAACAGCATGCCTCCGGTAACGATGCCGTATGTCGCTAAAGTCACGATGATTGAGTTGAGGCGAAGAACGCAGATAAAGAAGCCATTGACGACGCTCACGACCAGCGACACCACAAGCGCTGCAGGAATCACCAGCCAAAGGTTAGCCCCAGGGACGCCATAGTGGACGACGAATCCGGCAGAAGCGGCCAGTACCGCTGACACGGATAGGTCGATCGCGCCCAACATGACGACGAGCATCTGCCCCATTGCAGCCAAAGCGAGAATGCCCGCCAGGGCGCTGACTACTTTTACGGAGTTGCCGCCCAGGCTGGCCGGCGCAACGACCAGCGCGAAGACCAACAACACCAGTAGCGCACCCCAGCTGGCAAGATATCGTGCAGGGAACCGGTATTTCAGGTCCGTCAGCCGGTTCTGGACCGCGGGCTGGGGCATATTGCTTGGGCCGTTTCCGGTCACACCTGTAGTCATCGCGGATTCCTCCACATAGTCATCAGCACTTCTTTGAACCTCCGAGTCAGAAGCAGCGTTGCTTCGCTGAAGTATCGGCCGAAACAGCCGAACGATTGAGTTTCCTTGGAACTGGCTGCAGCACTTGCACCGAGTAAAGGTTGAGAGTTGAACGCAGGGCCAGCGACAAGGAAGACAACGGGCCGACGGTTTCCCGGCCTCTGCCTGTTGTCTTGTCTACCCACACATCTCCTGCTCCTTTACAGGTTCGATGTCATCCCCCCGTACAGTCCATGGGTTCCGGTGGCGTGCCTGATGCCTGCTATGGCGTGGCAACCCCTAATTGAAGGTATCCCACATTACGGGATAAGGTCAATAAAAAATCGTGAGCCAGCACACAATGGAACTCAAGCAGCATCCGACGCTCAACCTGTTGACGAATCCCGCATTGTGAGACATACTACATTTCAATCTGGGCCGGCGCTCCTGATCGGGCACCGCCAGAGGATATTCACTCGCGGTCGTGCCCACGAGGTGAGGGAACAACCTGAACAACTTCAAGCGCCGCATTTCCAGGATCCTCCTGGCCTTGTTCCGCTGAAACGTCGACTTACCGAAGGCGCCAAAGCGACTCCGGCATTCATAGCAAAGAAGCCCTGAACGCCAACCCAGATCCCGTTAAGGAGTTATATCTAATGCGAACGGACTCTCCAGGCCGACCGCGGCCTTTCAAGACCCGCCCGGCCCTAAAACTGATGACAGCGTGTCTGCTCACAGGCCTGCTGGCTGCCTGCTCCACGACGACAAGCTCGCCGGGTGGCGCGAATGCCACAGCGTCTGCTTCGGGCGAGGACATCACGGCAAAGGACGTCGATCAAGCTGCCCTCGCCGCCACGATCAAGAAGACATTCTTGACCGACATCCCCGTTTCCAATCTGGATCCGGTGGTGGCGGACACGATGGCAGCGGCCTCCAAGCCGATGACAGCGGAACAGAATCAGTTGTTCAAGACCTGCCTGCAGCAGAGCTCCTGCGACACTGGCCACGGTTCATTGACCGTGGCCTTGGCGATGCAGAGTAGCAACGCGTGGGGCAACATCTTCCGCGGTGAAGCCACGGCTCAGGCATTGGCCTACCCTCAGGTCAAGAAGATCATCTACAACAACGGCAACGGTGACGTCGCGGCGGTACTGGCTAACCTGCGGAGCGTGATCGCACAGAAGGTCGACATTATCGTCACGGACCCCGTCTTCGGCGGTGCGATCGCGTCTGCGCTGCAGCAGGCCAAGCAGGCTGGCATCACGGTTGTGACCGTGAATACGCCGCTACCGGACGACGCGGCACCCCTGGTCTCCGCGCAGGTTCCGCTGGCGCTTTGCGACCTGTACACGGAAGGTGCCCAGGCCCTGGTTAAGGCGGCAGGAAGCAACAAGTCCTACGCCCTGTACACCGGCATTCCGGGCAACAGCAACGCAGCAGCGTGGCAACCATGCGCAAAGAAGGTCCTCGACGGGGCCGGCTGGACGATGACCACGGAGGGCTTCACGCAGTGGACGGCCCAAGGCGCAGCACAGGCAGCGAATGCGCTCCTGGCCTCCGGTAAGCAACCCGACGCAGTCATCTACGACTACACCACCGACGATTTCCTCAAGCCCTACATTGATGAGCGGAAGACTCCGCCAGCTTTCTTGAGTGACGTCATGAATTACTCCTGGCTCACCGAACTCCAGCAAGCCAAGCAGGCCGGGATCAGTGCGACGTCCTGGCTGGCCAGCAGCCAC
Organism: Pseudarthrobacter phenanthrenivorans; assembly: GCF_000813845.1. GTDB lineage: Bacteria > Actinomycetota > Actinomycetes > Actinomycetales > Micrococcaceae > Arthrobacter > Arthrobacter phenanthrenivorans_B. The sequence continues at coordinate 12,887 of NZ_JWTB01000041.1, forward strand.
GTCTGGTTCGGCCGGTTTGGCGTCACCGCCGGGATCAAGATCAAGGAAGGCAAACAGGTTCCCACTCAGGTCCCTGTACACGTCCCTGTTGTGTCGTCTGACTCGGTCCTTGATACGAACACCCCTGATATCCCCTCAAGCGTCCCGGTTTCCAGCCTGCTCACACCGGAGCAAATGAACCTCGCACTGGCAGCCTCATAACCACTCCACACTGACTCGCCGGGTCTCGACCACCGGGACCCGGCGAGTTTGTGTGCCGTCGCAAGTGAGAACACTTCTCCAGCCCTTTCCGGCCAAAGACCTACTGCAGCAGGCGCGACACCTGCACGAGTTAAAGGCGGCCTTTGGCCCTCCAGCCCTATCTCCCATTCCCCTAACTAAGGAGCAATGCTCGATGAACTCAGAATCACCTGGCCGGATACGGCCTCGCAAGAACCACTTGGTCCCGAAAGTTTTGGCAGCACTGGCAGTGTCGGCGCTGCTGGCAGCCTGCTCGACTACCACGGCCTCAACCAGCGGATCGAAGGGTACGGCGTCCCCGTCTGGTGACGACATCACCGCGCAGAGCGTTGATCAGAATGCCCTGGCCGCCACGATCAAGAAGACTTTTCTCAAGGACATCACAGTGTCCGATCTGGACCCCGTAGTTGCAGATACGATGGCCGCCGCATCCAAGCCGATGACGGCGGAGCAGAACCAGTTGTTCAAGACCTGTCTGCAGCAGAGCTCCTGCGATACGGGTCATGGATCCCTGACGGTTGCCATCGCTCTGGAGAACAGCAACTCCTTTGCCAGCACCATGCGGGGCGAAGCTACCGCACAGGCCCTCGCCTATCCTCAGGTCAAGAAGATCGTCTACAACAACGCCAACGGTGACGTCGCAGCAGTTCTGGCGAACCTGCGAAGCCTCGTCGCACAGAAGGTTGACATCATCGTGACGGATCCGGTCTTCGGAGGCGCTGTCGCGTCCGCGCTTCAGCAGGCCAAGCAGGCTGGCGTCACAGTTGTAACCTACAACACACCGCTGCCGGAGACAGCGGCATCATCCGTTTCCGCCCAGGTCCCTCTTGCACTTTGCGACCTCTATACGGAGGGCGCGCAGACTCTGGTCAAGGAGCTGGGGAACAACAAATCCTATGCTCTGTATACGGGCATCCCCGGTAACAGCAACGCCGCGGCTTGGCAGCCGTGCGCCAAGAAGGTCCTCGACGGCGCCGGCTGGACCCAGGCCACAGAGGGCTTCACCCAATGGACGGCCCAAGGGGCGGCACAGGCAGCGAATGCCCTCCTGGCCTCCGGGCAGGAGCCGGCAGCTATTATTTACGATGATACGACCGACGACTTCGCAAAACCGTTCATCGATGAGCACAAGACCCCGCCGGCATTCCTGAGCGATGTGATGACACACTCTTGGCTCTCACTTGTGCAGCAGGCGAAGCAGGCAGGCGTCTCCACAACCTCCTGGATGGCAAGTAGCCACGTCTGGTTCCCCCGCTTTGGTGTCACCGCCGGAATCAAGATCAAGGAGGGACAGCAGGTGCCAGCTCAGGTCCCCGTACATGTCCCGGTAGTCACCACTGATTCCGTCCTTGACACCAACAGCCCGGACATCCCGTCCAGGATTCCGGTTTCCAGCCTGCTCACCCCCGAGCAGATGAACCTGGCACTGGCAGCTCCGTAAATCTGTGCCTGATGCGGCTGCGGATCCCGACCCAAGGGAGCGCAGCCGCATCGCATGGAACGCATCCCCGCCTACGAAAGTCAGCCAGGGTAGGGCGGCGCGGTTTTGAAGGTGAAGCGGTGCCTTCTAAGAGGCGATTCTTCCCAAGGGCCTGAGCCTGGTTTAACCGAGCTCAGGCCCTTCCCTGTGCGCCTAAGTGCGCCAAGTGCTGACCAGGGCCCACTAACTCCTTGGGGGCAGACCTATACAACTCCTGCCGTCATGCCTGTGCACATTCCTGCGGGCCTGCCCGCCGGGAAATCACTCCCGCGGGGCCAAAAGACGTACAAGTTCTACGGCGTCAGTGGCTGATTCGAGGTGACGGGCCAAATGTTCTGCGCCTGCCAACTGGTCCACTTTCAGCGGCCTAACGCTGGCAGATGCGCAGTCGCGGAATTTCTGCCCAATCGCGTCCCAAGTCAGAGGGGCCTCGGAATTCCCGGGGACGCCAGTCCCTGTCTTCTCGAATGTGCGACCGTCAACCATCTCCAGTTCAATGCGCCCTGCGGGCAGTTCGAGCTTCCAGTCGAGGTCCGCATCACTTACGGGAACTATCTTTTGCGCCACAGCTAACACATGGCGGTCTCTCAGAGCTTCGTTCGTGAAATGCGATACCTTCACATCCCGGTGCACGGCTGCGACGGCCACAAGGAAGGGAAGACTGAACTTAGCGTCCACTAGCGTTGCCGGCGCGCGCCGTTCCTGCAAAGGCCGGCACATAAGATCGTGGTAGTCGCCCACATAAAGCCGGATCTGTCTGACCTCGTCCAGGTGAAGCGCGTTCTCGTTCAACAACTGGATTATGGCGTGGATATGACTGTGAGCAGTTCCCACTGTCGGCCAGAGCTTATACAGGGTTCCGGCGCCCTCGAATTCCGTCCCGAGGCCTGTGAGAATAGCGTCCCTGTCATAGTCCGTGAAGTAGGTCCTAAAAAAGCCAAATTCCCCTTCCAAAACGGTAGGGACACCGGTCACTCCTCGCCCGGCGAGCAGCGTCGCTAGAACGGCGCCCTTCGCGGAAAAGCCAGCATACATTCCCCTCACGTCCCCGCCTGTTCCGGCGACAAGCTCCATCACCCCGGAGGATTGCATGGTGGCAATGCCGAAGGCGTTGACCATCTGTTCTTCTGACAAGCCGAGCAGGCGGCCGGCGGCCGCCGTCGCCGCAAATACTCCCATCACCGAGGAGAGGTTCCAGTCCTTCTTCCACGTGACATTGCACCTTAGACGGGCGAAAATGTCTTGCCCAGTCGCTACCGCCGCGATCATGTCCTGGCCCGTCACGCCGCCCATGCGTTCGGCAACGGCAAACGCCGCGGGGACGATGGAACTGGAGGCGTGCTGCCCCCAAGGGGTTTGATCGTCAAAGTCCAGACAATGCGCCATGGCGCCGTTCGCCAGCGCCGCCATCATCGCGGGAACTTTGCCGCCAAAGGCGAGGATGGAAGACTCAGGTCGGCCCGCACCTTCCCTAACGAGATCAATAAGGCCGTGAACGGCGGGCTCGGTTCCACTGGCCGCCAAAATCACTCCGAACGTGTCCAAAATACTCTTTTTGGCGGCCTCGACAGCAGCTGGTGGAGTCCCCGTGTATGTTGCTCTGGCGACAAAGTGGGCCAGATGTTGAACAAGGTCCTCGGCATGTGCAGGCAAAATGCAGTCCTATCGTCGGTATACAGTCAATACTCACAGAGGGGATCGCTCAGGGCAGCGAGGAGGGGAAACGCAAGCCCGTCCTCTTTCGGGTTGAGCAAGTCACATCAAGCTGCAGGCCTCCGTCGACAACCGCACGGACCCCTGACTGATATAGGGCTAAAGCGACACCCACCGTGACGTCTACTGAATGCGGCCCCTGGGGGGACAGCAGGAAGACACTGCACGGCTCGCCAGTGAGCAAAATCTTGACCGATACCGGACGAAGGCCGGCATTCACAGCCGCAGCCCCCGCAGCGTCGGGCTTGTCCTCGAGCACGACATCGATGCGTTCCCCCGCGAATGTTTGAAGCTGGAGCATTGTCGTCTTGGGTCCGTACGACGCCGAAGTAACGACCGCCGACCCCGCAAAATTGTTGGAGGCATCGTGATTCCGCATGTCCTTTTCATCTCCTCTTGCCTGAGGGCGCGCGAATCTACCGGCTGGGCTCATATGTATCGACAAGCACCCGGCGTAGGCCGCAAACAGGAGAAGCCCGGGGTGACGACAGGGCCCGCACAACCCTAACTAAGATGCAACGAGCGCCAGTTCTAATCCTTGACATTATCTCATATTGCGGGATATTGTCTATCCCAAGTGCACTATTCAGGGGACCTCCTGTACCCCTTGGGATACGGGCAACAACACATTTAGGTTTGCCGTTTGGTCAGACCCCAGCACCAGAAAAGGAAGTAAGAGCGTGTCGAAGAAGATCGCGATTCTGCACACAAGCTTCGTGTTTGTCTCCGTTGAGCCTGTAATCAACGACCTCATCGCCGAACTGATTCCCGATGCGGAAGTCATGCACTTCGTGGACTCCGATGTTCTGGCTACGGTTCAGCGAGAGCAGGGGATCTCGGCCAACAGTGAAGCCCGAATGACCCATTTGGCACAAGCGGCCGAAGCAGCCGGAGCCGACATCATTTTCTCGGCATGTTCTTCTCTCGGGCCCGCATTGGATGTAGCGGCGCGGAATGTGCACACGCCGGTAGTGAAGATTGACGAGGCTATGGCGATCCAGGCCGCAAGCGAAGGCAAGCGCGTCGGCGTCTTGGCAACGGTGCCGACCACCCTCGGCCCGACCTCGGATCTGATTCAGTCAAAAGCAGATGAAATGGGCCGCGGCATCACCATCGAACAGCGGTTGTGCGAAGGAGCATTCTCCGTACTCATGTCGGGAGACCGCGAAAAGCATGACGCCATGATTATCGATCAGGCAGTTGACCTTGCTGAAAACGTTGACATGATCGTCCTTGCTCAGGCTTCCATGAACCGGCTTGGGGCAGTACTTCAGGAGAAGACCGGCAAGACGGTTCTAACCAGTCCCCGCATCGGCGTTGACTATCTAGCACGCCGCGTTGCAGAACTTGCCGCCTGAAAGATTGGTTTCACAGCCCATCATCAGGTAATCCGAAGAATGGCGTGGGCCTGAGGACCAAACAGTCCTCAGGCCCACGCTCTTTTGCATGTTAGGCGAGTCGGGAAAGCCTCCAGGAAGCCAATAAACTCGCCTACCGTGCCAACGTGGCCAGGGTGGTGGCGGCGAAGCCTTTCGCGGACTGGTTCCACTTTGCCAGCAGGCCCTGCAGGTTCTCCCCGTCCGCGCGGTAGACGGGAAGCTGGTCCTGGAGGGCGGCCAGGACCCCGGTCCGCAGTTCAGTGTTGAAGTTAACTTTGCCGACGTTCATGGCGGCGGCCTTTACCAGTTCTTCGGCGGGGATGCCGGAGGCGCCGTGCAGCACCAGCGGGATGTGAATCCGTGCGGCAATGTCCTGCAGCACGTCCCAGCGCAGCTTCGGCTCGCCTTTGTACTTGCCGTGGACGTTGCCCACGGCCACGGCCAGCAGCTGGGCGCCGGTGCGGGACAAGAAGTCTTCCACCTGCGCTGAGTCGGTCAGCCCTGTTACATCGGCACCGGACTGGCCTGCCGGCTGGTCGGCGGAGAAGGCGCGATCCTCATCTCCTGCCAGGCCGCCCAGTTCCGCTTCGAGGACCACGTCGGCGCCCAGAAGCGCGCGGGCGCCCCGGACCAGCGCGATGTTGTCCTCGTAGGGAAGGGACGAACCGTCGGCGAGGACGGAATCCGCCCCTGCCTTGACGGCGTCGGCCATGACAGCGAGGTCGGAAGCGTGGTCGAGCTGCACCGCGACGGGCACGGCAGCGGCATCCGCCAGGCCGCGGAGCGCCGCGATGAGCCGCAGGCCGTTCGCGGTGGCGGCGGTCTTGGGGGCCACCAGCAGGATCACTCCCCTGCCGGATTCCTCCGCGGCGCCCACGACTGCCAGCGCGGTGGTGAAGTCGTAGCAGGTGAAGGCCGGCACTGCGGATCCCTGCTGAAGGGCGGCGGAGACCAAATGGTCCAGTCGGGTATGCATCAGGCGCCCACACCTCTCCCGGAGATTATGTATAAATCGCGGCAGGCTGTGGAAGTTGCATTGGTCATGGTGTCCGTTCTCCTTCCTTGAAGGCCGAGCTGAGTTTGCGGGTGACCTGGGCCAGGGAGTCGTCGTCGCCCACGTTGCCGGCGAACACGATGTACGGGATGCCCTTGGCGGGTCCGTCCACCGGTTCCCAGAGGCTGACGATGCCTGGCAGCATGGGGCCGCGGACAATGGCGTGGCGGATTTCCAGGCCGTGTGCAGCCACGTCGGAGGAGGTGATGCCGCCTTTGGCGATGACGAACCGCGGCGGGAAGGTCTTCAGGGTCCGGTTGACCACGTCCACGACGGCGGCGGACACTGTCCTGGCGATCCGCAGGCTTTCGGCGGGGTCCTCGGTCTTGATCAGCAGGCGGCTGGTGTGGACGATGACGTCGCCGGCGTGGAGGGCCTCGACGACGGCTTCCACGGTCTGGTCCAAATGCGCCTTGGCTTCCCCTTCGTTGGCGAGGAGCTTTTCGACGTCGATCTCGATGATGCGCGCGGAGCTGTGTTCCGCGGTGAGGACGTTGAGCTGGCGCGTGGTGAGGCCAACGTGCGATCCCACCACGATGAGCCCGCCAGCCTCTGATGGGGTGTTGCCCTCGTAGGCCTCTTCGCCGGTCAATGCGGCGCGGACTTCCTGGCCGATGCGGCCGCGGACGAATGGTGGACCGACGCGGTACAGGAGCTTCTTGCCGCGGCGTTCGGCTTCTTCCAGGCCCAGGGCCAGGGCACGGAGGTCGTTCTCGGTGACGATGTCCGCCACGATCGGGGTGGAGTCCGTGGCCGGCTCGATGGCATCGGCGATGGCCTTGGCGGAAATGGCAGGGTCCTGCGCGGCAGCACCGGCACGGATGATGTTCAGGTCCAGCACGATCACGGAGTCCGCGGGGAACCTGCCCTGGGACTTCTCTGCGATGTAGTCGGCCATGACGGAGGTGCTGAAGCCGAAGGATGCGTCCTTGGCGAACTCGGTTTCGGCGACGGGAACCAGGGTGCCCTTGGCGCCCCCAGCCCCGCGCATGTAGTGGACTCCTCCGATGGTGTGCCGTCCGGCGTCCGGGAACGCCGGAACCAGCACAACGCCGTCGGTCTTTTCGCCGCTGACCTCGGCGACCGTGGCCGCGATGACGTCGGGTTCCAGGGGGTAGTGGCCGCGGAGGGTGGAGTCGCTGCGGCTGACGAAGCCCAGGCGGACGGACGCATCGGCTGCAGCGGCCAGCGCGTTGCGGACCACTTCCTCATTACGTGCTGCCGCTTCGGCAGGATCGAGGCTGCGGGTGTTGGTGAGCACGTACACGGCGGGCTTTCCCTGCCCAATAGCCCAGGCGAAGTCCGCCACTTCCCAGCGGGTAAGCACGGGCAGGTCTGCCACGGACTGCGTGCCGGTGGGATCGTCGTCCAGCACTACCAGGACGCGGGGAACCTCCGCGTTGGAAGCGGCCAGGGCGCCGGCGACGGATTCCGCAGAGATCTGGAACTCTGGCGGGAAGGGGGCTAGAAGGTCGGCTTCTAGTGTCACGATGCACTCCATTGTGTGAGGTTTTCAGGTCGGAATCGGATTTTGTGGCGGGGCTGCCCAGGGGACTCAGCGAAAGTCCCCGCTTTCGGCAGCTGTGGATGATCCACGGACGACAACGGGCAACACGGACTGTCCGTGTTGCCCGTTGGGTGTGCGGGTTTTAGAAGGTGTGGAGGACGAAGCGGAGGAATTCGGTGGGTTCGATTGCTTCGATGGGGGTGGGTCCTTCGTTGGCGAG
>NZ_JWTB01000042.1 GCF_000813845.1 Pseudarthrobacter phenanthrenivorans
ATGCCCTCGAACGGTTCCTGCACGCCCCGGCATGACAACTGCACCGTCCCGATGCCAACGGCGGCACCCCGGACTGGCCGGTGTGCCGCCGTCGCGGGCCGGTGTGCCGCCGTTGCGGGCCTTCTGATTGAGGGGTGGGGTTCGCGCGGCTAGGCGGCCGTTCCTGCCAGCTCCCCTGCAGACTCTTCGGACACCGCTGCCTCACCCTTGTGTGGTTCGAAGCGGACGAACATGGCTTTGAACCCGGGGGTGTTGGACACGCGGGCCACGTTTTCCTTGTGCACCAGTGCGTTGGCCTCGGGGAAGTAGGCGGCGGCGCAGCCCCTGGCCGTGGGGTAGGCCACCAGGCGGAACTTGTCCGCGCGTCGGTCCACACCTTGGAAGGTGCTGATGACGTCCACCAGTTCCCGGTCCTGGAAGCCGGATTCGGCGAGATCTTCGGGGTGGATCAGGATCACGCGGCGGCCGCCGGAGATGCCGCGGTAGCGGTCGTCCAGGCCGTAATAGGTGGTGTTGTACTGGTCGTGGCTGCGGATGGTCTGCAGCACCAGGTGCCCGGGCGGCGGGGTGAGGTACTCCAGCGGGCTGACGGTGAACCGGCCCCGGCCGATGTCGGTGGCGAAGGATCGGGTGTCGCGCGGCGGGTTCGGCAGCACGAAGCCGTTCTTGGTCCGGACGCGGGTGTTGAAGTCCTCGAAGCCGGGCAGCACGCGGGCAATGTGGTCGCGGATCACGTCGTAGTCCTCGGCCATGGCCCGCCAGTCCACCGAGTGGTCCGGCCCGAACGTCGCCTCGGCCATCCGGGCCACGATCACGGGCTCGGCGAGCAGGTGCTCCGAGACAGGGGTGAGGCGCCCCTGCGTGGAGTGGACCACGGACATGGAGTCCTCCACGGAGAGGAACTGCGCACCCTTGCGGTGCTTGTCGTCCTTGTCCGTCCGGCCCAGTGTGGGAAGGATCAGCGAAGTGCGGCCATGCACAATGTGCGAGCGGTTGGGCTTGGTGGAAATATGCACGGTCAGCCCGATCCGCTGCATCCCGGCTTCCAGGGCCTCGGTGTCCGAGCAAGCGAGGGAGAAATTGCCGCCCATGGACACGAACACGTCCACCTCGTCGCGCTCGAACGCCTCCATCGACTCCACGGCGTCGTAGCCGTGGTGCCGCGGGGACGTGATCCCGAACTCAGCGTCGATGGCAGAGAGGAGCTTTTCGCTGGGCTTCTCCCAGATGCCCATGGTCCGGTCGCCCTGGACATTGGAGTGGCCGCGGACGGGGCAGGCACCGGCGCCGGGCTTGCCGAAGTTGCCCTGGAGCAGCAGGACGTTGACCATTTCCTTGATGGTGTCCACCGAGTGCGGCTGCTGCGTCACGCCCAGCGCCCAGCAGAAAATAGAGGCCTTCGACGCCACCAGCATCCCGGCGACCTTCTCGATCTGGGCACGGTCCAGGCCGGTGGCCTTTTCCGTCTCGTCCCAGTCCAGGCTGCGGCGGGCTTCACGGTAGGCGTCGAAGCCGTCCGTCTGCGCGGCGATGAAGGAATGGTCGACGACGGTCCCCGGGTTTTGCTCCTCGGCCTGCAGGAGCAGGTGGCCCAGCGCCTGGAACAGTGCCAAATCGCCGCCGACCTTGATCTGCAGGTATTCGTCGGCCAAGGGCGTGCCGCCACCCACAACGCCGGAGACCGTCTGCGGGTCCTTGAAGTTGAACAGGCCGGCCTCGGGCAGCGGGTTCACGGCCACCACCTTGCCGCCCTTATCCTTGCACTCCTTCAGCGCGGAGAGCATGCGGGGGTGGTTGGTGCCCGGGTTCTGGCCGACGACGAAGATCAGTTCGGCGTCGTGGATGTCATCCAGGGACACCGTGCCCTTGCCAATGCCGATCGTCGGGTTCAGTGCCGAGCCGGAGGACTCGTGGCACATGTTGGAGCAGTCCGGCAGGTTGTTCGTCCCGATCGACCGGGCGAACAGCTGGTACAGGAATGCCGTTTCATTCGCGGTGCGCCCGGAGGTGTAGAAGACACAGCGGTCAGGGGTGCTGGCGCGGATATGCTCACCGATCAACTCGAACGCGTCTGCCCAGGAGATCGGCGAGTAGTGCGTCTCGCCCTCCCGGATGACCACCGGCTCGGACAGCCTGCCCTGGTTGCCCAGCCAATACTCGGTCTTGGTGGAAAGCTCGGCAATGGAATGCTGGGCCCAGAACTCGGCTCCCACCGTGCGCAGGGTGTTCTCCTCGGCCACTGCCTTGGCGCCGTTCTCGCAGAACTCAGCCGCCTTGCGCTTCTTGTCCGATTCCGGCCACGCACAGCCGGGGCAGTCAAAGCCTCCGCGCTGGTTCAGCCGCAGCAGCGACTGCGCGGTGCGGGCCACCCCGGCCTGCGCCACCGCGCGTTCCAGCACCACCATGACCGCCTTGACGCCGGCGGCCTCGGTCTTGGGCTTGTGGACTTCAAGGTTGTCCTCATTAATATCCGCGACAGGGGCGGGCTGCTTACCGAACTTCATCGTTCCAACTTCCTTACGGGCATGGATTCTTCAATCTGCAGGAAAGGCGCGCCAGGGCTTCCCGGCGCGCCTTCCTCCGGCACGTCACTCTCTGTATATGCCGCTGGTTACTGCGCGACCTTCGCCAGGGTTTCCTGTTCCGCGGCGATGGTGGTGTTGTCGCCGTGGCCGGTGCGGACCACGGTCTGGGCCGGGAGGGTCAGCAGCTTCTCCCGGATGGACGCGAGGATGGTGGGGTAGTCGCTGTAGGACCGGCCGGTGGCTCCCGGGCCGCCGTTGAACAGCGTGTCCCCGGTGAAGACCGTTCCTTCGCTTTCGAGGTAGAAGCAGGTGGACCCCGGCGAGTGGCCCGGTGTGTGGATGGCCTTCAGCGCTGCCCCGCCCACCTCGAACTCGTCGCCATCGGAGTGGTACTGGTCCGGTTTGGCGTCGGGGTAGACCTGCTCCCACAGCACCAGGTCCTCGGCGTTCAGGATGATCGGGGCGCCGAGGGCATCGGCGACTTCGCGGGCGGCGCCGATGTGGTCGTTGTGCGCGTGGGTGAGCAGGATGGCCTTGACCTTCCGGCTGCGGACCTGGTTGATGATCGCGGCGGCATCGTGGGGTGCGTCGATGATGAGGCATTCCTCGTCGTTGCCCACGATCCAGACGTTGTTGTCCACGTCCCAGGTGCCGCCGTCGAGCGAGAACGTGCCCGAGGTGACCAGGTTCTCGATGGTGACGCTCATGCGGCAGACCCTGCCGGCTGGACTTCGACGACGGAACGCAGCACTTTGCCCTCGTGCATCTTGCCGAAGGCTTCCTCCACCTGGTCGATGCTGATGCGTTCGGAGACGAAGGCGTCCAGGTCCAGGTTGCCCTGCTTGTAGTGCGAGACGAGCATGGGGAAGTCGCGGGACGGCAGGCAGTCGCCGTACCAGGAGGACTTCAGCGACCCGCCGCGGCCAAAGACGTCCAGCAGCGGCAGTTCAAGTGTCATCTCCGGCGTCGGGACACCGACCAGGACCACGCGGCCCGCGAGGTCGCGGGCGTAGAAAGCCTGCTTATACGTTTCAGGGCGGCCGACGGCGTCAATCACCACGTCCGCTCCGTGGCCTCCGGTGAGGGAGCGGATGGCCTCCACGGCGTCTTCCTGCCGGGAGTTCACGCCGTGGGTGGCGCCGAGGGACGTGGCCATGCCGATCTTGTTGTCGTCGATGTCCACGGCGATGATCGTCGTCGCACCGGCCAGCCTGGCGCCGGCGATTGCCGCGATGCCCACACCGCCGCAGCCGATCACTGCCACGGACTCGCCGCGCTTGACCTCGCCGGTGTTGATCGCGGCGCCAATGCCGGCCATGATGCCGCAGCCCAACAGGCCCACAGCGGCAGCATCAACGTCCGGGTCAACCTTGGTGCACTGCCCGGCAGCAACCAGGGTCTTCTCGGCGAAGGCACCGATGCCCAGGGCCGGCGAAAGCTCCGTGCCGTCCTCGAGCGTCATCTTCTGCGTGGCGTTGTGCGTATTGAAGCAGTACTGCGGCTGGCCCTTGGCACACGCCCGGCACTCGCCACAGACCGCACGCCAATTCAGGATCACCCTGTCCCCGGGCGCCACGGACGTCACGTCGGGACCAACGGCGCTCACAACACCCGTGGCCTCATGACCCAGCAGGTACGGGAAGTCATCGCCGATGCCGCCCTGCTTGTAATGCAGGTCCGTGTGGCAGACACCGCAGGTCAGAACGTCCACCAGCGCCTCGCCCGGCCCCGGATCCGGCACCAGGATCGTCTCCAACGACACCGGAGCGTTCTTTTCCCGGACAACGACAGCTTGAACTTTATGCACCATGGTTCTTGTGTTCCTCTCCTGGACCTTGGCAGCCCGGTAAGTCGGCGACGTGTGCCAATCTAGCTGACGCGCCTGGCCGAGGAAGCAGCCCTGGACCCGACTATTCCCGTTCAATTGCGTATTACACAACAGATTGCACATAGCGCTACATAGCAATATGTCAGCGGCCACACTTCGTGTCAATAGATATATCAGTTGCAGGGCAGTTGGGCGAGGTGTATCCCGTACCCCCAGCAGCGCGCTTCTGCGGGGGGAAGACTGTCCAGCTCCGTCACCTTGCCCCGTTATGTCCGCAAAAACCAGGGCAGTAGGCTGGATGTCATGTCTTTTGAAGAACATCCCGTCGAGCGGCGGGAAGTGACCGTCCGGCGCGCCCCCAAGTATGTTCCCTTCCTGATTCTGGGCGGCCTGGTGGGCGTCGTTGCCGCCGCGGTGGTGGCCTATGCTTTGCCGGGCGACGCCACCTTCGACCCGGGCGCGGTCTTCGGCTTCTTCCTTGTCATGTTCGCCGCCGCCGGCGCCATCCTGGGCGCAGCGCTTGCCCTGGTCCTGGACCGCCGCAGCGTCAAGCGCCAGGAACGGGCCACCGTTGAGGCCCTCCCCGACTCTGAACCGGACACCGACCCCCAGCCCTAGCTGGTCACAAAGCGGCAGCCGGAAAAGTCATAGCGCATGTCGTGAGATAATCGACCAGTGGCACGCGGCGATGGAAAACTTTCCCATGATCTTCTCCCCGGCGAAAAAGGCCCGCAGGACGCTTGCGGCGTCTTCGGCGTCTGGGCCCCAGGCGAAGAAGTAGCAAAACTAACTTATTACGGGCTGTATGCATTGCAGCACCGCGGTCAGGAGTCGGCTGGCATAGCAACCAGTGACGGCAAACGGATCAATGTCTATAAGGACATGGGCCTGGTGTCCCAGGTCTTCGACGAGACCACCCTGAACACCCTCACCGGCCATCTGGCCGTTGGCCACTGCCGCTACTCCACAACCGGAGCCAGCCACTGGGCCAACGCGCAGCCCACCCTCGGCGCGACCGCCACCGGTACGGTTGCCCTGGCACACAACGGCAACCTGACCAACACCGCCGAACTCAACGCGATGATCACCGAGCGCAACGGTGGCCAGCTGACCGGTGAAATGAAGCAGGGCAACACCTCGGACACCGCCCTGGTCACCGCGCTCCTGGAGGGCGAACCAGGCAAGACCCTCGAGGAAACCGCCACCGAACTCCTGCCCAAGATCAAGGGCGGCTTCTGCTTTGTCTTCATGGATGAAGGCACCCTCTACGCGGCGCGCGACACTTTCGGTATTCGCCCGCTGGTGCTCGGCCGGCTGGAACGCGGCTGGGTTGTCGCCTCCGAGCAGTCCGCCCTGGCCACCGTCGGCGCCAGCTTCATCCGCGAAATCGAGCCGGGCGAATTCATTGCCATTGACGAGGACGGCGTACGGTCCAAGCGGTTCGCCGAGCCCACGCCTGCGGGCTGTGTCTTCGAATACGTCTACCTTGCGCGCCCTGACGCCGCCATCGCAGGCCGTTCCGTCTACGAATCCCGCGTGGAGATGGGCCGCCAGCTGGCCCGGGAGAACACGCAGCAGGCGGACATTGTCATCCCCGTGCCGGAATCCGGGACGCCCGCGGCCGTCGGCTACGCCGAGGAATCCGGCATCCCGTTCGCACACGGCTTCGTCAAGAACTCCTATGTGGGCCGCACCTTCATCCAGCCATCGCAGACGCTGCGCCAGCTGGGCATCCGGCTCAAGCTCAACGCCCTGGAATCCGTGATCCGCGGCAAGCGGGTTGTGGTGGTGGATGACTCCATCGTCCGCGGCAACACCCAGCGCGCCATCGTCCGGATGCTCCGGGAGGCCGGGGCCGCCGCCGTGCATGTAAAGATTTCCTCCCCGCCGGTCCAGTGGCCCTGCTTCTACGGCATCGACTTCGCCTCCCGGGCCGAGCTCATTGCCAACGGCGCCACCATCGAAGAGATCTCCCAGGCCATCGGCGCGGACTCGCTGGCCTACATCTCCGAGGACGGCATGATCGGCGCCACCCGGCAGCCGCGCGAACGGCTCTGCACCGCCTGCTTCACCGGCAAGTACCCGATCAAACTTCCCGACGCCGACAAGCTGGGCAAGAACCTGCTGGAGCGCACCGACCTCGGCGGCCTGAAGTCGCCGTCCGCGCTCCCCGGCGAAACGGCCGCCCTGGCAGTTGACGCCACCGAGGACCCCGCAGAGAAGGCCGGCGCCACCGGCTGCGATCCGGGCCCGGACTCTGAATTCGAGAACCTGCTGACCGAAGCCGACCTCGTGCCCGACGTACACGCCGCCACCAGCGCCGACAAGAAGGACTCCGTATGACTTCCGCCAACACCGCCGCAGAGAACTCCGGCATCACCTACGCCTCCGCCGGCGTGGACGTCGAAGCCGGGGACCGCGCCGTCGAGCTCATGAAGGATGCCGTCAAGGCAACCCACAACTCCTCGGTGATCGGCGGCGTGGGCGGCTTTGCCGGCCTTTACGACGTCTCCCGGCTGCTGACCTACAAGAAGCCGCTGCTGGCGACGTCCACCGATGGAGTGGGCACCAAGGTTGCCATTGCCCAGGCCATGGACATCCACGACACCATCGGGTTCGACCTGGTGGGCATGGTGGTGGACGACATCGTGGTGGTGGGCGCCGAACCGCTCTTCATGACCGACTACATCGCGTGTGGCAAGGTGGTTCCGGAGCGGATCGCCGGCATTGTCCGTGGCATCGCGTCGGCCTGCTCGGTGGCCGGCACCGCCCTGGTGGGTGGCGAAACTGCTGAGCACCCGGGCCTGCTGGGCGAACACGAGTACGACGTTGCCGGTGCCGCCACCGGTGTTGTCGAAGCCGACGCCCTGCTGGGCCCGGACCGCGTCCGCGCCGGAGACGTCGTGATCGGTATGGCTTCCTCCGGGCTGCACTCCAACGGCTACTCCCTGGTCCGCCGCGTCATCAACCACGCCGGCTGGGCCCTGGACCGCCAGGTCTCCGAGCTGGGCCGCACGCTGGGCGAGGAACTCCTGGAACCCACGCGCGTCTACGCAGCTGACTGCCTGGACCTGGCCCGGACCTTCCCGGTCAACGCCGGCGCGGCCGTCCACGGCTTCAGCCACGTGACCGGTGGTGGGCTGGCCGCCAACCTGGCCCGGGTCCTGCCGCAGGGCCTGGTGGCCACGGTGGACCGCGCCACCTGGGAACTGCCCGCCATCTTCAAGCTGGTGTCTGAACTCGGCAACGTTCCGCTGGCCGACCTGGAGCGCACGCTGAACCTCGGCGTGGGCATGGTGGCCATCGTGTCCCCCGAGGCGGCGGATGCCGCCGTCGCGCGGCTGAACGACCGCGGCCTGCCCTCCTGGGTCATGGGCACCGTCACCCAAGACTCGGATTCCATCCTCAAGTCCGGACCCGACTACGTCCAGGGCGCCAAGGGCGTGGACGGCGGCGCAGTCCGGATGGTCAACGCGTACGCCTAATATCCTCCATCGAGTGCTCCGTAGTTGTCGTTTTCACCCCCGATAACGACATCTACGGGGCACTCGTTGCGTTTTAACTGACCTGGATCAGGTTGAGGATTCCGCCCTGCGGGTCCTCGATGGTGGCCAGCGACCCCTCTGACGGGTGCTCGTCAGGCTCCACCAGCACCCTGCCGCCTCCTGCCAGCGCGGCCGCGGCCGCCGCGGCAATGTCCGCGGCGCCAAAGTAGACCTGCCAGTCCGCGTCCTCGCCCGCCCCGGCAGGGATAATGCCGGCCACCTCGCTGCCGTTGATCAGCAGCGTGCTGTAGCTGCCGCCGTCGTCCTGGGGGTACTCAGTGACCTCGTGGCCGAAAAGCTGCTGGAAGAAGCCGACGGCGGCCTGCGGCTCGGGCGTGAAGAGTTCAGCCCAGGCCAGCGCGCCGGGTTCGTTGTAGAGGTGGCTTCCGAAGTGGCTGCCGGGCTGCCAGATTCCGGTGGTCCCGCCGCCGGGCGGGGTCAGGAAGCCCAGGACTCCGGTGTCGCCCACCTGCTCCGGGCCGAACTGCACGGTCCCCCCGGAATGCCGGGTTTCCTCCAGCACCTCCGCAGCATCCGTAACTGCCAGATAGATGTTCCACGCCGCGGAGGTTCCGGCCTGCAGCTGCAGCGGGCTTTGCGGTGCGATAGTGGCCACCAGCTGGCCGCCGGCGAAGGCCTGGGCGTAACTGCGGCCGTCCGGGGTGGGAAAATCCTGGTAGGTCCAGCCAAAAAGGGTGCCGTAAAAATCCTTGGCCGCTGCAACATCGGGGGTCTGCAGATCCGCCCAGCAGGGCTCTCCGCTGGCGTACGTGGTCCTAACAGTCATGGGGTTACGTTACCAACGGGGCTGAATCCCTGGGGCAACACCTAAAGGAAAACGCCGAAAGCCCGCTGCCGGACCGGTATACGGAACGGCAGCGGGCACGGCACAGCAAGCGGTCACCCGGAAGCGGGTATCACAAAGGAGTTCCGCACGCTTCCTGGATCCGCATCAGCGGTTCCGGAAATCCAGCGGTGTGCGTTGGCGCCATAACAGCCGGGCCACGGGCCACGGCAGGCTTGCGACAACTAACCGATGCGGCGGGTGTCAACCTCGTCGTCATCGTCATCCAAATCATCCGCGTACTTATCCACATAAGCCGAATAGTCCGGTTCAACCGGTTCATTCGAATAATGGCTCGTTGAACGACTGCCTGGGCCCGTCAGCTCACGCTGAAGTGCCGAGTAATCAGTGTTCGGGGAGTAGTACTTAATGTCCCGAGCCTGCTTGGTAGCTTTTGCCTTTTGACGGCCGCGCCCCATGGCGTGACCCCCTTTTGTACTTGGACCGGAGGTGGTCACCTTGGCGATCGGTGAGGCCCCGGAATGTTTGGTCAATTTGTCGTACACCTAGATTACATGCTTTCGGCTGGCCCTGCTTGCCGCCCGGCCGCCCAAACCGCGACGTGGGGTACCATGGCGCACCTCCAACCGCGGGATTCCGGGATTTTTCTTCGGTAGAGTCGTTCAGGAACTGCCGTTTTTATCTGGCCTTTGGCGAGCCGCGGAACCAAAACCCAGGAGGATGCACACCCGTGAACCACCAGGACATCCCGCCGAAACCTGCCTCGCCGCCGCGGACCGGAAGCATTCCGCAGGTCCCGGCGGGGCATCGCGGACAGGACGCCACCCGCGGCCCGGCCGCCGGCCCTGGCCCGGCCGCCCCTGCGCCCGCTCCTGCCCCGGAATCCGTCACCTGGTCCCAACCTCCCAGTGATTCAGGACCCGGGAAGCGCGCCAACAGGGGGCCGCTGGGGTGGAAGGCGGTGTTCGTCGTCGTGATCCTGGCCGTCGTGGGCGGGCTGGCGTGGCTTGCCGTGTGGCTGAATACCTCCCCCGGGACCGATTCGGCGAAGAGTACGGCGCCGGGCGTCCTGCAGACCACCGTCACGCCGCCCGCCACCCCCCAGCCGCTCCCCCGCGAAGGGGTTGCCCCGGCGGGGTACGCAGTGGGCGACTGCTTCACGGACTTCGACCCCCAGGGGCTGGCTTCCACGGTGGTGGCTTGTAACACGGGCCATTCGGCGCAGCTGGTGGCCACCTACCTCTACCCCGATAAGGCCGAATATCCGGGCGCGGAGGCACTCAAGGCCAAGGCGCTGGAGGTCTGCCAGGCGGCCAAACTTACGGCCGCCGCCAACCAGTTCCAGCTCAACTACCAGCGGAGCTTCCCCAGCAGCACGAGCTGGCAGTCGGGTGACCGCAGGGTTGACTGCTATGTCACGGCCGACCGCGGCAACGTGATTAACGCAAGCGTGCTGCCCTGACGGTCAACCCGCCAGGGCAGCACGGCTGCAAGGGAACGTCCCGCGGCTAGTCCTTCCGCCGCACTGACAGGCCTGAGCTTGGGGTGCCGGTCAGTGTGTCCACGGTGCCCTGGGTGAGTTCGCCGAAGTCCGGCGCGGTGTCCACCAGGACGATATCGCCGTCGCTGATCTCGCCCGCAAGGATGGCCTTGGCCAGCCGGTCGCCGATCTCGCGCTGCACCAGGCGGCGCAGCGGCCGGGCACCGTAGGCCGGATCGTAGCCGGACAACGCGAGCCAGGCTCTGGCACCATCGGTGACATCCAGGGTGAGCCGCCGCTCGTGCAGCCGGCGCCCCAGTTCAGCCACGTGCAGTTCCACGATGTGCGCCAGCTCCTCCACCGTCAGGGCGTCGAACAGCACCACCTCGTCCAGCCGGTTCAGGAACTCCGGCTTGAAGGATGCGTTGACGGTGGCCATCACGGCGTTGCGCTTGGCCTCGGCGTCCAGCGACTGGTCCACCAGGAACTGGCTGCCCAGGTTGGAGGTCAGCACCAGGATGACGTTGCGGAAGTCCACGGTGCGGCCCTGCCCGTCGGTGAGGCGGCCGTCGTCGAGCACCTGCAGGAGGATGTCGAACACCTCGGGGTGCGCCTTCTCCACCTCATCCAGCAGCACCACGGAATACGGACGACGGCGGACGGCCTCGGTCAGCTGGCCGCCTTCCTCATAGCCGACGTATCCCGGAGGCGCACCGACCAGCCGGGCGACGCTGTGCTTCTCGCCGTACTCCGACATGTCGATGCGCACCATGGCACGTTCGTCGTCGAACAGGAAGTCCGCCAGGGCCTTGGCCAGTTCGGTCTTGCCGACGCCGGTGGGGCCCAGGAACAGGAAGGAACCGGTGGGCCGGTTGGGGTCGCTGATGCCGGCCCGGGCGCGCCGGACAGCGTCGGACACCGCGGCCACCGCCTTGGACTGGCCGATCAGCCGCTTGCCCAGTTCCTCCTCCATGTGCAGCAGCTTCTGGCTTTCGCCCTGCAGCATCCGGCCGGCGGGGATGCCGGTCCAGGCCGAGATCACTTCGGCAATGTCTTCCGCGGTCACTTCCTCGGCCACCATCTGCGCGGACTTGTCCGTCACGGCGGCCTCCGCCTCGGCGGCGGCGTTCAGCTCGCGCTCCAGGGCCGGGATCTCGCCGTACAGGATCCGGGAAGCGGCCTCCAGGTCGCCCTCGCGCTGGGCCTTGTCGGCGGCGGAGCGCAGTTCGTCCAGCTTGGCCTTCAGGTCACCCACCCGGTTGAGCCCGGCCTTCTCGGCCTCCCAGCGTGCGTTCAGCGCCGAGAGCTCCTCTTCCTTATCGGCTTTGTCGGCGCGGAGCGCGGCCAGCCGTTCCACCGAGGCGGCGTCGGTCTCACCCTCCAGCGCAAGTTCCTCCATGGTGAGCCGGTCCACCTGCCGCCGCAGCTGGTCGATCTCCTCCGGAGCGGAATCGATCTCCATGCGCAGCCGGGACGCGGCTTCATCCACCAGGTCGATGGCCTTGTCCGGAAGCTGGCGGCCGGAGATGTAGCGGTTGGACAGCGTGGCGGCGGCCACCAGAGCGGAGTCCGCGATGGACACCTTGTGGTGCGCCTCGTAGCGCTCCTTGAGGCCACGGAGGATGCCGATGGTGTCCTCCACGCTGGGCTCGCCCACGTAGACCTGCTGGAAGCGGCGTTCCAGCGCGGCGTCCTTTTCGATGTTTTCGCGGTACTCGTCCAGGGTAGTGGCACCGATCAGCCGCAGCTCGCCGCGGGCCAGCATGGGCTTGAGCATGTTGCCCGCATCCATGGAGGAATCACCGGTGGCACCGGCGCCCACCACCGTGTGGATCTCGTCGATGAAGGTGACGATCTGGCCCTCTGAGCCCTTGATCTCCTCGAGGACCGCCTTCAGCCGTTCCTCGAATTCGCCGCGGTACTTCGCGCCGGCCACCATGGAGCCAAGGTCCAGGGAAATGAGGGTCTTGCCACGCAGGCTTTCCGGGACATCGCCTGCCACCATGCGCTGGGCCAGCCCTTCCACCACGGCCGTCTTGCCCACGCCGGGTTCGCCGATCAGCACCGGGTTGTTCTTGGTGCGCCGGGACAGGACCTGGACCACGCGCCGGATTTCGGAGTCTCGCCCGATCACGGGGTCCAGCTTGCCGGCGCGGGCCATGGCGGTGAGGTCCGTACCGTACTTTTCGAGGGCCTGGAAGGTGTTTTCGGGATCGGGGCTGTCCACCTTACGGTCGCCGCGGACTCCCGGGAGGGCCGCGAGGAGCGCCTCGCGGGACGCACCGGCGTCGCGCAGCAGGCGGGCGGCGGCATCATTGCCGGCCGAGAGGCCCACCAGGAGCACCTCGGTGGACACGAAGCTGTCACCGAGCCGGTCCGCTTCCTCCTTGGCCTGCTGGATGGCCTGGAGGGCGGGCCGGGAGAGCTGGGCCTGCTGGCTGGAACCGCCGGACGTGGCGGGCAATGCCTTGATGGCGCTGCTGGCCTGGACGCTGACGGAGTCGGGATCGGCGCCGGCGGCTCGGAGGAGCGCGACGGCGACACCCTCCCGCTGGTCCATCAGCGCCTTCAGGAGGTGGGCGGGCTCCACCTGGGGGTTGCCGGCCGTCGAGGCGTTCATTGCCGCGGCGGAAAGAGCCTCCTGGCTCTTGGTGGTGAATTTGACGTCCAAAGAGAGCTCCTTTCGGGGGCTGGTTGACTAAGTTGAGTCTACTACGCTCAACTTTGCACAGCGAGGTCCACTAGCCATGTTTGCCCACGGCGAAACGGGTGTCCAGAGGCAGAGGTCCTGCCGGCAGCCCCGGTGTGTCAGGTGGCGTACACGGACACGGCTGCGGCCTTGACCACGAAGTGCACCGCCATGCCCGGAGCCAGGCCCAGGTCTGCGGAAGCGGCAGGCGTGATGTCCGCGGCCAGGCTGCCGGCGCGGACGCGGACCTGGTCGCCGTGGGGTTCCAGGTCGGTGATGGTGACGGCGAACGAATTCCGCGGGCTTCCATGGGCGTCGTTGAGGAACACGGAAACGGCCGACGGCGGAAACACGGCAACGCCGGCAGCACCCGGCCGGGACGGCTGGACCGGTTCCCCGGAGCCGCCCGCGTCCTCCTCGTGGCCGGCAATCCTCAGGCCCCCGCTGGCCCGCACCCCGGCGCCGTCCAGGATGCCCGGAATGAAGTTCAGGCCCGCAAGTCCGGCGGCAAAGGAACTCCGGGGGCGCTCCAGTACGGCCCGGGTAGGGCCGTCCTCGGCGATCCTGCCGTTGTCCAGGATGACCACACGGTCCGCCAGCATCAGGGCGTCCAGGACGTCGTGGGTGACGATGACGGCCTGGCGGCCGGCGAGGACCCGCTTAAAGAGCCGCCGGAGCAGGGGCGCGGAATGGATGTCCAGGGCGGCCAGCGGCTCATCGAGCAGGAGGAGCGCGGGATCGGCGGCGAGCGCGCGGGCAACGGCCACCCGCTGGGCCTGGCCGCCGGACAGTTCGGCAGGCCGGCGGCTGGCGAGTTGTTCTGCTTCCACCTCTGCGAGCCAGCGCAGGGCCCGGGCGTTTGCCTCCCGCCGGGGAACGCCGGCACTCCGGGGCCCGAAGGCCACGTTGTCCGCTGCGGTCAGGTGGGGAAACAGCAGCGGTTCCTGCGCGAGCAGGGCTATGCCGCGCTGGTGGGGAGGTGACCAGCTGCGTTTGCCGTCCCTGAGGTCGAAGAGGGTGCTGCCATTGAGTGCGGCCACGCCGCTGTCCGGCCGGAGCAGGCCGGCGATGCCGGCCAGCAGTGTCGATTTGCCGGCGCCGTTGGGTCCCATGACAGCCACGGTTTCACCAGGCTGGACTGTCAGGGCAACGTCGAAGCCGCGCCCGGCCACGGCTGCCTGGAAGGACAGCGTCACGGAACGTTCCCTCCTGCCGGCGCCGGCGCCGTCGTCCGCTGTCCCGCTCCGGCCCGGCCCGCTGCCGGCCGCCGGTAGGCAAGGGCCACCACCGCGGCGGCGACGGCCACCAGGACCAGGGACAGCGCGACGGCGGCGTCCGGGTCTGTTTCCCGCTGCAGGTAGATCTCCAGCGGGAGGGTCCGGGTCACCCCCTGGAGGCTGCCCGCGAAGGTCAGCGTGGCACCGAATTCGCCCAGGCTGCGGGCGAAGGAAAGTACGGCACCGGATGCCAGCCCGGGCAGGACGAGCGGCAGCGTGACGCGCCGGAACACGGTGCCCGGCCGGGCTCCGAGGGTGGCCGCGACGGCCTCGTACCGCGAGCCGGAGGTCCGCAGGGCGCCCTCGAGGCTGCCCACCAGGAACGGCAGCGCCACGAATGTCTGCGCCAGCACCACCGCCGTTGTGGAAAAGGCGATGCGCAGCCCCAGCACGTCCAGGGCCTGGCCCAGCAGCCCCTGGCGCCCGAATGTGTAGAGGAGGGCGATGCCGCCCACCACAGGCGGGAGCACCAGCGGCAGGAGCACCAGCGCGCGCAGCAGGCCCTGCAGGCGGAAGGTGTCCCGGGCAAGCACCAGGGCCAGCGGGACGCCCAGCACGATGCACAGCGCCGTGCTGGCAGCAGAGGTGCGAAGGCTGAGTCCCAGGGCCGTCAGCGACGGCTCCGAGGTGACCAGTGGGATGAACTGCCCCCAGTCCACCCTGAGCACCATCGCCATCAGCGGAAGCACGACGACGACGGCGGCCAGGGCAGCCAGCGCACGGACCCAGCCGGGAATGCCGGTATACGCCTGCCGCATTAACGTGCTACTTCCCGGGGTTTCGTTGGTTCAACGGTTTTCCAGTACCTGCTTGAGCCGGGACAGCTGGGCCACCTCGGATTCCATGGTCCGGGTGACCATCGAGTCCAGGACCCGCATCAGGAGCGGCAGCCTGGCATCCAGGCTGAAGTGCACGGTGGTCCTGCCGGCGTCCTCGGTGAGAGCGTACTCGCCGGTGGGGCGGGCCGGGCCAGCCACCACTTCGAAGCCCAGCAGGCGGCCGGGCTGGGCTGCCGCGATCCGGTAGTCGCCCTGGATGGGGCGTCCCTTGGGCCCGGCGAGGGTTTGGCTGTAGATGGCTCCGACTTCGCCGGGAGCGCCCTCCCGCAGGGAAATGGACTTCACCCCGTCACGCCATGCCGGGTTGTTCAGTCCGTCAGCAAGGAAGTCATAGACCTCGCGGGCAGGCCGGTTGATGATGACACTGTTCTCGGCGTGGGCCATGCGTTTCCTCCGGTGTGCTGAAGCGGTAAGGGGGCTGGACAAGTTCTGTGGGGACGTACCCGTGATGTACCGCCGGTGCGCGCCTGGCCCCACCCTACTGCCGCGCCTGTCATTCGCGGCACTATTGCTGGCCGGGCCCGAACCCGGCGGCGGCGAGGACCTTTTGCCCTTCTGGACCGGCGACCAGGTCCAGGAAGGCGCGGGCCGTGGCCTTGTTCCCGCCGTTGGCAACGGCAGCAATGGCATAGGTGTTGACGGCGGTTCCGGATTCCGGGAACGGGATGCCCGCCACCCGGGTTCCGGCAGAGCTGATGTCCGTGCCGTAGACAAGCCCGGCGTCGGCCTCGCCGGAGGCCACCTTGCCCAGGACATCGGTGACCGAGTTTTCCTCGCTGACGGGGTTCAACGCCACACCTGCCGCGTCCGCAGCCTTGGCCGTGGCAGCCCCGCAGGGGACCTGCCTGGCGCAGGTGACCAGCTTGATGCCGGGCCGGGCGAGGTCCTTCAGCCCTGCGACCCCGGCCGGATTGCCAGGCGGCACTGCGATGGCCAGGGTGTTGCTGGCAAAATCCGTCGGCGTCCCATCCACCAGGCCTTCATCCTGCACCTTCTTCATGGTGGCCGCATCTGCCGAGGCGAAGACATCAGCCGGCGCCCCCTGGCTGATCTGGCTGGCCAGGTCGGAGGAGCCGGCGAAACTTAGCGTGACGGTGGCGCCCGAATGCTCAGTCTCGAACGTGCGGGCGAGCTCGGTGAAGGTGGCCTTCAGGGAGGCAGCTGCGAAAACGGTGATGGTGCCGTGCGGCGCGGGGCCGGCGCCGGAGTCCGGTGCGCTGCCGGCCTCCGCGGCGCACCCGCTGAGGGCTGCCGGCAGGAGAAGGGCCACGGCAACCAGGACTGCGAAGATCCTGGGCTTCGGGATGCAAACGCGGCGGGTCATGCGGCAGCCCGTCCCTTCGGGGATTCGATGATGACCGTTGTTGCCTTGACCACGGCGGTGGCCACCGAGCCCGGTTCGAGGCCCAGTTCACGTACCGCTTCGCTGCTCATCAGCGAAACAACCCGGAACGGCCCGCACTGCAGTTCCACCTGGGCCATCACCGTGTCCGAGATGACGTTGGTGACCAGGCCGACGAACCGGTTGCGGGCCGAACTGCTGCCGCTTTTCGGATCATCCGGAAGCTGCGCCAGCTTCTGCGCATGGGCTGCCAGCTCCAACCCGTCCACGGCGAGCCGTCCGGAGTCGTCACGGAGCGGGGTCAGCGTTCCATGCTCGGTCCAGCGGCGGATCGTGTCATCACTGACACCCAGGAAACGGGCAGCTTCAGATACGCGGATAAGGGTCACGAACTCACTATAGTCCGCAAATGCGGAAGGGTGTCCGGTTTTGCTCCGTAATTGCCAATCGCTGCCTTCCGGCCGGCAGCCGACTTTCCCGGGGAGGGCGGCACTAGACTCCTTCCATGGCCATCTACATCGACCCGCCGCTGTGGCCTGCACACGGAACCCATTTTTCGCATCTGGTCTCGGACGCGTCGCTGGAGGAACTGCACCATTTCGCCGCCGCCGCCGGGATTCCGGAGCGGGCGTTCGACGGCGACCATTACGACGTTCCGGAACGCCGCTTCGACGAACTGGTGGCGGCCGGGGCGGTTTCGGTGGAAGCCCGGGTGCTGGTCCGTAAACTCATCGCCAGCGGACTGCGCATCCCGGCACGCCGGCGCAACAAGTCGCTGAAAGTCCCGCTCCTGAACCGGTGGGAGGCCGTCATGCCCGGCCACGACGCCCTCTTCCTGGACCTCTTGGACCGGTGGAGCGAACCGCACCGGCATTACCACGGCAGCACCCACCTCCTCTCCGTCCTGGAGGCACTGGACCTGCTCACCGAACCGGCAGAGGCGCCCCGGACCGTACTGCTGGCGGCCTGGTTCCATGACGCCGTGTACCGGGGCGCGGCGGGCCGGGATGAAGAGGAGTCCGCTCTGCTTGCCGAACACCGCCTTGCCGGCGCCGGCCTGCCGGAGGACGAGGTGGCCGAAGTGGCCCGGCTGGTACGCGTCACCTCGGACCACCGGCCGGAAGCGGGCGATGCCGCAGGGGCCCTGCTCTGCGACGCGGACCTTTCCATCCTCGGCAGCGGACCGGAGGAATACGCCCGCTATGTAGCCGCCGTGCGGAAAGACTACGCGCACATCGGCGACGCCGACTTCGCAGCCGGACGGGCCGCCGTCGTGCGGCACCTGCTGGAACTTGACCCGCTCTTCCACCATCCGCGGGCCCGGGACCTGTGGCTGGATGCCGCGCACCGGAACCTGAACGGCGAACTGGCGTGAACGCCCCAGGCTCCAGCCCACGGCACACCTACTCCGCCAACGCCGCCCACCGGCAGCTCCCCTTCACCATCAGGCTGGACTGGGGCGTGGCCGGCGCCGGAACCGTGGCCGCGGGTGCCGACCTGGCGGTGGTGGTGGACGTCCTGTCCTTCAGCACCTGCGTCAGCGTGGCACTGGACCGGGGCGCCGAAGTGTTCCCCTGCAGGTGGCGCGATACCGGCGCGGAGGACTTCGCCGCCCACCACCGGGCGCAACTGGCCGGTCCGCGCGGCGGGGGCGGCTTGAGCCTCTCCCCCGCCAGCTTCCGGGATGCTGCATCGCTGGGAAGGGTGGTGCTGCCCTCCCCCAACGGGTCCGAACTGTGCCGGGCGCTGGCCGGGGAAGTACCGCTGGTAGCGGCAGTCTGCCTGCGGAACGCCGCCGCGACGGCCGACTGGGTGGCCGCGAACCTTCCGGAAGACGCGGTAGTAGCCGTGGTTGCCGCCGGTGAGCGCTGGCCGGACGGCACGCTGCGGCCAGCCGTGGAGGACCACATCGGCGCCGGAGCGTTCATCGCGGGGCTGGTAGCCGCAGGCCGGGGCGGCTACGAGGCCGGGGACGGCAGGCACGGCTACGCCCCGGAGGCCGTGGCAGCCATGGCTGTGTTCGAGTCCGCCGAACCGCGGCTGCGCGAAATGCTGCAGCAGTCTTCCAGCGGCCGGGAGCTGGCAGGGGCCGGCTATGCGGAAGACGTGGATATCGCGGCGGAACTGGACCAGAGCGACTCTGTGGCCATCCTGCGGGAGGGTGCCTTCCGTCCGCTCTGATGGGCCGATGGTCCGCCGGCCAGGTCAGCGGCGGGCGGTTTACGGATGCGGGGACCGGATGCAAAACTGCTCCGATGAGCCTGCGCATCCAAGCCCTTGCCATCGATTCGACCGACCCCCGCGTTCCCGCGGCCTTTTGGGAACAGGCGCTCGGATGGCGCCGCACCCATGAAGAGGACGACGAGATCGTGCTGGAGCCGCCGGCAGGCAGCGCCGGGGACGGCGGGCTGCCCGACCTGCTCTTCCTCAGGGTCCCGGAGCAGAAGGAACTCAAGAACCGCCTCCACCTGGACCTGCGGCCCCAGGACCAGGACGCCGAAGTGGCGCGGCTGGAAGGGCTGGGCGCGCGGCAGATCTCCGTTGGCCAGGGCGCAGCGGCCACCTGGGTGGTCATGGCGGATCCGGACGGGAACGAGTTCTGCGTGCTGCGCGCCCTGGATCCGGAGGAATCTGCCTAGCGGTAGGTCCTGGCGGGGTAGTTGCTCACGAACGGCGTGCTGGTGGGCACGATCTGCTTGCCCAGCGGCATCAGGGAAACCGGGATGAGCTTGAGGTTGGCGATGGCCAAGGGGATACCAATGATGGTCACTGCCATGGCGAAGGCCGTGACTACGTGCCCGATGGCGATCCAGATGCCGGCGACCAGCAGCCAGATCACATTTCCCAGCAGGGAGAAGACACCGGTTCCGCCCGGCTTGTCCACCACCATGCGGCCAAAGGGCCACAGGGTGTAGGCGGCGATACGGAACGAGGCAATGCCCCACGGAATGGTGACGATGAGCAGGCAGCAGACCACGCCGGCGAGGAAATACCCAAGGGCGAGCCACAAGCCGCCGAAAACCAGCCAAATGACGTTCAGGAGTGTCTTCATGCACCCATTCTGCCCCCACCCCGGCGGCATATGGGTGGGGGATGTCCCTGATCCTGCCCTGATCCGCGGCGTCCTTGCCGGCGGGTCCGTGCTAAACCGTTGCGGCCGCCTTTGCGGCATGCACGAACGCCCGGATCTTGGCCGGGTCCTTCACGCCGCGGGAGGCCTCGACACCAGAGGACACGTCCACTCCCCAGGCGTGTGCTGCCGCTGAGGCCTGGGCCACATTGGCAGCGTCGAGGCCGCCGGCAAGGAGCCAGTCCCTGCCTTTCAGCGCCGGCAGTGCAGCCACGGAAGCGTAGTCCCAGGACTCGCCCGAGCCGGGCACGGAGGCGTCGATCAGGAGCAGGTCCTCGCCCCAGTCTTCAAACTCATCGGGGCCGGCACCCATGGTGATGGCCCTGACCAGCTTCATGCCGGCGTCGTGCACTGTTGCCACGTCAGCACGGGACCGGGTGCCATGAAGCTGGATCCACTGCAGGCCGGCCGCCCGGGCGATGGCGAGGGCATCTGCCACGGGCTCGTCACGGAACACGGCAATGGGGGAAACTCCGGCGGGTACCCCGGACAGCAGGGATGCCACCTGCGACGGCGAGACCACGCGCGGGCTGGCGGTGAGGACAAACCCGACGGCGTCCGCGCCGGCGTCCACTGCCTCGCGCACCGATTCCGGCGTACTGAGACCACACACTTTGACGAACATTCCCGGGCTCCTTCAGGCTGTTTTCGTGTTGACCCCCCGGAGGAGAGTAGCAGGGCCGGGGCGCATCTGCGATGCCGGCCACGGAGGGGAACTAGGCTGGGCTGATGCAGATCATCCGCTTCGCTGAGCTCAAGGCCGAACCGTGGCGCAACGGCGGCGGGGTGACCCGTGAAATCGCCCGCCAGGAATCCGAAGACGGCGGCTGGAACTGGCGGGTGAGCATCGCAGACGTGGCCAAGGCAGGAGACTTTTCCGCCTTCCCCGGCATGGAGCGGGTGCTGACGGTCATCGAAGGTGAACTGCTGGTCCTCACCGTGGACGGGGCAGAGCACCCGATGGAAAAGTACCGGCCTTTCCGGTTCGATGGCGGTGCGGCCACTATGGCGAAGCTCCCCACCGGCGACATCCGCGACCTCAACGTCATCACCCGCACGGCCGCGTGCAAGGGCTACACCTCCATCATCGAGCTGTCCAAAAAGCGCGCCCACCCGCTCTTCGAGGGGCAGTTGGGGGTGCTGCTGCAGGGACAGGCAGTGGCCAGCGAAGGCGGGGCGGAGCCAGTGGAGCTTGGCCGGTATGACGCGGTGGCCGGCTCGGACGGCACCTCTCCCGAGATCCTGGGCCGCGGCTTTCTGGCGGTGGTCTCGGTCGATCCAGTCACGGCCGCGGACTGAATTCCTCCACCCGTACCACCGCATCCCTCCTGCGCGCTTCCTCGGCCGCAAACACCACGGCGTGGCTGACCAGCGACTCTTCCAGCCCCGACACCACCCCCGACCAGTCACCCCGGGCGAGGGCCGTGACCCAGGCCTGCACCAGTCCCCTGTCGCCCCCTTCATGCTTTTCACCGGCCAGCCGGGGAGCAGTCGCGGGGACCGAGTGAGCAGTGGTTGTTCCGGTGAGGAAGTCATGGACCGAGATGCTGCCCGCCTCGACGGAGATCTCACCGTGGCTGCCGAAGATCCTGGTGCGGCGCGGTCCCGCGGCCGTGAAGGCCGTAGCGGTGAATGAAGCGGTGGTGCCGTCCTGGTAGTCGATGTTCACCAGCTGGTGGTCCACCACGTCGTTGTCCGCGAAGTAGACGCATCGTCCGTAGGGTCCTGTTGCCAGCGCCTGCCACAACGATTCCCGGGTTCCGCCGGGATCCACGACGTCGGCAAAGTAGGCCCTCGCCGGATCCGCTGTGATGCCATCCGGCGGCCGGCCTGCTCCATAGATCCGCAGGGCGGAATAGGGGCAGCGGGGTTCTGCGGGGCAGCCGGTGCAGCGCCCTGAGGCGCCTTCGGGTGCCTCCTCCGGCCGGAAATGCGAGAGCCTTCCGAAGGAGGACACCCGCACCGGCCGGCTCCCGATGACAAAGGAGAGCCAGTCGACGTCGTGCGTGCACTTGGCCAGCAGGAATGGGCTGGATTCGTCCTCCCGCCGCCAGTTCCCGCGGACGTAGGAGTGCGCGAAGTGCCAGAACCCGACGGGCTCCAGGTGCTGGACGGAGATGACGCGGCCAATGGCGCCGGCGGACAGGAGTTGCCGCAGCAGCGCGGTCTGCGGGGTGTAGCGCAGGACGTGGCAGACCGTCGCCGTGATCCCGGATTCGCGCTGCAGCCGCGCCAGTTCCGCGCAGCCGGCAGCGTCCCCCGCCACCGGCTTCTCCAGGAGGACCGGATAGCCGTGCGCTGCGGCGGCGGCGAACGGCTCCACGTGTTCACGGTCCGGGGTGGCGATGATGATGCCGTCAGCCGGGAGCCGGGTGTTGAGCATGGCCTGCCAGTCCGCGAACAGCCCTCCGTCCGGGACGCCGAGCTCGGCCGCGAGGCTTTCGCGCAGCAGCCGGCGCGGCTCCGCGACCCCCACGATGGTGGCCTGGCCGGTGTCAACCGCGAGCCGGGCGTAGGCGGAGCCGCGCGCACCTGCGCCGGCCACCAGGAGGCGCACGGGTGGCCCGGGGTGGGCAACGGGCGGCGGGGCCTCCACCGGTCAGCCCCCGCCTGGATCGGCGAGCCACTCCAGCGCCACGGCCGCCGTCCAGGACTGGTCCATGCTGCCCAGCGGCTCGCCGGTGAACGGCTCGTAATACTCCGCGAAGTGGCCTTCCATCAGCTGGGCAAGGGAGGCTTCCCGCAGCCGCCGGTACCGCATGTCGTCGCCGCGCCTGCGCAGGCATTCCGCCAGGTACCAGTTCATGACGGGCCAGACGGGCCCCCGCCAGTATTGCCGTGGCCTAAGGCCCCCGTAGGTGGTGGAAGTTGAGGCCGGCAGCGGGAAGGCAAGCCGGGGGTCTCCGGTCCAGTCCGGCCCCTCGAAGATCTCCAGTTGGCGCCGCAGCAGGGGCCCGTCCGCTGTGGAGATCAACGGAGCGAACCCTGCCATGGTCGGCAGCCCGATCCATTCGCCGGTCAGCACGTCCCGGTCCCGGGCCAGCCCTGTTCCTTCATCGACGGAGGCATCCACGCCGTCCCGGAACTCCCGGGCCCATTCCCGCAGCCGGGCCGCGTCCCCGCGCAGGCCGATGTGTTCCGCCAGCACGGCCAGGTCCTCGTTGGCCGCCGCGAAGATGGCGGACATGAATACGTCCTTAACCTGGAAGTCCATCACGTCCGGAAGCCGGGCATCGTCGAACCGGACATCGGCCATCTGCTTCACCAGCCAGAGGTACCTGGCGTACTCCTCGTCACTGGGGCGCTGGCTCCGGTCCGTGACCTTCAGCGTGTCCGTCCGGACGAAGGGCTCCATGTCGCCGGGCCGGACCCTCGAGTAGGGGCCGTCGAACCGGGGCGAGTTGTCCATCCCGGACTCCCAGCCGTGATAGATGGTGAGCAGCCCGGAGCCGTCGGCGCCGCGGCTGCCGCGGAGCCAGGCGTGCCAGCGGATCCATTGCGGCAACGTGCGCCGGATGAAGTCTTCGGCGAGCCGGGCGTCCCCGCCGCCGGCCGCCGTCGCACGCTCCACGATGCGGCGCAGCAGCGTGGCATGGACGGGTGGCTGGCAGATACCGCTCGACTGGACCCCTTCGGGGGACACCCCGCGGGTGCCCCACCGCTCGACGTCCGGGAAGTAGCCGGGCACATTGGAGAAGACAATGTGCGGAATCATCCCGCTCTTCCACTGCGCCGCGATCAGGTGGTCCAGTTCCTGCAGGGCCCTTTCCACGCTCATGGTGGACAGGCCGGTGGCCACAAAGGCAGCATCCCAGCTCCACATGTGCGGGTAGAGGTTCGGTGCTGCGGTGACCATGGTGCCGAGGTCATTCGCGGCCAGGACATCCCTGGCCCGCCGGCCCATGTCCGCCAGGTCGCGGACCGGATAGCGCGTGGCGTCCGCCCCTGCCGTCACGCCGTCAGCCCCAGTTGGGTTTCCGTATCAAAGAAGCGCAGGGCGCTTTGCTCAAAGAGCAGTCCCACGGTGTCGCCCGCCGACACCCGCGCCGTGGAGGGCACCTGGACCTTGACGGCCTGGCCGCCCAGGTCCACGGTCAGCAGCGTGGCGTGCCCGAGCGGCTCCACCACCTCCACGCCCGCGTCAAGGGTACCCTCCGAGCCGGGCTGCGCAAGGGAAATGTTCTCTGCCCGGATGCCCACCATCACCGGGGCGCCACCCGTCCGCGCCGCTGCCCGGGCAAGGAATTCCGGTGCCGCGATGCTTTGGCCGCCCACTTCCAGGGCCCCCTGCGGGGTGATGCGTCCGTCCAGGAAGTTCATTGGCGGTGAGCCGATGAAACCGCCCACAAAGCGGTCCGCCGGCTCCTCATACACCGTAATTGGATGGCCGAGCTGGGCGATCTGGCCTTTCTTCATCACGGCAACCCGGTCCGAGAGGCTCATTGCCTCAACCTGGTCGTGGGTGACATAGAGGGTGGTGGAACCGAGCTGCTGGACGATTTTCTTCAGCTCGGCACGGAAGTCCAGGCGCAGGAGGGCGTCAAGGTTGGACAGGGGCTCGTCCATGAGCAGCACGTCGGCGTCCATGACGATGGCGCGGGCCACGGCAACGCGCTGCCGCTGGCCGCCGGAGAGCTGGGCGGGATACCGGTCCAGGTAGGGGCTGAGCTGCAGCAGGTCCGCCGCCCAGGCCACCTTCCGTTCGATCTCCTCCCGCGGGAGCTTCTTCATCATCAGCCCGAACGCGATGTTCGTCCGGACCATGCGGTGCGGGAAGACGGCGTAGGACTGGAACACCATGGAAAGGTTGCGGTCCTGCGGCGGCAGGTAGGTCACGTCCCTGCCGCCGATGGCGATGCTGCCCTGGTCCGGGAAGTCCAGGCCTGCGACCATGCGGAGCAGGGTTGTCTTTCCGCAGCCGGAGGGCCCCAGCAGCACCATGAACTCACCTTCGGCCACCTCCAGCGAAACGTTGTTGGTGGCCAGCTCAGTGCTGCCCGGGTAGGTCTTGTGCAGGCCCTTGATGGAGATGTCAGCCATGGGACGGCCTCTCTGGGACGCGATCAGCGGATGGTGGAGCCCCACATGTTGGTGAGGTAGCGGCGCATGAAGAAGATGAACACCAGGGCCGGGACCACCAGCAGGAAACCGCCGGCGAAGCGGTATGCCAATGGTGATTCGGAGAGGGAGCTAAGGACCTGGGCGGGAAGGGTGCGCTGGTTCAGGGTCAGGATCGATGCGCCCAGGACTTCGTTCCAGGACATGACGAAGGTGAAGATGGAGGCGGCCGCGATGCCGGGTATGGCCATGGGCAGGACCACTTTGACGAAGGCCTGCACGGGGCTGCAGCCGAAGATCCGCGCCGCCTCCTCCACATCCCGGGGCACGCCCAGGAACACCGAGGCGGTGATCAGGATGGTGGTGGGCAGGGCCAGGGCGGTGTGGAGCAGGACGACGGCGGGCACGCTGTCATACAGCCCCGTTTGCAGGAAGAGCTGGGCCAGCGGCACGGACAGCACGACGATCGGCAGGGCCCGGGTGAACAGCAGGAACAGCTGGTAGGGCTCGCGGCCGCGGAAGGCGAAGCGGGCCACCGCGTAGCCTGCGGGAACGCCGATCAGGAGCGACAACACCAGGGTGAACACGCCCACCTGGACGGAGTTGATGAGGCCGCCCAGGATGCCGGTGGACTGCAGGAACGTCTGCATGGTCTCGGTGGAGAAGTTGTCCGGGATGAAGCTGAGCGGAAACTTCTGCAGCGATTGCCGGCTGGACATTGCGGCCAGGGCAATCAGGTAGATGGGCACGGCCATGAACAGGGTGATCAGGATGCAGGCCACCTGCAGCAGCACCCGGTTGCGGCGCTGCCGCGCAAGGGGCCTGCGGTCCACCCCCGGCTCGGGCCGGGCGGCCCCGGCAGCAGCAGTCCTTGATGTCGTGGCGTGGCTCATCGCGCCGCCTCCGTCTGGTCCCTCAGGAGTTTCAGGTAGCCCACGGCGGTCACCATGGACACGGCCATGACCACCAGGGCAAGGGCCGAGGCCACGTTGGGGTCCTGCAGCCCGGTGTACCACCGGTACGTCTCGCCAACCACCAGCGGGAAGTTCTGGCCCGTGAGGGCGAGTGCCACCGCAAAGGTCTGGAAGGCCAGGATGGTCCGCAGGATCAGGGCCGTCTGGAGGCTGGGGCGCAGCAGCGGCAAGGTGACGTGCCACAGCCGGTTCCAGAAGCTGGCGCCGAAAACACCGGCCGCCTCCTCATAGTCCTTCGGGATGGACTGCAGCCCGGCCACGACGATGACGAACACCAGTGAAGTGGCGCGCCAGACTTCTGCGATGAGCACGGCACCGAACATGGACGGGTAGTTGTCATAGGCCAGCCACGAAACCGGCTGCACGCCAACAGACGCCAGGAGCGAGTTGAGGTAGCCGCGGTCCGTGAACACGGTCAGCCAGACCAGGCCGGCGGCGAGGTCGCTGACTGCCAGCGGGATGGCCCAGATGTAGAAGTAGGCAGACGCCCCCCGCGGCTTGGCCCGGATCAGCAGGGCCATGGCCAGCGCCAGGACGAACTGGATGGGAATCATCACCACGATGAGCAGCAGCGTGTTGCCAACGGAGGACCAGAAGTAGGGGTCCTCTACCATCCGGGAGAAGTTGGCGGTGGTCAGGCCCTCCGGCCCACCGAAGGCCTGCAGGATGCCGCTGACCATCGGCCAGCCGAAGAGCAGCGTCATGAACACGATCGACGGGGCGATCAGCAGCAGTGCCGCCGGGTTTCCCTTCCGCCTGGGGGCACGGGCTTTGGGGCCGGCAGGGGGAACATGCGGCCTGGCGGCGGCCGGCGCATCCGGGGCGGCCATCACGCGACCTTGCAGGGAGACATCTTGGGGTCAGGTGCCCAGCACGGGACGTTGAGGCTGTCCATGATCTTGGCCAGTTCCGCACCCTGCCGGTCCAGGGTGGCCTTGACGTCCGAGTTGTTCAGGCAGATTTCCTGGAAGCAGTTCTTGAAGAGCTGGGAGACCTGCGGGTCCTTGTCACCCAGGCCCACGGGCGGGAGCGCGAGCAGGGCATCGGAGGCTTCCTGCTGCGCCTTGACGGCCTTAGCTTCGAGGGCAACGCCGCCGGGGAGGTCTCCGCCGATGTCCGTTTTCACCACCGGGAAGAATGAGTTGGACTTCAGCGTCTCAATCTGTGCCTCGGGCTTGGACAGCGCCTTGATGAGGTCGAAGGCCTTGTCCTTCTCGGGGGAGCCCTTCGGCACCGCCATGCCGCCGACAATCAGGAGATAACCCCTGCCCTTGGGCCCTGAGGGGGCGGGAACCATCTGCCAGTCGTCCGGTTTGTCCTTGACGGCGTTGATCAGCCGCGCCACGTGGTCCCAGGCCACCAGGACCTCGCCGTTGCCCAGGGGCTCCTGCATGAAGTCGTAGTTGGTGGAGGCGGGGTTTGTATTGGCCCAGAGCTCGCGCATGTAGGTCCACGCGTTCACGGCATCCGGGTTGCGGAAGGTAGTGATCTGCCCGCCCGTGAAGCTCGGCAGCAGGAAGCCCTGGTAGAAGCGGTGGTGCAGTCCCTTGGGGCCGGCCGGCAGGCCGAAGACGGGGCGTCCGCTGGCGTCTTTGGCGGCCTTCGCCCACGCCAGGTATTGGTCGTAGGTGAGCTTGTTGACGTCCGCTCCGGAGGGAAGCCACTGCAGCGCCTTCTTGTTGATGGCCAGCACGTACGTGGCCTGGATCCAGGGGATGTACCGGGGAACGTCGGTGCCCAGTTTGGCCAGTTCGGCCACGTCCTTGGAGTAGCCGGCCGAGGACAGGTCATTCATCAGTGAACTGAGGTCCTCCAACTGCGAAGCGAAGGGGGCCAGGTCGCCGTGCAGCCCGCCGGCGATCCCCACTTCGACCTTTCCGGCGGCGAGCTGGGACTTCAGGGTGGTGTTGAAGACGCCCGTGTCGACGGGGTTGTAGGCCACGCTGATGTCCCCCGCGAATTTCTTGAGGGTGGCCTCGTACTTTTGGCGTTCCTCCACCGGTGCGAACTGTGTGGAGAGGAAGCTGACCGAGCCCTTCCCGCCGCTTCCGCTGGTGTTGACCCCGCAGGCTGCCAGCACCGGTCCGGCAGCCAGTACCGTCAGGCCCCCCTTCAGCAACGTTCGCCGGCTCACGTCGTGGTGCGCGGTAACGGACATTAGAGCCTCCTGGGGGTGAGGGCTGCTAGGTTTTTTGTCTGATGATCGATCATAATTGTGTGGTGCAAATCACGTCAATGACCAGGGCTGCCGGCCGCGCGCCCGCCCTGGAGAGGAAACCGGGCCGATGACGGAGCAGCGGACCTTGATGGGTGAGCCAACACCGCAGCCGGCGGGCCCCGCCACCAGCGCCGGGCACCTCCTTCAGTTGCTGCGCTCAAACCCCGCGGGATACAGCCGGGCAGACCTGCTTGAACTGACGGGAATGGCCCGGTCCACCCTCTACGAGCGGCTCGATGCCCTCTTCGCCGCAGGCCTCGTCTACGAATCCACACCCCTGCGCGGCCAGCGCGGCCGGCCGCCCCGCTCGCTCCGGTTCGATGACCGGGACAAAGTAGTGGTGTGCCTTGAGATCGGCCACACCCACGCCGGCATCAACCTGCTCGCCCTCAGCGGGGAGGCGCTGGCCTCCGTCCGCATCCCGGTGGACATCGCCAGCGCCCAGGATGCCGTGGTGGACCACGTGGTCGGCGAGGCGCTGCGGCTGCTCGACGGCAGGCAGCCGGTGGGAGCGGGAGCAGGGCTGCCCGCCCCCGTGGACCCCCTCCACCGCCTG
This sequence comes from Pseudarthrobacter phenanthrenivorans, assembly GCF_000813845.1. Classification (GTDB taxonomy): domain Bacteria; phylum Actinomycetota; class Actinomycetes; order Actinomycetales; family Micrococcaceae; genus Arthrobacter; species Arthrobacter phenanthrenivorans_B. The sequence continues at coordinate 28,267 of NZ_JWTB01000042.1, forward strand.
GGCCTGGAGCGGACCGTCCTTGCCCATTGGGACCTCCAAAGCCTGCAGGATGCGCTGGAGTCGCGGCTCGATTGCCCCGTCCTGCTGGAAAACGATGCACGGTCCATGGCAGTGGGCGAGGTCCGCGGCCCCACGGATTCCATTGTTGCGGTGAAGGTCAGCACGGGAATCGGCTCCGGGATCATTGTCCGGGGTTCGTTGGTGCGCGGCGCGCATGGGGCGGCCGGGGATATCGGACACGTGCGGATTCCGGAGGCCGCCGGCTGCCGGTGCCGCTGCGGCAGGGACGGCTGCCTGGCAGCAGTGGCTTCGGGCCGCGCGCTGCTGGCTTCCCCGCAATTCGCGCACTATGGGACGCTGCGCCGGTTCGTCGAGGCTGCGGCCGAAGACCAGGAGGTACGGGACGCCGTCGCCGGGGCAGGAAAGGTGCTGGGCCGGGCCCTCGCCGCGATGGTGGGAACGCTCAACCCGGGCCGGGTGGCCGTGGGCGGGCTGGTGGGTGTCCTGCCCGGTTTCCTGGCGGCGTGCCGGCAGCAGATCCTTGCGGATGCCTTTGAACCGTCCCTGGTGGACCTGGAGATCGTTCCCGCGGACAGCCGCAAGGCCACGGCCGTGGGCCTCTGCCGGCTGGTGGAGGAGAGCCTCTACGCGCCGGAGCGGGTCGAAAGGCTGCTCGCCCAGCGCGGGTGGTGAGGTTGGGCACCAAGGGTGGCCCGCCGCCGTCGTGCCTTGCTACCTTGGAAGCCAAGGCTCCGCACCCGAGCCTCCGGACGACGGTTCAGTACCCGGCACGCGACAAGACTGGCCAAAGGATCTGGTCATGTCTTGGTTAATCCTCATTCTCTCGGGGGCGCTGGAAGCGGTCTGGGCCGCGGCACTGCACCGCGCCTCACAGGCCTCCGGCCGCCGCAGGACCGGGCCGGCGCTCCTCTTCCTCGCAGCCGTCGCGGCCAGCACCGGTGGGCTTGCCGTCGCCATGCAGACGATCCCCACCGGCACCGCCTACGCCGTATGGGTGGGGGTCGGAGTGGTGCTCACCTCGACCTACGCAATGGCCAGCAGGGTGGAGCGTCCGACGGCGGTGCGCCTCCTGCTGCTCTCCGGCATCGCCATGTGCGTCGTGGGCCTGAAGGTGGTGGCCTGATGATCAGGCGTTCAGTTCCGTGGCTGGTCCTGCTGGCCTCCGCGGTCCTCGAAGCGGTCTGGGCCACGGCGCTCGGCCTTTCCGACGGCTTCACCAGGCCGCTGCCCACGCTGGTCTTCGCCGGCACCGCAACCCTGAGCATGCTGGGCCTGGGCATGGCCATCCGGACCATCCCCCTGGGCACGGCCTACGCCGTGTGGGTGGGGATCGGCGCGGCGTTGACCGTGGGCTGGGCGATGGCCACCGGCGTGGAGCCGTTCAGCGTCCTGAAGCTGCTGTTCATCGCCGGCATCGTGGGCTGCGCGGCGGGCCTGAAGGCGTTGCCGGCAAAGGACCCGGCGCCCGCCCCCAGCAGTGACTAGGCTGTGGACATGGACTCCCCCGAACTTGCCCAGGCGGTGGACGCGCTGCGGCGCAGGCTGGCTCCCGGTACCCGGACCATCCTTGGCGTTGCCGGCGCGCCCGGGGCCGGGAAGTCCACGCTGGCCGCCTGGCTCCTGGAACAGTTCAGCCCCGGCACCGCTGTGGTGGTCCCCATGGACGGCTTCCACCTGGGCAACGCCATCATCGAGGGGACTGAGCTGCGGCAACGGAAAGGAGCCATCGACACGTTCGACGGCGGCGGCTACCTTTCGCTGCTGCGCCGCCTGGCGCGCCGGGACGAGGCAGTGGTGTACGCCCCGGAATTCCGGCGCACCCTTGACGAACCGGTGGCCGCCTCGATTGCAGTCCCGGCCGAGGTCCCGCTGGTCATCACCGAAGGCAATTACCTGCTGGTGGACCGGGAGCCGTGGAAAGAGGTCCGTGCCCAGCTGGACGAGACCTGGTTCATTGAAACCCCGCCGCAGCTCCGGCTGCAGCGCCTGGTGGACCGGCATGTCTCGTTCGGCATGGACCAGGACGCCGCCGCAGCCTGGGCCAACGGGCCGGACGAGGCAAATGCCCGGCTGATCCAGGCCACCCGTGCGGCCGCCGGCCGCATCATCCCCTGGCTGTAGCCGACCGTCCGGCACAGGCAACCAACGACGCAGTTCATGCACGAAACGACAAGGAGCACCCATGGCACACCTACCCAGTGACCGCGGCAACACTGTCCAGCTCGGCGATGGCCTGGCCGTCAGCCCCCTCGGCTTCGGCGGCATGGCGCTGACCCCCGTGTACGGCGACGTCGACCCGGCCGAGGCACTGCGGACGCTGCACCACGCGGTGGACGCCGGTGTCAGCTTCATCGACACCGCGGACATCTACGGCGGCGGCAGCAACGAGGAACTGATTTCGCAGCTGTTCAAGGACCGGCGGGACGAGGTCCAGCTGGCCACCAAGTTCGCCCTGGTGGGCACGCCGACCGACGGCTACACGGACATCCGGGGCGACGCGGAGTACGTCCGGCAGGCCGTGGAACGCAGCCTGCAGCGGCTGGGCACCGACGTGATCGACCTGTACTACATGCACCGCCGTGACGTCCGGGTTCCGATCGAGGAAACGGTGGGCGCCATGGCGGAACTGGTGAAGCAGGGGAAGGTCAGGCACCTGGGCCTGTCCGAGGTGACGGCACAGGAGCTGCAGGACGCTGCTGCGGTGCACCCGATCGCCGCCGTCCAAAGTGAGTGGTCCATCTGGAGCCGCGACGTGGAGCGCAACGTGGTCCCGGCCGCCGCCGGCCTCGGCACGGGCTTCGTCCCCTACTCCCCCCTGGGCCGCGGCTTCCTCACCGGAACGGTGGATACCACGAGCCTGGGCGCCAAGGACTTCCGGCGGAACATCCCCCGCTTCGCCCCGGACGCGGCGGCCGCCAACCAGGCGGTGGTGGACGCGGTCCGGAACGTGGCGGACCAGCTGGATGCGACGCCCGCGCAGGTGGCTTTGGCATGGTTGCTGGCCCAGGGCGGCCGGCTCGGCCTGCCGGTCGTCCCGATCCCGGGCACCCGCAAGGCCGCGCGGATCGACGAAAACCTCGGCGCCCTGGCCCTGGACCTCACCCCGGCGCACCTGGAGGTTCTCGACGCAGCCTCAGACGCCGTCGTCGGCTCCCGTTCCGCGGATCCCACGTGGGTGTCCGAGGGGCGCGAATAGCGCGTCACCCTGTAAGCAGAAACCACGTATTCGACTGCAACTCCAAGGAGCCCCATGACTGCCATCGTGCACTTCGAAGTCCGGATCGACCCCGCGCGCCGGGACGACGCCGCCAAGTACCTCTCCGAAACCCTCGCCGCCACCCATGCCTGGCCAGGCAACCAAGGCATCGAGGCACTGGTTGACGACGCCGACCCCTGCCACATCCTGGTGGTGGAAACCTGGGCCACCACCCAGGACCATGACGACTACGCCGCCTGGCGGACAACGCCGGAAGGCAAAAGCGCGCTCCACGAGATCCTGGCCGGGCCGCCAACCAAACAGGTCTACTCCAGCTCCCTTCCGCTGGACCTGCAGCCGTCCCTGGGCTGACGATCATGGACTCGCTTCTTTACGACCTGCCGGCCCTGACCATCCGCAGCATCTCCGTCAGTGCGATGGACAACAACGTGTATCTGCTGACTGCCAAGGAGAGCGGTGCGCAGCTGTTGATCGATGCCGCGGACGACCTGCCCGCCATCCGGCAACTGCTGGCCGATGGCGCCGGGGACAGCGCCGCACCGGCGCACCTCGCCCTGATCGCCACCACGCACCAGCACTGGGACCATGTGCGGGCGCTCGGGGAACTGGTGGAAGCAACCGGGGCGCCCACCGCCGCCGGCGCGGACGACGCCGATGCGCTGCCCGTTGCGGTGGACCGGCGGCTTGGGCACGGGGACAAGGTGGCCGTGGACGGGTTTGAGCTGGCGGCGGTGCACCTGCGCGGCCATACGCCCGGCTCGATCGCGTTTGTGTACCAGGACCCGGAAGGGCCTGCGCACATCTTCTCCGGCGACTCGCTTTTCCCGGGCGGCGTGGGCAACACCCAGCAGGAACCGGAACGGTTCGCCCGGCTCCTGTCCGATGTCACGGAGCGGTTGTTCGACGCCTACCCGGACACCGCCGTCGTCCATCCCGGCCACGGCAAGCCCACTACCCTGGGTGCGGAGCGGCCGCACCTCGGAGAGTGGCGCGCCCGCGGCTGGTAAATCGCCTTAAACGGCTGAGCGGGCCCACCTCAAAGGCGGGCCCGCTCAAAAGGCAGTTCTAGCGGCCGCGGCGCTCGTTGGACGCCGGGGCTGATGCGCGGCGCGGGCCGGAGCGGGCCGGGCGGCCTGAGCCGCCGTTGCCGGAAGAGCCGCTGCCCGAACCGTAGGACCCACCGGACGTTCCGCCGGTGTTGGAGGACCACACGGCGGACGCCGGGCGTCCGCCCGCTGCGGGACGGCCGGTGCCGCCGCGGGGAGCGGCGCTGCGGGTGATCCGGGAATCGCCGCGGCCCTCTGCTGCACGTCCGTCCGATCCGCGGCCGGCCGATGAGCGGCCACCTGCTGCGGGAACGTCGTTGCGGTGGGTGCCTGCGGTTCCGCGGCCGCGGGCATTGCGGCGGGCGGCAGCTGCTGCCACGGCGCGGTCCTCGTTCTGCTCAGCCACCCGGTCGAAGGCGGCGCGGGCTTCGGTGCGGCCCTCGAAGGCTGCAGCCCGGCGCTCGGCACGGGGAACATCGGCGCGGACCGGCTCGGCCGAGACCTTGCCCCGGCCACCGCGGCCGCCACGGCCACCGGCGGACGGCGCAGCCTGGCGGCGTGCACGCTTGCGTTCGGCGTTGGCGCCCGTGGAGGTGCCCCCGCCCTGCTTCTGGGCCTTGGCTGCCAGCAGCGCGGCGCGGGTCCGCGGGTCCACCTTCTCGGCGATCTCGCCCACGAGTTCGGCAACGATCGGTGAGCTGGCGGTGACGCGCTCGAAGCTGACGTCCACGCCGGCGGCCTTCATGAGCTTCTTCACGTCGGTCTGCTGCTCGGGCAGCGTCAGGGTGACCACCGTGCCGTCCGAACCGGCACGGGCGGTGCGGCCGGAGCGGTGCAGGTACGCCTTGTGCTCGGTGGGCGGGTCCACGTGGATGACCAGTTCGACGTCGTCGACGTGCACGCCGCGGGCGGCCACGTCGGTGGCCACCAGGACGCGGACGTCACCGTTGGAGAACTCGGCCAGGTTCCGGTCGCGGGCGTTTTGCGACAGGTTGCCGTGCAGGTCCACGGCGGGGATGCCGGCGTCGGTCAGGGTCTTGGCCAGCTTGCGGGCGTGGTGCTTGGTCCGCATGAAGAGGACCCGGCGGCCGGCGCCGGAGGCGAGCTCCACGATCAGCTGCTTCTTGACGGTCTGGTCGTTGACCACCAGGACGTGGTGCTCCATGGTGGTCACCGCTGCCTGCGGGTCGTCCACGGAGTGCGTCAACGGGTTGGACAGGTAGCGCTGGACGATCTTGTCCACGCCGTTGTCCAGGGTTGCCGAGAACAGCAGCCGCTGTCCCTGGCTGGGGGTCATGTCCATGAGCTTCTTGACCACGGGCAGGAAGCCGAGGTCGGCCATGTGGTCTGCCTCGTCCAGGACGGTGATCTCCACCGCTTCGAGGGTGAGAATGCGCTGGCGGATCAGGTCCTCCAGGCGGCCGGGGCAAGCGATGACGATGTCGACGCCGGCCCGCAGCGCCTTCTCCTGGCGTGCCTGGGAGATGCCGCCGTAGATCACGGTGGTGTTCAGGCCGGCGGCCTTGGCCAGCGGTTCGATGGTGGCGTTGATCTGGGTTGCCAGTTCACGGGTGGGTGCCAGGACCAGGCCCATGGGGCGCCCGGGCTTGCGGAAGTGCTTGGCTTCCCGCTCAGCGAGTCTTGCTACAAGCGGGATGGCGAAAGCGATGGTTTTACCGGAGCCGGTCCGGCCACGGCCCAGGACGTCACGGCCGGACAGCGTGTCCGGAAGGGTCTTCACCTGGATGGGGAACGGTTCAACAATCCCCTGGGCTGAAAGGGTGTCTGCAAGGGCCTTGGGAGTACCGAGGGCAGCAAAAGTAGTCATGTAGTTTTTTACGGTCTTTCTGGCGGTATCCGGGCGGATATCGGCCCCCGATGCCGGTTGGACCAGGGGTTTCGCCGAAGAAAAGTCAGGTGATCAACCGGGCGCTGTAAAAAGGACAGCCGGCCGGGACCAAATGGAACGCGTTCATCGACGCAGGATGTGCCTCTCACATGAAAAATGCCCACTCCCTGGAAAGGTTCTCCAGATCGGAGCAGGCGGCATCACTGCACATCAAGTTCCACCAGTCTAGCATCCCGCCGCCCGGCCACCGTCCGGCCGTTGCCTTCAGGGGCACGGCGGGGCAGTGTTGGAGCATGAGCGAACACCCGGAGCAGGGCCAGGAGACGCAGCACAACGAAGCGCACCCGAACCAGGCACACCGGCACCACGGGGACGACGGCGGCGGGGCCCCGGAGCCGGATGGCGGCGGCATCAGTCCCGCAACGGTGTGGGACGAGCGGTACCGCAGCAAAACACGGCTCTGGAGCGGGAAACCCAATCCGCAACTGGTCCGCGAAGCCGGCGGACTCCGACCGGGCAAGGCGCTGGAACTGGGCTGCGGCGAAGGCGCGGACGCCATCTGGCTTGCCCAGCAGGGCTGGTCCGTGACCGCCGTCGACGTTTCCGCCGTGGCCCTGGAACGGGCGCACTCGCACGAGCTGGCCGAGCTGGCACGCGAAAGCGTGAACGCCTCCAACGGGGACATCCGCAGCCGGATCACCTGGCAGCAAGCGGACCTGACGCAGTGGCAGCCCGGCGACGCCTACGATTTTGTGACCGCTCAGTTCCTGCATTCGCAGGAACTCGACTGGCGGATCCCGCTGCGGACCGCTGCCTCGGCCGTCAAGCCCGGCGGCACCCTGCTGGTGGTGGGCCACCACCCGGACCGACTGCCGCCGTGGGGTGCAGACCACCACAACCACCGGGACATGTTCTATACGGCCGACGACCTGGTCCGCGAACTCGGCCTGGGCGGGCCGGAGTGGCAGATTGAGGTCCTGACCAGCCGCGAGCGGCCGGTGACGGGACCCGAAGGACAGGAAGCGACCATCGCCGACGTCGTGCTGCGCGCCACCCGCCTGCCCTAGGTTCCCGGCCGTTCCTTGCCACTGACCCGCGGCGCAACCGCCGCCGCTGCCACCCCGATGGCCGCGGTGAAGGCGAACACGCCCGCGAAGGACTGGACCGGCGTCGTGAAGGCCGCGAAGACAATTCCCGTGGCCGCCAGCGAAAGCGCCCCGCCGAGGGAATCCGAAATGGACATGGCAGAGCTGTTGAAGCCCTCGTTCTCTTTGGTGGACAGCGCCAGGGTCATGACGCTCAGGCGTGGATACAGCAGGCCCATGCCGCCGCCCGCCACCACCCAGCCGGCGATCGCGGCTGCGGCCGGCCAGTGCAGCGCCGTGGTGGCCAGGGCCAGGAGGATCGCCGCCAGGACCATGAGCGATCCCACCTGGACCGCCACCCGGTGGGACAGCCGGGAGCCAAGCCGGCCCTGCACCGCCGCGGCGCCGGCCCATGCCAGCGCCCCGCCGGTCAGGGTCAGGCCCGCCAGGGTGGGCGGGAATCCGTAGCGGTCGATCAGCAGGTACGGAAGGTAGACCTCCGCGCCAAAGAATGATGCTGCAGCAAAGCCCCGCACCAGGATCACGCTGGGTAGTCCGCGGTGAGCGGCCAGGGTGCCCACGGGGACCAGCGGCCGGACGGCCACCAGCGCCAGGACGACGGCGGCGATCGCCAGGAGTGCCGTAGCCGGGGGGAAGGCGGGGATGCTGATGTCGGCGGAGAGGTTCAGCCCCAGCACCGCGAGCGCGGCCAGCACCGCCCAGCCCAGCCGACCGAGGTCCCACTGGGTTTGTTCCGGTCGGGGCGCCTCTTCGGCGCTGCTGAGCCCGCGCAGGACGGGCACGATCATCGCCAGGGCCGGGAGGACCAGGCCCACGACGCCGAGGAACACCCAGTGCCAGCTGAAGACCTGGGCCACGACGCCGGCGGCGAAGGGGCCCACCAGCGACGGGATCACCCAGGCGGCCGAGAACGCGGCGAAGATCCTGGCGTGCAGCGTGCCGGGGAAGAATCGGGCCACCAGCACGTAGAGCGCCACGGTGAGCGCGCCGCCGCCCAGCCCCTGGATCAGGCGGCCGGCCACGAGCATGGGCATGGAAACCGAGGTGCCCGCGATCAGCAGCCCGGCGACGAACAGTGCCACAGAGGCGTACAGCGGCATGGCAGGCCCGCGCCGGTCTGACCAGTTGCCGGCCCCCACCATGCCGATGACCCCGGTGGCCATCGGGCCGGCGAAGGCCAGGGCGTAGAGGCTTCCGCCGTTCAGTTCGCGGCTGACCAGGGGCATGATGGTGGTCACGGCGAGGGATTCGAACGCGGACAGGAACACCAGCGCGCAGGTGCCGGTGGTGACCCACACGTACGGGGGCCGGAAGATCCCCGAGGCAGCATGGGCGGTGGGCAGCGTGGAGTCCCGCATGGCAGCCCCTACCCCACGTACCGGTTGCGGCCGGACCGGTAGCCGAACACGGCCGCGAGCAGCCCCACCACCGTGAACAGGATGCCCGCAGGAACGAAGGACCCGGTGGCCTGGTGCAGCTGCCCCACCATGAGCGTTCCGGTGGAGCCCACCCCATAGCCAACACCCTGCATCATGCCGGACAGGTGGGCGGCGGTATGCCCGTCGCGGGTGCGGAGCATGATCAGGGTCAGCGCACAGGCGGTGAGGCTTCCCTGCCCCAGGCCCAGCAGCCCGGCCCACACCCAGACCAGGTCCAGCGGGCCCAGGATGCTCAGCACGAAACCGCTGCCCGTCATCAGCGCAACCACCGTGTTGATGGCGCGCTGGTCCCGGAACCGTGCGGCGAGCGCCGGTGCGAACAGGGACCCCAGCATCTGCAGCACGATGCACACGGCAACGATCAGGCCGGCCGTCGCCCCGTCAACGCCGCGCTCGCGGAGGATGGGCGCCAGCCAGGCGAAACCGCTGAAGGACATCATGGCCTGCAGCACCATGAAGATGGTCACCTGCCAGGCCACGGACGAGCGCCACACATTCACCCCGTCCCGGACCGCCTGGTGCCGGACCGTCCCCTGCCGCACGGCGACGGGCAGGAACAGCAGAAGCACGACGGCGGCAGGCAGCGCCCAGACCCACAGCGCCTTGGTCCACTCCCCCGTCGCCGTGTAGACGGGGTACGTGAAGCCGGCGCCGAGGGCCGCAGAGGCGCAAATCGCTGTGGTGTAGAGCCCGCCCATGAGTCCCAGCCGGTGCGGGAAATCGCGCTTGACCAGGCCCGGGAGCAGCACATTGCAGAGGGCTATCGCGGCGCCGCAGGCCGCGGTGCCCAGCAGGAGGGCGGGCAGGTGGCCTGCGGCTGTGGCCGGCCCCGCGTCCACTGGCCTCAGCAGGAGCCCGGCCGTCAGCAGTGCCATGGCGCCCAGCAGCACCCGTTCGGCGCCGAAGCGTCGGGCCAGGACAGGGGCGAGCGGGGCGAAGACACCCAGCAAGGTCACGGGAACGGTGGTCAGCACCACTACGGACCAGCCCGGCAGGCCAGCCTGGCTGGTCACCTCCGGAAGGACCGCCGAGAGGCTGGAAAAGACGCTGCGGAGGTTCAGGCCGATCAGGACCAGGCAGACGCCCAGGTAGGCCAGGGCGCGCCGGCTGCCCGTGCGGGTGGGTTCCGCTGCCGGCAGTTCATCGATCTCCGCGTCCACCAGGGTGCTGAGGTCCACGCGGCTGCTGCCCGTCCGGGTCCCCTCCCCGGCTTCCCCGGAAGCTGCCCTTCGCCGCTGCTCCCTTGCGCCGGCATTCGTTGCGTCCGTCATCCGCCCATTCTTGCAGGCGTCCGGTCGGGCGCGGGTTTTCCACATACGGACGGCTTGGCCTTCCGGCGCTCCCCGCGGCTTCGTACGTTGGAGCCAGTCGCGGCCTGGCCTCTGGCCGCACCAACCCACGGGAGCACCATGGAAACTACACCGCAGCCGGATTCACGCCCCGCACCGCCGGACGGGACAGGGCCGCCTCCCTTCCACAACGGCCCCGGCCAGCCGCAGGGAGCCCCGGGCCACAAAGGGACGAACAGCCTGGTCCTGGCAATCCTTGCCCCGGTCAGCATGTTCCTGACCGGGCCGTTCGCCGGGCTGGCCATGCTCCTGACCTATTCGGACAACGGCTACTCCCGCACTCCATGGGTGGCTCCTTTCCTGTTCTTCAGCCTGCCGCTCCTCTTCGCCTCGCTCGGGCTACGGCTGGCACTCCCCGTGCTGAACCAGTTGCCCCGCGGCTCTGGAAGCCGGTCCGCGGCGGCAGTTGCCCTGTGCATCTGCGGCGTGGTCTTCGCCCTGGCACTCGGTCCGGCCCTCGACCTCGTCGGCGTATTCTGAGCGTCTGCCTGCCAGCGTTGCAGACCCGCAGCACCACGGCGCAGGCGTATTCCGGGCGCCCCGGTCTTCCGCCGTCCCCGCGGCGCTATTCTGGAAGGGATGAGCGAATCCCCCGAAAACCCCCAGCAGCCGCATGTCCCCAGGCCTGTCACGCCCGGAACCCAGGCCTCCTTTGGCACCTACGGCGGCCGTCCGGTGAGCTTCGTGCGCCGCGGCACCAGGCTCCAGGGCCGCCGGCAGGCAGCATGGGCCGAGCATGCAGAGCGGTGGGCCATCGATGTTCCGCGGCACGTGGCCAACACCTCGGTCCACCCCGACTACACCTTTGATGCCGCCGCCGAGTTTGGCCGGGAGGCTCCGCTCATCGTCGAGATCGGGTCGGGACTGGGCGATGCCATCTGCCACGCGGCCGAGCAAAACCCGGACACGAACTTCCTCGCCGTGGAGGTGTACACGCCGGGGCTGGCCAACACCATCATCAAGATCAACAGCCGCGGCCTCGAAAACGTGCGGGTGGTGGAGGCCAATGCCCCGGAAGTACTGGCCACCATGCTGCCCGAAGGGTCTGTCAGCGAACTGTGGGTCTTCTTCCCGGATCCGTGGCACAAGTCGCGGCACCACAAGCGCCGCCTCATCCAGCCGGAGTTCAGCCGCCTGGCGGCGCGCGCCCTGAAGCCGGGCGGACTCTTCCGCATCGCCACGGACTGGTCCAACTACGCCGTGCATGTCCGGGACGTCATGGCCGGCTCCGACGACTTTGAAAACCTTCATACCGGCGAGCGCCGTGGACCCGAAAGCCCGCTGACGCAGGTATGGCAGTCCGGCGTCGAAACGGTGGTTGGCGGCGCGCCCGTCCGTGAGGGCCGGGCTCCCGTGAGCACCGAACACACCGGCCCCAATGAGGGTGTGGACGAGACCGGCGGTTGGGCTCCCCGCTTCGAGGGCAGGATCCGGACCAGCTTCGAAGCGAAGGCCCACGAGGCCGGCCGGCTCATTTTCGATCTTTGCTACCGGCGCCGCTAAAGCCCTGCTGCAGCCCCTGCTGAAGCCCTGGTCAATGCCCGGTCAGGACCGGCCTAAGGGGACGGGGAGCAGGGTCAGCCCACGCTGATCGAACCGACGATCCTCCTGAGCATGTCCAGCCGGGGTTCGGCCTCGGGGTTGAGGTATGGCCAGATGACCACCACGCCGATGAACCGCCCGCTTTCCCACACGCCTACGGTGGCTGCCACCTTGGCCGGCCCGCCGTCGTCGTCGTATCCCACCACCACGGCATAAGCGTCCTTGCCGGGCAGGTCCAGCCCACCCTCCGCCAGGAGGGTGCCCCCGCGGTCCTCAAGGTAGAAGCCTGACAGCAGGTGCGCCCAGCCGGTGGCCTGGGGCGCATCCTGTACGGAGGTATCGTCCTTGATCACGGTGACCAGGACGCCGCCCGGCAGGCCATACTGCCCGCTGTTGGGTCCGGCCGTGGAATCGTCCAGGACCTGGGTGTGCTCGGGGAAGTCTGCGGTGAAGCCCAGCGGGGATTCGATGTGCACTGACATTGGTTTCAGAGCCTCTCGAGCTTGGTGTCGTTGGGGACTTTATAGTACGTGGACACATTGGTGGTGGCCTGGTTCTCGGTGGAGACCTTGACCTCGCCCGCCTTGACGTCGAACCCTGCCTCGTTGGTTGCCGTCACCACGGAGTTCACCTGGATGGTGGCCGAGCCGGCCTCGTACAGCCTGGCCGCATCGCGGGCGGCGCCGGCCTCATTGCCCAGGGCGATGTTGCGCAAATAGCTGTCGATGACCGGGCGGTTTTCCGCGGAGTAGTCCACGTCGATCCTGACCGTGCCCTGGGTGCCTGCGGTCACGGTGGAGTCGAACTTGGCGGCCTCCGTTTTCACGCCGGAGGTAACGCCCTGGGCCACGGTGCCGTCCATCGAGACGGACACCGAGTCGATGTTGTTGCCCTTGTCCAGGTTGACCTGCAGGCCGCCCTTGCCGGAGGCTTCGAAGACCCGGCCGTCCAGGTTGAGCTTGCCCTGGGCGGAGACCTCGCCGCTGGCGGTGGAGGTGCCATCGGTGAGGTTCCGTTCGTAGGCAAGGTCGAGCTTGGCACTGCCGGATGCCGTCCCGGACTCCCCCGACGCGTCCAGCGAGAAGGTGCCCTTGGCTTTGTCCGTCTGCCCCGAGGAGCCATTGTCCTTGGCCGCCTCGTTGATCGTGTCCAGGATGTACCCGGGCGGGTTGCCGGCCACGTCCTTGATGTCGCCGATGCTGTCCGGCGGAAGGTCGCGGTACATCTGTTCGCGGGCAGCCATGGCCTCTTCCACACTGGCGAACGTGTATTCCCGGGAGACCTCGCCGGTGAGCGTGGCCCCCGCGGTTCCGGTGGTGTCGTTGACGCCCAGGCCCATGTTTCCGTAGACCTTCATGGTGGCCGAGCCGTCGGCGTTCTCCACCACCTCGGTGCCCACCTCGGCGCCGCCGTGGACCCACGCAACACGTGCCTCGATGGAAGCCTTGCCGGTCTCGGAGTAGACCGGGATGTCCGCCCGCGCCAGTTCCTGCAGGTGCTGCTTGGCCAGCTGCTGGGCCGAGGCGGGAATGCCGCCGTCCATCCGCATGAGGTCCTCGGCGAACGGGCCGTCGCTGCCTTCACCCTGGATCAGGTAGGCCCGGTCGGCGGCGGACAGGCCGGCCCACCACTTCGACTGCTCTTCCGGGCCGGCGTTGAGCATCCGGTCCAGCCCGGCTTCAAGTTCCTTCCGGTGTTCGGCTGCCGCCCTGGCGGCCTCGGCCTTTTCCTTGAGCCACTCCCTGGCCTGGGCAGCCAGGGAGGTGATCCGGTCCCAGGTGCTGCCGCCGGAGCCGGTCCCCGCGGTGGACGCCTTTTCCTGCTCGTCGGCGTGCTTCATCAGGATTTTGGAGTTCTCCCGGAGGCTGGCCACCACTTTGTCCAGGCTGGGGCGGTGGCTGGCGCTCCACTCCTGCCGGAAACGTTCTCCGTCCCGGCCCTTCCAGGGCGCGGACTGGATCTGGCTGTGCAGGGACCCGGCGCGGCTGCTCAGCAGCGACGCGGCCTGGTCAGCCGCCTTGGCCAGTGCCCGCAACTGGCTGATGTCGGCGCCGTAAAAAGTCATGGTTTCCCCCAGGAAAAGAGTGCGGCAGGTGTAATCGCTGGTCCTTATGGTTACACAGGCGGCCGGACCCGGCGATGGGGATACCTCCCCATCGCCGGGCCTGTCTGGCCTGCCCGGCCGCTGCAGATCCGGTCCACCGGCAGCGGTACGGCCGCCGGCCTGCCAACTGTTCCCCGGCCCGGCGGCGTGGGACGATTGCCTTGTAAGAAGGGCACGCACAGCAGCGCACCACCGCGCCCGGCCAAAGGAAAGACGATCAAAGAAGAACTGAAACAGGTCGTTGACAAGGCCGAGGACGTCACGAATTCACGCGTCCTTGAGGTCCTGGCCCGGTCCGGGTTCGCGGTCAGCGGCATCCTGCACCTCCTGGTGGGCGCCATCGCCATCCGCCTTGCCATGGGCGGCACCGGCCACGCCGACTTCAGCGGGGCTGTTGCCGAGCTTGCCACCATGGCGATCGGGCCGTTCCTGCTGTGGGGAAGCTTCGCGGCCTGCACCGCCCTGTCGCTGTGGCAGGCTGGTGACGCGATCTTCGACTTCAACCACCAGCGCACCAAAACCAAAGTCAAGAACAAAGCGAAAGCGGCCCTGCAGGCAATCGTCTATGCCGTCCTCGCCCTGACCCTGTGGCACTTCGCGATGGGCACGGGCACCGGTGATGACAACCGGAAGGCCACCAGTGACTTCACAGTCTCGATGATGGCGGCGCCGGGCGGTGTGGCGCTGCTGGTCGTGATCGGCCTGGCGGTGGCTGTCACGGGCGTGGCCTACGGCATGCGGGGACCGCGGAAAAGCTTCGAGAAGCAGTTGCGGATGCCGGCTGCCGGTGCGGCCAGGACGGCCGTGGTGTCCCTGGGCGTGGCCGGCTACCTGGCCAAGGGCCTGGTGCTGCTGCTGACCGGACTGCTGATCGTGATCGCCACCCTCAAGGAGCATCCGGAGGACTCCACCGGGCTGGACGGGGGACTGCGGGCGCTCCGGGACCAGCCCATGGGCCCCTATCTGCTGGCCGCGGTGGGGGCCGGCCTGGTCTGCTACGGCGCCTACATGATCATGCGCGCCCGGCTGGCCAAAATGACCAAGTAGCCGCCTGCGGCGTGGTTAGGTGGGGGCATGCCCCAGGTACACGCCGAACGCCACATCCGCATCGATCCGGAGACTGCCTTCGCGTTGTCGCAGACCACCGGGACGTTCCGGCTCAAGTGGGATCCCTTTATTTCCGCCCAGGGCTTCCTCGACGGGGCCACGGCGCCGGGCAAGGGGGTCCGCACCCGCACCAGGTCACGGCTGGGCCTGTCCATGGTGAGCCAGTACGTCTCCTACGCGCCGCCCCGCAACGTGGGGATGACCATGGTGGCCGGCCCGTGGTTCTTCACGAATTTTGGCGGCGGCTGGCGGTTTACCGCTCACGACGGCGGCACCAGGGCAGTGTGGAAGTACACCTTTTCCTGCCGCCCGGCCCTGCTGCGGCCCATCATGGAATGGATCGGCCGCAGGGTGCTCGGTTACGAGATCGAACGGCGGATCGAGGCCTTCGCCCGCGCGTGCGAGGACGAGTCCCTGGTGGCCGAGGTCAGGGCCCTGCGCCCGGAGGAAGGCCTTTAGGGAACGGTGATCACCGCCACCGGACGCTGGGCGCCGTCGCGCAGTTCCACGCTGGAAATGCTGCCCAACTGGATGGGGGTGGCCCCGGTGACCTTGACCTTGCCGCTGGGGGTGGCCGTCCAGGCGCAGGCCCGGTCTTCGCCGCCGGCCCGGTCGCGGACCCACAGCGAGAGCGTCCCGTCCGCCGGCAGGCTGCTGCCGCTCACCGCAAGCTCGGTTCCCCAGGTCTTCCGGGCCATGTCGATGTTCACCTGCAATCCTCCCCCGGATGCCACCGAGTAGGTGGCGTCCGGCTGCGGCGGCCTGGCCAGCAACGGCCCCACCGCCAGGCCTACCGCCAGGCACGCCGCGGCGACGGCGCCTGCCAGCGCTGCCCACCGCCGTCGCAACGTCCGGCGACGGCGGGCCAGTTCATCGAAGAGCCGCGCCGGGACAGCGGTGCCGGCGTCCGCGCTGCCGCCGGGGACGGAGGCGAGCGCCACGGCGTCAGGAACGGGGAGGGCATCCAGGAGCATGGGCACCTTCTCCATCAGGGCCAGTTCCTTGCGGCAGGCCGCACAGTCCCGGAGGTGCGCCTCGAAGGCGGCGGCGTCGGCGGGATCCAGGCCGCCCAGGACGTAGGCGCCCAGCAGGTGGTGCAAGGTGGCGTTCACCGTTCCACCCCCATCTCGTCCAGGATGGTCCGCAGTGCCCGGAGGGCGTAAAAGGCGCGTGATTTGACGGTACCGCTGGGGATGTTGAGCTGGACCGCGGCCTCGTTCACGGTGAACCGGCGGTAGTGCAGGGCAACCAGCACGTCACGGTGCTCCTTGCTCAGCCGCAGCAGGGCCTCCTCCATCAGGACCCGGTTGAGCAGTTCGTCAACGCGGCCCATGACCTCCACGGGGTCGGTGGGGGTGCCTTCCAGCGCCTCGGGCGGACGGCGCGTGCTCCGGCGGTAGTTGTCGATCATGATGTTCCTGGCTGTGCGGTACAGGTAGCTGCGGAAGCTGCCGTTGATGTCCGGAGCGTGCTGCCAGACGCGGAGCACGGTCTCCTGGACCACGTCCTCCGCGAGCTGCGGATCCCGGGTGGCACTGAGCACGAAACGGCGCAGGGCGCTGCCGTGTTCACGGTAGATCGCCTCCACCACCTTCTCATCGAGCGGCATCCCACTCCCTCCCGGCTGTTACCACGTCCGGACGCGGCAAACGGTTCAATCACGCAGGTGCACCTCGGCGGCCGGCTGCTCCTGTGAACCATTCTTCACCCGGCAGCGTCGTAGCAGTCAGCACCGCGTGATCCGGCGCGGGCGCCCGCTGGCAGGAACCAGCCGAACAGTATCCAGCCAAAGGAGCACATCATGAAACACCATGTCGGACCGGGCCTTGCCATCCTGGTCCTGGCGGCAGCCCTCACCGGCTGCGGCAACAGCACCGGCACAACGCCCGCGGCCAGCAGCCCGGCAGCAGGTGCCACCAGCAGTGCCTCCGGCACCGCTTCGCCGGACGCATCCTCAGCCAGCCCCTCCGGTGCGTCCGCGTCATCGATGCAGGCCGGCGCCGCCGTCGACCTCAAAACGGCGACCTCGGCGGCAGGCAACATCGTGGTGGACGCGAAGGGCATGAGCCTGTACTTCTTCACCAAGGACACCAAGGATTCCGGCACCAGTGCCTGCGCGGGGTCCTGCCTGGTCCAGTGGCCGCCGCTGACCACCACGTCCGCTACACCCGCGGCGGAGGGCGTGTCCGGCACCCTGGGCACCATCAACACCCCTGACGGCAAGAAGCAGGTGACGTTGAACGGCCTGCCCCTCTACTACTTCGCAAAGGACACCAAGCCGGGCGACATACTGGGGCAGGGCGTTGGCGGCGTCTGGTACCTGGCCGACCCGTCGGGCGCGATGATCAAGTCAGCAGGCGCTGCCTACTAGCCGGGCTTACCTGAGGGGCACGTCCGGAACACTGCCGGGAAGCGGAACTTCCGTGGGTACCGGGACGGGCAGTTTGGGCTCCTGCTCCAGTCCCTTCCCGATCTCCCCCGGGATGTCCGCCGGCAGTGACGGCTGGGCAGGAACATCCGCCGGTTTCCGGGCGGCCGCACCATTGCCGGGGGCGGTGCCGGCCGGCGCGGGAACGTTCGACGGCGCCACGGCAGCGGGTGCCGGCGCGGTGGCGGTTGCGGCGGGGGCGGCGTCCGTGCTGGTGGCAGCAGGGTGCGCGGGCGCCGCCGGCTGGGGTGCAGGCTGTCCCGGCGTGCTGCCGCCGTTCAAGGGATGTCCACTGGAACCGGTGACGAAGGCGGTGACCGCGTGGTTCAGCTGCGTGAAGGAGTCGCGGATGCCCTGGTCCGAGGCCGCCGCCACGGCACCACCCGCGGCGAGCGATGCGGCCACCGACAAAGTGGTGAGCGTAATGCGGCGCCTGGCCCTGCGGCGGGCAGCGAGTTCATCCACCGGCCGGGCTGCGGGAAGGGCGGAAGTTGCCGTGTCCCCGGCGGCCGGAAGCACGGTGGTGGCCGGGCCGGCGGTTGATGCGCCTGCCATCAGTGCGGCGATATCGGCGGAAGGCTCAGGGGCGTCAGCAGACAGGGAACGCAGGTCAAGCAGGGCGTCGCGCAGCTGGCCGTCGTCGTCCATCCCTGCCTCCAGCAGGAGCAGGTCAACTGCTGGGTCGTGGCGGGATGCTCCCGTGTCACTCATGGTTTGCCTGGTTTCTTTTGAGTGTTTGTGCCTTGAGGTTTTGCAGGGCCCGGCGCTGGAGCTGCTTGATGGCTCCGGCGCTCTTGCCCATGATGGCGGCCACCTGGTCGATGGACAGGTCCGCCACCACGCGCAGGGCCAGGACTTCCTGGTGTTCCCCGCTGAGCCCTTCCAGCATGGCTGCGGCTCCGCCGGTCAGTTCCGCGGCCTGGTCCTCGGCGGACGGAGTGGTCCGGCCATCGTGCTGGGGATCGTACGCGGTCAGCTGCGGCCTGCGCTCCAGCCGGCGGTAGTGGTCCACCATGCGGGCGTGGGCGATGGAGAAGATCAGCGACTTGGCGCCCTGCAGACCGCCTGTCAGGGTACCGATCTTTGGGTAGAAGGCCATGAAGACGTCCTGGGTGACCGCTTCGGGGTCATCGAGGCCACGTGCCTTGAGGTACCCCTGCACCGGGCCCGCGAAGGTTCGATAGGCAGCAGCGAACAACGCCGCCGGATCGGTTCCGGCTGCGTTCTCGAATATGTCGATCTCTTCTTGGGCCAAAGTGTCCAGCACCAGCGGCTCCTCCATCCCGGGATCCGGCGTACGCCATTGCCCGGTTTCCGGTACGGACTGTTCAAGTCCCCGTGGTCGTTCGGCTGCCTCTTTGGGGATGGTCAGGGGTGCTGGTCACAGTGCACCCCGCAGGCCTGCCCGGACTGCGGCCGCAGCCACAGCCGCAGTCCAGACTAGCCAACTTGCCTAGCGGACCGAAACGGACGGTGCGTCCACGGCGTTGCCGCCCACAGCCGGAACCGCGGGAACGGCAGGAACAGCGTTGTCGCCGTCGACACCCGGGACAGCCGGAACTGCGGGCGCGGCGGGAGCGGACGGGACCTGGGGCTTTTCGACCTCAACGGACGCCGAACCCTTGGCTTCAGCGGCAGCCTTGGCTGCGGCATCGGCCTTGGCCACGACGTCGGTGCAGTAGCCGTCGATGTTGCCCTCACCGTGGGCAGCGATGGACAGCGAGGAGAACGCCTTCGAGGAAGCGTCCAGGCCACCGTGGGTGTAGGCGGTGCAGAGGCCCAGTGCCGCGGGGCCGGCGGCGTCAACCGCGGTGTCCGCTGCGGCGGACGCGGTGGCTCCGGCGGCGACCTTGCCGTCAGATGCAGCGGCGGTACCTGAAGCGGCTGCAGTGGCGTCGGCAGTGGTACCGGCCTTCTCCAGGGCGTCGCTGACCGCTGCGGTGGCGGTGGGGGCCGGGGTGGCCTGGGCATCGCCTGCTGCTTCGGCTGCCAGCTTGGGGGCCGGTGCGCCGAACACGTCGTGGGCGGCCTGCTGGGCCTGGGTGGGAAGGACGCCCGAGACGGCGGCAGCGCCGGTTCCCCCGACTGCCAGGGTTCCTGCGGCCAGGACTCCGGCGGCAACCTTGCTGGTGGCGAGAACAGTGAACACAGACATAGAACTTCTCCAAACCTAGACAACAACATCAGAGTGGGCCCGCCGGGCGGACCCATCACGGACTACATCGCCTGCGGTTGCGGAAAGGTTACGGACGTCCCGGGAATTCTTTTCCTTCCCCCAAAGGCCCGGCGCCGGGAAGCCAAGAGGCGGCTGCGAAAAGCGGAAGCCAAAAGCCGCGGGAAGGTGCGCAGGCAGCCACCCGCTTCAGCGCCTGCACCACTTTCCCGCGGCCTGGTCATGCCGCCGGGACTAGACCCCTGCCAGGTCCGCGTCCTCGAACTCCACGGCTGCCACGATCTCCTGGCTTTCCGGGTTGATCATGAAGGCTTCGTCGTCCTCCTCGACCATCAGGAAGTCACCCTGGTTTGTGCTGAAGTGCCATGCGAGCGTCTTCACACCGTGGTGCAGGTAGTTCGGGTCGCCCATGGTGATGCGGACCAGCGTGTGGCCGGCGGTGCTGCACAGCTCGCGGATCACCACTTCGAAGTCCGGAGCGTCCTCAAGGGCCTCGGCGTCGGCCTGCGCCTGGCGTTCGGCGAGGTCCGGAATACCGGCGGCAAGGCGCTGGATGTACGGGCCCACTTCCTCGTCGTCGAGGACCAGCAGGTCGGCCTGCCCCCGCAGCCACGCGGCGTTGAGCGCCGTGATGTTTTCGCGCTCCAGCAGCTCTTCGAACTCGCCGTCGAGCTCTTCCATCCGGACGACGGCGTCGGGCGTGTCCACCGTGTCGTCCACCGCACCGTCCAGGTAGTGTTCTGCATCTTCCGCGGACAGGCCGTCGAAGGATGCGGCGGAGCGGTTGAACAGGTCCAGGTGCTCCGCAGCACCCATCGCGGCCATGCCCTCCCGGATCAGCGTGTCCGTCGCGGTCCGGTCCATCGTCATGAAGGCGTACTGCGCGAAGCCGCCCTCCAGCGCCTGGGCAAGGTAGAAGTCGACGTAGTAGCTGCGGACCGCAACGGGTGACATCTCATCGGCATGCAGCAGGGCCGTGTGCATTGCGTCCACTATTCCGACGTTGGCCTGCACCGCCTCCTCATCGCTCGCTTCGATGCTGCTGGTGGTCAGGACAATGGGCTGGCGGGTGGTGATCATGGCATTCCTTAGTACTGGAGGGGTGCTGCTGCGGACGCTTTCACGCTATGGCCGCCCGGCCACCGGGGCGGGGAGCAGGAAATGAACGTCAAGCGAAGTTTTCCCGGCCGCCGGAGTGCGCTGAACGTTCCCGGCCGTTCCCCAGGGAAGGCCCCCGGTGGGAAGGTGCCCGGCGTGGGCCTGCCGCCGGGCGAACTAAGATGGATCAGATAACCACCCACCGGACCCGGCCCCGCCGTGGCCTGCCGAAAGTAGTGCGCCCCATGCCATCCCAACCGGACGAAAGTGCGGACCTGGCAATACAGACACCCGCCATCAACGACCGCTCCCTGGCGGCCGGGCTGGCGTATGCCATGGCGGGCAGGGTGTCCGGCATATCGTTCGACGGCGGCACGGGGCTCATGCTGGGGAAGGTCAGGGGCGGTGCGGAGGTTCCCTACTCCACCACGGCCAAGCTGGTCCGCAAAGGGGGCGGCTGGAGCTGCACCGTGGGCGTGTGCAGCTGCCCGGTCCGGAAGGACTGCAAGCATGTTGCGGCGCTGCTGTTCGCCGCCGAGGACAGCCCCTCCGTCCGGATGCAGCTGCTGGTGCCGTCCACCTCCACCCAGGTGTCGCGCGCACCCGCGGCGGCCCTCTCCGACTGGGAGCAGGCCCTGAGCCCGCTGATCTCGCAGCCCGGTGCCGCCGCCGCCGGCGGCGGGATCCCGCTGGCCCTGCAGTTCGAGATCGAAGAGCCGCCCCCGCACTTCTCCTACACCGGCCGCCGGGACCCGGTCCGCGGAGTGCGGCAGCTCAAGGTCCGGCCCGTCATTATGGGTGCCAAAGGCAAGTGGATCCGCGGCGACGTTTCCTGGAACACCCTGAGCTACCTGGATTTCCGCCGGGAATCCAACCAGGCGCACGTCGAATGGCTGCAGGAGTTCCTGGCCGGCCATTCCTCCTCCGCCAGCCGGATGCACAACTCTGCGGGCCTGTGGCTGAACCTGAACTCGTACGCCGGGAAGAACATGTGGAGCCTGCTGTCCGATGCCCGGAAGATCGGGCTCGCCCTGGTCCACTCGCGCGGCACCGAACCGGTCCGGCTCGCGGAGGCCCCTGCCGCCGTCGCGCTTTCCCTGAGCCGTTACGGCACCCCGGTGGAGGACCCCGCCGCACCAGTCGCGGGCGCCGGCAGCGCCGGGGAGTCCGACGGCGGGCTGGAGCTTGCACCCACCATCACCGTTGAGGGGGAAGAGGTTGATCCGGCGTCGGTGGGCACGATCGGCCGGCCCGCGCACGGCCTCTTCTTCACCTCCGGCGAAGCGTCGCTGCCGGGCGTCCCGGACCCCAACGGCACCATTACCCTGGCACCGCTGGAGAACGGCCTGAGCCAGGAGCTGCTGGCGTTTGTCACGGCCGGCAGCACCCTGCACATCCCGGCCAGGGATGAGTCGCGGTTCCTCACCGGCTTCTACCCCAAACTCAAGCAGACAGCGCGGGTCACGGCGCGGGACGAGTCCGTCGAACTTCCCGAACTTGCCCTCCCCACCCTGTCCCTGTTGGCCAATTACGGCGCGGACCACCGGGTGCGGCTGCACTGGGAGTGGCACTACAAGACCGGCAAGCTGGTCACGGCCCAGCCGCTGTGGCGCCATCCGGGCGACCACGGCTACCGTGACGACACCGCGGAGGCCCGCATCCTGGAGGGCGTCGGCCGGCCGTGGGACGTGGTGCCGGCCCTGGGTGAGTCCGCGACCGGCGGCTGGGGCACTCCCCGGCTGGCGGCCTCCACCGAGCTGACAGGCCTGGACACGCTCGCCTTCACCGAGGAAGTGCTGCCCCGGCTGCAGGAGGCCCCGGACGTGGACGTGGAGACCGTGGGCGACATCGCCGACTACCGCGAAGCCGAGGAAGCCCCGGTGGTGTCCATCTCCACCAAGGCCACCGAGCAGCGGGACTGGTTCGACCTGGGCATCCAGATTTCGCTGGAAGGCCAGCCGGTTTCCTTCGCCGCCGTGTTCTCCGCCCTCGCTGCCGGCCAGACCAGGATGCTGCTGCCCAGCGGCGCCTACTTCTCCCTCGACCTGCCGGAACTGCACCAGCTGCGGGCCCTGATCGAGGAAGCCCGGTCGCTGCAGGACAACAAGGACGCACCGCTGCAGATCAGCCGGTTCCAGGCGGGGCTCTGGGACGAGCTGGCCCAGCTGGGGATCGTGGACGAACAGGCAGCGGCCTGGCGCTCCGCCGTGGGCGGACTGCTGGAGGGCGGCACCGACGGCCTGCCGTTCCCGGCATCGCTCAATGCCGAACTGCGCCCGTACCAGCTGGAGGGCTACAACTGGCTCAGCTTCCTCTACAAGCACGGGCTCGGCGGCATCCTCGCCGACGACATGGGCCTGGGCAAGACCGTCCAGGCACTGGCCCTGATGTGCGCGGCGAAGGAACTGGCGGTTGCGGCCGCTGCCGCGTTGGAGCAGGGCGGTCCGGCCGACGGCGGAGCTGCCGCCGGCCCTGCGGTCAACGGCGCCGGCCCTGCGGTTGGCAGCAGTGGCCAGCCGGCCGCCGTCGCGCCCTTCCTGGTGGTGGCCCCCACCAGCGTGGTGGGCAACTGGGCCCTCGAAGCCGCCCGGTTTGCGCCCGGGCTGACCGTGCGGACGGTGGGTGAGACCTTCGCCAAGAGCGGCCAGGATCCGGCGGAAACCCTGGCGGGCGCGGACGTGGTGATCACCTCCTACGCCCTGTTCCGGATCGACTACGAGTCCTACGCCTCCCGCACCTGGTCAGGGCTGGTGCTGGATGAGGCGCAGTTCGTGAAGAACCACCAGTCCAAGGCATACCAGTGCGCCCGCAAGTTGCCGGCCGGGTTCAAGCTGGCCATCACGGGCACTCCGCTGGAGAACAACCTGATGGAGTTCTGGGCGCTGACCTCGATCGTGGCGCCGGGCCTGTTCGCCAGCCCCAAGCGCTTCGCCGAGTATTACCAGAAGCCGGTGGAGAAGAACGGCGACAAGGGGCAGCTGGAGAAGCTCCGGCGTCGGGTCCGTCCGCTGATGATGCGGCGCACCAAGGACCAGGTGATCAAGGACCTGCCGCCCAAGCAGGAACAGATCCTGGAAGTGGTGCTGAACCCCCGGCACCAGAAGGTGTACCAGACGCACCTGCAGCGGGAGCGG
Source organism: Pseudarthrobacter phenanthrenivorans (assembly GCF_000813845.1). GTDB lineage: Bacteria > Actinomycetota > Actinomycetes > Actinomycetales > Micrococcaceae > Arthrobacter > Arthrobacter phenanthrenivorans_B. Next base: position 51,880 of record NZ_JWTB01000042.1, read on the forward strand.
CAAAAGATCCTGGGACTGATCGAGGACGTGAACAAGAACCGGTTCACCATCTTCCAGTCCCTGACCCTGCTGCGGCAGCTCAGCCTGGACGTGTCCCTGGTGGACCCTTCCTTGTCCGCGGTGCGGTCCTCCAAGCTGGACGTCCTCTTCGAACAGCTCGAAGACCTGGTGGCCGAGGGGCACCGGGCACTGATCTTCAGCCAGTTCACCGGCTTCCTGGGCAAGGTGCGGGAGCGGCTGGACGAGGAGGAGATCGAGTACTGCTACCTCGACGGCGGCACCCGGAACCGTGCCGACGTGGTCAGCGAATTCAAGAACGGCAGCGCGCCGGTGTTCCTGATTTCGCTGAAGGCCGGCGGTTTTGGGCTCAACCTCACTGAGGCGGATTACGTGTTCCTGCTGGACCCCTGGTGGAACCCGGCCTCCGAGGCGCAGGCCGTGGACCGGACGCACCGGATCGGCCAGGCACGGAACGTCATGGTGTACCGGCTGGTGGCCAAGGACACGATCGAGGAGAAGGTCATGGCGCTGAAGACCCGCAAGTCGCAGCTGTTCGCGGATGTGATGGAGGGCGACGCCCTGGCCGGCGGGGCGATCACCGCGGAGGACCTGGCAGGCCTGTTCAAGGAATAGCGCGCGCGGATTCGGTTGCGGACGCGCATGCTCGGTTTCGACGCGCAGGTTCATTATCGACGCGCAGGTTCATTATCGACGCGCATGTTCCCTGAAGCGGCCCGGATACCCGCAGCGACGGGGAATACGCGCAGCGTGGATGTGTTTGCGCGTCGAGGACCGCACCATATGCTGGACTCCAACGCAAACTTACAACGTTGGAGAACTCTGTGTCGCAGCAGCAGGCAACCCGGCAGACCCTTGTCCCGGCAGAACCGCACCTCCGCCCGGACGCCTTCACCGTGCCCTACCGCGACCCCGTATGGGACGGCCCCACGGACCCTGTCCTGGTGGCGGACCACACGAGGGGTGAGTGGGTGCTCTTCTACACCCAGCGCCGCGCCGCCGCGCCCGGGCTGACAGGGGTCGAATGGGTGCACGGGACCGGCATCGGGGTCGCGAGGTCGTCCGACGGCGGCACCACCTGGCGCTACCAGGGCACGGCAGAGGGACTCATCCCGCCGGGAACGGAACTGCCGGCAACCCTGTGGGCGCCCGACGTCGTCCGTATTGGCGACCGCTGGATCATGTACCTGACCGTCCTCGGCGGCCGGCGGACCGATTGGACCGGGACAGCGCAGATCGTCCAGTTCGCAAGCCGGGACCTGGAGAACTGGGAATTCATGGGAGGCATCGACCTCGACTCGCCCCGGGTGATCGACGCCGCCGTGGCCCGGTGCGGGGACGGGCGGTTCCGGCTCTGGTACAAGGACGAGTCCCGCGGCTCGAACACCTACAGCGCCGTGACGGACACCCCGGCGGACCCGGCATCGTGGGTCCGTGAGGGCGTCGCGATCCCTGGCCGGCCGCACGAAGGGCCCAAGGTCTTCCGGCTGGGCGGCTGGTACTGGATGATCGTCGACGAGTGGCGCGGGCAGGCGGTCTACCGCTCTCCCGACGCAACCGGAAACTGGGTCCGGCAGGAGCACCGTGGCGGGCTGGTCCTCACGGCGCCGGACGCGTGGGACGGACGCGCCGTCGTCGGACGCCACGCGGACGTGGTGCCCCTTCCCGACGCGGCCGGGCAACCGGCCGGTGAAACGTCCGACGGCGGCACGCAGCGTGCGCTGCTGGTGTACTTTACGCACCCGTACTGGGGCGGCGACGACATTGGCACCATGGCGCCGGACCCGCGCACCCGGCTGAGCCATGTCCGGGCGGCGGTGCTGGAAGTGCGTGACGGGACCCTGCTCTGCACCGAACACTAAGCGGCGCTAAAAAACCGGACGCCAACGACGGGGACACGGCGAAGGGCCAAACCCTGGAACTATAAGCCGGCTGCTGCCGGCACCGGTCCAAGGTTTGGCCCTGACTCGTGCACTGGGGCGCGTGCGTTCACGCGGAATGGTGCACCGGGCGCCGCCCCCAGCAGGCGGGCGCCCGGCAGCTTGTGCTGGATACTGCGGGACTAGACGCGCTGCGGCGAGCCCAGCTCCACCGGATCCTCGTCCGTCAGGTAGGCCAGTTCGGAGTGCGCTGCGAGGTCGATGCCGCGCATCTCGTCCTCCGGCTTGATGCGGAGGCCGCCCATGGCCTTGTCCAGGACCTTGGCGAGGACCCAGGTGACGCCGAAGGAGTAGACCAGCACCGTCACGGTGGCCAGGGCCTGTACGCCCAGGAGTTCGAAACCGCCGCCGTAGAACAGGCCGCTGACCGCGTTGGGTGCGGCGTCCGTGGCGAAGAGGCCGATCAGCAGGGTGCCCAGGATGCCGCCCACGAGGTGGACGCCGACGACGTCGAGCGAGTCATCGAAGCCGAGCCGGAACTTCAGTTCGATGGCCAGGGAGCAGACGGCTCCGGCGATCGCGCCGATGGCCACGGCTCCCAGCGGGCTGACGGCGCCACAGGCCGGGGTGATGGCGACCAGCGCGGAGATCAGGCCGGACGCGGCGCCCATGCTGGTGGCTGCGCCGTGGCGGACCCGCTCCACGAGCGCCCAGGCGAGCAGGCCGGCGGAGGCGGCGACGGCGGTGTTGAGGAAGACGACCGACGCCGACTGGCCGGCGGAGAGTGCCGAGCCGGCGTTGAAGCCGAACCAGCCCACCCACAATAGCCCTGCGCCCACCAGCACCAGCGGCCGGCTGTGCGGCTTGGTGTGTTCCATCTTGGGCCAGCCGGAGCTCTTGCCCAGGACGAGCGCGAGGGCCAGGGCAGCGGCGCCGGCATTCATGTGCACTGCGGTGCCGCCGGCGAAGTCGATGGCTTTGATGCCGTTGGCGATCCAGCCGCCCACCGTGCTGCCGTCCGCCGAGTCGAAGGCGAAGACCCAGTGCGCGATGGGGAAGTAGACGATGGTGGCCCAAATGCCCGCGAACAGCATCCAGGCGCCGAACTTCATCCGGCCGGCGGCAGCACCCGCGACCAGCGCCGTGGTCACACAGGCGAAGAACAGCTGGAACGCGGCAAACAGGATGACCGGGATGGAGGCCGAGTCATCCTTGGCCATCATCTGGCCCATGCCGGGGAACTCGGTGACGTCACCGATCAGCCCCAGGCCGCCCACCGAGTTGCCGAAGGCCATTGAATAGCCGAACAGTGCCCACAGGACGGCCACCAGGCTGGCGCCGCCGAAGCACATCATCATCATGTTCAGGATGCGGCGCGACCCCACCATGCCCCCGTAAAACAGGGCCAGGGCGGGAATCATCATGCAGACCAGCGCCGAGCTGGCCAAAATCCAAGCGACATTTCCCGAATCCATGGGAAACCCCTTTCGTGATGCGAAGAGAGAACGGTGAGTTGCCGTCAGAGCCGCTCATGGAGGGACGTGGACGGAGGGGCCACGTTCAGCGGAGGGGCGGCTGTTGCCGTCTGTTTCCAACTGTATGGCGGCTATTTTTAGGTAGGTTTCGGCTGTGTTAAATGGTGGTTTCAGTCATCCACACGCGAGTTTCAGGCGTCCCGCGGCTCGCAGGAGTTACTGGCGCGTCACGCCAGGCACGCTTTCAGGGAGCGGACGACGTCGGGAGGCCGGGTTTTCGCGGCACACGCACCAAGGTGGGTCGAAAGCATGCCCGGCGTGACGCCGTCGGCGGCTGCCCGATATCGCCGGGCCGAAGCGGCGGCTAGGCTGAAAACCACGGAGCGGAAGGTTTCACCGGCCGGTACCCGCCACCGTCCGAACCCCGGGACGAAAGGACGCATCCCTTTGAACAAGCAGCAACCCATCGCCCGGCAGGCACCCACGCCCGGAGAACCCACAGCGCCGGAACTGCGGGTCGGCGTGGTCGGCATCGGCTGGGCCGGCCAGCAGCACCTGAAGGCCTACCACGGCCTCGAGGGCGTCAGCATTGTGTCCCTGGCCGGAATGGAACAGGAGCTCCGCGACTCCCTGCAGGCCGGCTACTCCATTCCCAACGCCTTCGCCGACTGGAAGGACATGCTGGAGCACGGCGGCCTGGACGCCGTCAGCGTGGCTGTGCCCACGTTCCTGCACGCGCCCATCGCCATCGCCGCATTGGAACGGGGCATCCACGTCCTCAGCGAAAAGCCCATCGCTCGCAACGCCGCCGAGGGCCAGGCCATGGTGGACGCCGCCCGAGAAGCCGGCCGCGTCCTGGACGTGGCCTTCAACCACCGCCGCCGCGGCGACATCAAGGCCCTCAAGGAAGTTATTGACCACGGCGGACTGGGCCGGCCCTACTACGCCAAGGCATCCTGGCTCCGCCGCTCCGGCATCCCCACGCTGGGCAGCTGGTTCACCAATCCGGAGCTTGCCGGCGGCGGGCCGCTGGCAGACATCGGCGTCCACGTGCTCGACTTCGCCCTGCACCTCCTCGGCGAACCGAAGGTGGTGGCAGTCTCGGCAGCCACCCATTCCGAGCTCGGCCCGCAAGGCAGGGGCGGCGGAAGCCGGTTCTCCGCCCAGGCCTCCAGCCACGCCTTTGAAGTGGAGGACTTCGCCTCGGCATTCCTAAGGCTGGAGGACGGTGCCACGCTGCTTGTCGAGGCGAGCTGGGCGGCTTACCGGGAAACGGACGACCAGCTGGACTTCACGGTGTACGGAACCGACGGCGGTGCCGAACTCAGGGTGCACGGCGCCCCTTTCCCGCCTGTGGGAAAGCTCCGGGTGTTTACCGACAGGGACGGCGAGTCCGCGGACTACCTGCCCCCTGTCCTGCCGGGCCGCGCCCATGACGCCGTGGTGGAGGATTTCGTCACCGCAGTCCGTGGCGGGGAGCAGGTCTGGGCCAAACATGATGGGTCCCTGGCCCTCTACCGGGCACAGATTATCGACGCGTGCTACCAGTCCGCGCTTGAGCAGAGGGAGGTCCGGCTCTGATGAACGGCAAACTGAAAATCCTGGTGTGGAACGAGGGCGTCCACGAGGCGAACAACCAGCCGAGGCACATCGGTGAGATCTACCCGGACGGCATCCACGGCGCCATCGCCGCGGGCCTTCGGTCCCATTGCCCCGACGCGGAGATTACGACGGCGGTCCTGGCCACGGACGATGAACACGGCCTGGCCGAGGAGGTGCTCGCGGAGACGGACGTCCTGCTGTGGTGGGGCCATGTGGCGCATGCCGAGGTAAGCGACGCCGTCGTCGAGCGCGTCCACCGGCACGTGCTGGGCGGGATGGGACTCATCGTGCTCCATTCCGGGCACTTCTCGAAGATCTTCACCAAACTCCTGGGCACCAGCTGCTCGCTGGCATGGCGGAACGACGGCGAACGCGAACTGGTGTGGACGGTCAAGCCGTCCCATCCCATCGCCGAGGGCGTGGACAGCCCCATCGTCATCCCGGAACAGGAAATGTACGGGGAACTGTTCGACATCCCCGACCCGGACGACCTGATCTTCATCAGCTCCTTCGCCGGCGGCGAGGTGTTCCGCTCCGGCGTCACCTTCACCCGCGGCAAGGGACGCATCTTCTACTTCAGCCCGGGAGACCAGGAATACCCGGTGTACCACCACCCGCAGGTCCAGCGGGTCCTGGCCAACGGCGTGAAGTGGGCGGCGCAGCCGGACCTGGACCGTTCGGCACCCACCGTGACCAACCCCGCACGGGAGTGGTTCCAGGAGTAAAAGCGTCATTGACATCGGCTGCGGGCAAGAGCAGATTGGGATCGTCGCACACGAGGTCCGGCAGGTTCTGGACGGGCACATCCCGCCCTGCCGGGCCATCTCCCGGCGCCGCCCAGCCCGCCGGATGAACTGAACAACCACTCCTTACCGGGAGCCAGCAATGCCTGCAGTAACGGTCACGAACCTTGAATCCAAATCCTTCAACGACCCCGACGAGAAGCGCCGCCCGCCCAAGACAGAGGTGGACGTCATCAACATTGGCGGCGCCACCCTGGGCCGGTTCACCTTCGAACCGGGCTGGCGATGGTCCGAAACTGTCAAAACCGTCGTCCATACCGACAGCTGCCAGAACAACCACCTCGGCTTCTGCACCGCCGGAACCCTTACCGTCCAACTGAACGATGGAACCCGGAAGACCATCCACGCGGGGGACGCCTACTCCATCCCGGCGGGGCACGATGCCTGGGTGGAAAACGATGAGACGTTCGTTGGCTATGAAGTCATGAGTGCCGCCGAATACGCCAAGCCCGCGTGACCACACTGAAGCCGGCGCACGCACAGTAGCCGGCAGCCACAGCAGCCACAGCAAAGGGAGGCCCCCGGACCTCCCTTTCCTGCTGCCCGGGCCCTACGGTGGAGAAAATACAACGATCGGAGAGCAATGAGAGTCACCGTCATCGGCGGCAGCGGCCACATCGGTTCGTTCCTGGTCCCCCGGCTGGTCCGCGCCGGCCACGAGGTCACCACCATCAGCCGCGGCACCAGCAGGCCCTACATCGACGCACCTGAATGGCAGCAGGTGCACCAGGTCAGCGCCGACCGGGAGCGGGAGGACCGTGACGGGACATTCGGGGACCGGGTGGCCGCACTGAAGCCGGACGCCGTGGTGGACCTGGTCTGCTTCACGCTGGAATCGGCAGCCTCCCTGGTGCAGCGGCTGCGCGGCGAGGTGGGACACCTGCTGCATTGCGGCTCCATCTGGCGGTACGGCCAAAGCCTGAAGCTGCCCATCCGCGAAGGGTCCGGCTCTGCCGCCGCTCCCTTTGGCGACTACGGCATCGAAAAGAACCGGATCGCGGTGATGCTGCAGGAGGAAACGGCCCGCGGCGGCCTGGCCACCACGTCGCTGCACCCAGGCCACATCGTGGGACCGGGATGGCATCCCATCGGTCCGCTGGGAAACCTGGACCCCGTTGTCTGGCACCAGATCTCAGCCGGCCGGCCCCTCCGGGTTCCCGGCAGCGGCGCCGAGCTGATGCATCACGTCCACGCCGACGACGTCGCCCAGGCGTTCGAGCTGGCCATCTCCCGGCGGGAGGCCGCCGCCGGGGAGGACTTCAACATTGTGGCCCCCACGGCACTGACCGTGCGCGGCTACGCGGACATCGCCTCCGCCTGGTTCGGGCACGCCGCCGTGCTGGAAACGGTCAGCTGGGAACGCTTCCGCGAAGACACGTCGAAGGAGTATGCGGAGTCGAGCTGGGGACACCTGTACCGCAGCCAATGCTTCAGCATCGGGAAGGCCGCATCGGTGCTGGGCTACGCCCCGCGCTACGAGCCCGAGCAGGCCATCTACGAATCCATCCAGTGGCTTGTTGATCATGGGCAACTTCACGTCGCCCGCCCCCTGGGCGTCCCGGCCGGCTGAAGCAGCGTGCAGCCGGCTACGCGGGGAGCCGTCGAAGCCGCGCCACCAGCGTGGCAGCCAGCAGCGCCGTCGCCAGTTCCAGCGCGATGACCAGCAGCAGCCCGGCACCGTCCGCATGGGCAGCGGACGACGGCGGCCCGCCGGCGTGGGAGTGTCCCGCACCGCGGGAGCCCAGCAGCAGGAACGCGTGCAGGCCGGCCATCGCGGCGGCGGCACCTGCCACCTGATGCAGCGCCCCCACCCTGCTGGACCGCCAGATATGGACGGCACACGGGAGGCAGACGGCGGCTGGTACCACCATCAGGACTGCGAACCAGGCGTCGTGGTGGCCGGATGCGGCCAGCCACAGGTGGGCGACGCAGCACAGGGCGGTGACCACGGCCACCAGCCGCGGATGCAGGACAGGACCCTTGGCACGGGGCCGCCCTGCCGACGTCGTGCTCCCTGCGGTCGCAGGGGCGAGGCTAGTGGCAGCCACCGCTGCCGCCCTCGGTGTGACAGGAGGATTCCTGCTTGTTGGGGTTGGCCGGAACGTCCAGGACGGGGCTCCGGTCGAAGAAGCCCTCGGGGCGGAGCTTGAAGCCCACGGTGTCTACGGGCATGATGGGCCAGTCTTCCACCCGCGGGAAGTGCGTCAGCCCAAAGGTGTGCCACACCACGAGGTCCTGGCCGTTGATGTCACGGTCCTGTGCCACGTACGCGGGCAGGCCGGCGCCGCCGGAATGCTGGTTCACGAAGTCGCCGGTGGGGTACTTCTCGTCCTCTGCAAACCGGGTCACCCAGAGATCCCTGGTGGCGAAGGCGGCCCGTCGGGCGATGGAGGAATCCGGATCCGCCAGAAGCGTGGGCTGGTTCATGGAGTGCAGCTTGTAGCCCACGGGCTCGCCCAGCCGGTTGCGTGATTCCGGGTTGGAGATGATCCAGGTCCTGCCCGCGTGGGCGTCGGCTTCCCGGACGGCTTCCGATTCCCGGGCCAGCAGGGTGCGCTTGCGGGAGAAGGCGTTGCCTCGTTCATTGCCGGGCCCCATTGCCTGCCGGACTACGTCCTCTTCCTCCACCCGGTTCGTGAACCCGTCGATGGCCATGTCCAGCCGGGCGCTGAAAAGGTGCTGGTGGAAGGGCGCGCCCAGGCCCGGGGCGAGCTGGGAGATGTTGTCCGAGCCGCCCTCGGGGAACGCCGACGTGAAGACGATGCCGGTTGCCTTGGCTTCGAACTCGATGGTGCCGTCAAGGTAGAGGTACCAGTAGAAGCCGTAGTCGTAGTTGCCGATGGTGGTGAAGAAGGAGATCACCAGGCGGCGGTTGCGGCGGGTGTAGGTGACGCCGCTCCACAGGTCCGAGTGCTTGGAGAGGATGCTCCAGTCCTCCTCGTGCATGCAGATGCCGTTGCGGATTTCCCGCGGGTTGCCGAACGCGTCGCTGATCACCGGGCTCAGGTACGTGATCTCGCCAAGGCAATCGCACCCGAGCTCCAGCGAGTTGGCGTACTGGCCCACAAGGTATTCACCGGTGTCGAAGTAGTTCTGCCAGGACCGGATGGGCGAGGGGTCGCCGTAGGGCACCACCATTTCGGCAATCGATGCCCGGTTGATGATGGGCCGCTTCCGGCCGCCGTCCTGGAAGGCCAGGTTGTGCAGGACCACCCCTTCGCGGACATCGAACCCCACGTCCACGCTCCACTTTTCCCACTCCACGTGGTTGCCGCCCGTGACGGTGAAGCTGGGCCCCTCGGGCTGGGTGATGCTGATGGGCTTCTGGGTTGTGCGTACCGGGCCGGTCAGTTCGGGATCGGTGTAGTTGCCGTGCTCGGCCGGGATGGGCATGGCGCCGAGGTCGATCACCTGGGTGACTTCCTTGCTGACCACATCCACATAGGCCACCAGGCCGTCCACCGGATGTGCCCACGCACTGTCCTCCGGGAAGTCCTGGACGAACGCGAGCCCGCGCAGGATGCGGCGTCCCTTCTCCTCCGTGTACTCGAACACGCCCGCCGACAGCGGGGCAACACGGACCTTTTCGACGGCGAGTCCCCGGTCGGCGAGCGCCTTGAGCCACCGTTCGTCGGTGGCCAGGAGCGACTCCACCACTTCGAACTCCTCCTCCAGGACCGGCAGTTCGCCGCTGACGGCGGTGTCGAGTTCGACGGCGGACAGCACCTTTCCCTGCGCTGTGGAGACGGTGATGTCGCGCGGAGCGGCGCCGGAGACGTCGTGGATGAAGACACGGAACCGGCGCTCCGCCTCCTCCGGCTGCGTGCCGCGCGCCGGATCAAGCAACCCCAGGTAGGCGATGCGGTGCTGCGCGCCCAAGTGCCCTTCCGACTGGAGGATGGAGCGGACAGCCAGGATTTCCTGCGCCGATGCCAGGCAGAAGGCAGATGCAGTGCGGGTTGGTGCAAGAGTCATGGGAGAACCTTTGTCCGGGCCGTTGCCGGCCACTGGGAGTTTATTTTCTATAGTTGTAGAGAATAAAGGTCCGTAACATGGCTCACAAGAGCCTGAGCAAAAATATTTCCGGGGAGACGCCGCGGTGCCCAAGATAGTTGACCATGACGAGCGCCGCCTGGAACTCGTGGATGCCACCTGGCGGATCATCGCCCGCCAGGGCCTGGAGAGTGCCACCATGCGTGAAATCGCCATGGAGGCCGGCTTTGCCAACGGTGCCCTGAAGCCCTACTTCCCCACCAAGGACACGCTGCTCGAATTCGCCTTCAGCCACGTCTTCAACCGGACCAACCAGCGGATCGCCGAGGTCACCGCCGGGAAGACCGGACTGGCCGCACTGCGCGCCTTCTGCCTGGAAGTCCTCCCCCTGGATGAGGAGCGCGTCAACGAGGCGCGCATCGTCATTCCGTTCTGGCAAAAGGCAGTCAACGATCCCCAGAAGGCGAAAATCCACCAGCAGTCCATGGCGGAATGGATATCGGCAATCCGCCGCTATCTCTCGGAGGCGCGGGACAGTGGGGCCATCGGGGCCCGCGTCGACGATGCCATCCTGGCCGGCCAGCTCCTCAACATGCTGCTCGGCGCGCAGATCGAGGCCGCACTGGCGCCGGAGGGCAAGGCCGGGGTCGGGCATGAAGCGCAGCTGGAGGGCTATCTGACCCTGCTGGAAAAAAATCCCGGCGGGAAATGAGCGCCAAACTCGAAAGTATGCTTACTATTGACTGGTCAGGTTCTGGCGAATGCCGGAGCGAGCACGAACTGTAAGGAGCATCTCCATGGGTTTGGATGACAAGATCGGCAACGCAGCAGAGAAGCTCGGCGGCAAGGGCAAGGAAGCTGCCGGAAACGCCACAGGCGATGAAAGCCTGAAGGCTGAAGGCCAGACGGACCAGGCAAAGTCGGACCTCAAGCAGGCCGGCGAGCACGTCAAGGATGCCTTCAAGAAGGATTAATTGGCGCTTGCAATAATGGGTGCAGCTCCTGCGGGAGTTGCACCCATTGCTGGTTTAAGGGGAATTCCAGCGTCAGGAGAGTCCGGGCCCGGCGCTGCCGCCCTGCGGGTTGTCCCTGAGGTCGCGCAGTTCCTGCAGCAGCCTCAGCTGCTCGGCATTAATGTTCATGAGCATTTCGATCTGCGCGGCAGCGCGGACATCCGTCTCGTAGTCATGCTGGGCCATGGCTGAGGCGATGGCGTCCTGTCGCTTCGCCGCAATGAGCAGGATCGCACCCTGGAGGCCGGCCAGCATGGACAGGAAAAGGTTCAGCAGGATGTAGGGGTAGGGATCCCAGGCCCGGCTGGCCAGGACGAACGAGTTCACCGCCGCCCACAGCCCCATGGAACCCACGAAAATGCCCACAAACGGCCAGCTGCCCATGCCGTTCCGCAGGGTATCCGCCGCCCGGTCACCTGCGCTGAGGCCTTCTTTGTGCCGCCGGTGCCAGTTCATTCTCATCTCCGCCATGGCCCCAGAATATGTCCTGGCTCCACAGCGGAGGCGGCTAATGGATGAGTCCGGATACCAGGTTGATGGTGGTGGCCAGCACGATGGCGCCGAGGAGGTAGGACAGGAGCGCCTGCCGCAGGACCGTGGAACGGATCGCCCTGGTTTTCAGGTCGGTGTCCGAGACCTGGAACGTCATGCCCACCGTGAACGCCAGATAGGCAAAGTCCGCATAGCTGGGCGGCTCATCCTCATTGAAGTCGACACCGGTACCGCCCTGGTAATAGATGGCGGCATACCGCAGGGTGAAGAGCGTGTGCACCAGGAACCAGGACAGGGCGATGCTGCCCAGCGCCATGGCAACGGTCGCATCCTTGGTCAGGCCCTGGGCGCTGGAGGCATCCAGCAGGATCAGTCCCACCCCGGCAAAGCTGGCCACGGTGGCCGTAAGGACCAGGGCGTCGGAGAACACACGGCCCGGGTCCTCCCTCCGGGCATGGGCAGCCGTGGCGGCCGGACCAAGGCGGCCGATGACGCTCCACACCCAGACCAGGTAAGTGGCCGAGGAAGCAGCCCAGCCAGCGGCGGGGGCATACTGCCAGCTGCCCAGCAATCCCACCCCCAGCGCCGCCAGGAGTCCGACGGCGAGCATCACCAGCACCCGCAGGCGGGAGTGGTGCGCCCGGGAGTTGTAGTTGCGGTGCTGTTCAGCCGTGGCCGGGACGCGGTTCATGGCCTGATCATGGCATGGGAGCCTTGGGGCAGGCTGGCAAAGCAAGAACTTTATTTTCGCCAGCCGTTGAAAATAAGTTCCGGTGCGGTTAATCTGGGTGGACTGTGTCCCACGACACAACCGGGGGAACCGCCATGCTGCAGCCCGTCGCAAGGAACCTCAATGCCAGCACCAGCTTCAACCGGGGCGATGTCCCGGGAAACCAGCCAGCATCTCACCTCCAGCGTTGCCGCGTCCTTCGACCACTGGAAGCACCTGGTGGCGGAGTCCTTCGTGCCCCTTACCGCCAGGACCGATAACGTGGACGGATTCCAGGGAAAGATGCGGTCCCGGGTGCTGGACCGGATGTCGATCGTGGAAGTCACAGCCACATCGCACGAGGTGCACCGCACGCCGGCATTGATTGCCCAGGCCCATGAGCGCTACTTCAAGTTGAACCTGCAGCTGGAAGGAACCGGCCTGCTGATCCAGGACAACCGGGAAGCCGTGCTCCAGCCCGGCGACCTGGCCATCTATGACACCAACCGGCCGTACACGCTCGCCTTCGAGGACCAAACCCGGATCATGGTGCTCATGTTCCCCTGCGATGCCCTGTCCCTGCCGGCGGACTACGTGGGCCAGCTTGCGGCGGTCAGGATGGGCGGCGGCGGACTCAGCGGCATCGTGGGCCAGTTCATCCGGGAACTCTCGGCGAACCTGGATGTCCTGAACGGTCCCAGCGGCTCCCGGCTCGCCACGAACGCACTGGACCTGGTGTCCACCATGCTGCATGCGGAAATGGACATCTCCCCCGACCGGATGAAGCCGCAGGCACTGCTGGCCGTCTGCATCCGCGAGTACATCGAGGCCAATCTCTCCGACCCCCTGCTGTCCCCCGCGGGCATCGCAGCGGCACACTTCATTTCCACCCGGCACCTGCACAACGTCTTCCACGAGAGCGGCACCACCGTTGCAAGCTTCATCCGGAGCCAGCGGCTGGAGGGCGCCCGCCGGGACCTGCGGGATCCCCTGCACGCCGGCAAGTCCGTGGGTGCGGTAGCGGCCACCTGGGGATTCCTGGACGCGGCCCACTTCAGCCGGACCTTCCGCGACGCCTTCGGAGTCTCCCCCACCCAGTGGCGCCGCGGCTGACCCGGGGCACTGCCCCTCGGCGTCCCGCTAGATCAAACCCTGCGCCAGCATCGCGTCGGCCACCTTGACGAAGCCGCCGATGTTCGCGCCCAGCACGTAGTTGCCGGGCTCGCCGTATTCCTCTGCAGTGGCGGCGCAGCGCTCATGGATGCCCACCATGATGTCCGTCAGCCGCTCCTCGGTATGCTCAAAGGACCACGAATCGCGGCTGGCGTTCTGCTGCATCTCCAGTGCCGACGTCGCCACGCCGCCTGCGTTCGCCGCCTTGCCGGGCCCGAACAGCACCCCCGCTTCCTGGAACACAGCGACGGCGTCGCGCGTCGACGGCATGTTGGCGCCTTCACCCACCGCGACCAGGCCGCCGCGGACCAGCCGGGCGGCAGCACCGCCGTCGAGCTCGTTCTGGGTGGCGCAGGGCAGCGCCACCGTCGCGTCGACGTCCCAGACGGAGCCGCCGTCCACATACGAAACGCCGGCCCGCCGCTCGGCATACTCCTTCAGGCGCGCCCGCTGCACTTCCCTCACCTCCCGGAGCAGCGCGACGTCGATGCCCGCCTCGTCCACCACGTAGCCGGAGGAGTCGGAGCAGGCAACCACGGTGGCACCGAGGGACTGCGCCTTGGCGATGGCATTGATGGCCACGTTGCCGGAACCGGAGACCACCACGCGCCGGCCCTCCAAGGACGTTCCGCGCGTCTTCAACATCTCCTGGGTGAAGATCACGGTCCCGAAGCCGGTTGCCTCGGGCCGGACCAGGGATCCGCCCCAGGAGACCCCCTTGCCGGTCAGCACGCCGGACTCGTACCTGTTGGTGATGCGCTTGTACTGGCCGAAGAGGTATCCGATTTCACGGCCGCCCACGCCGATGTCGCCCGCGGGAACGTCGGTGTATTCGCCGATGTGGCGGTAGAGCTCGGTCATGAAGGACTGGCAGAACCGCATGACTTCGGCGTCGCTGCGGCCGCGGGGGTCGAAGTCGGAGCCGCCCTTGCCGCCACCAATGGGCATGCCGGTGAGCGCGTTCTTGAAGATCTGCTCGAAACCGAGGAACTTGACGATGCCCAGGTACACCGACGGATGGAAGCGCAGGCCGCCCTTGTAGGGCCCCAGCGCCGAGTTGAACTCGACGCGGAAGCCGCGGTTGATCCGGACGCGGCCGGCGTCGTCCGTCCACGGGACGCGGAAGATGATCTGGCGCTCAGGTTCGCAGAGGCGTTCCAGGATGGCGGCTTCGAGGAATTCGGGGTGGCGGTCGTGGACTGGGCCCAGGCTTTCGAAGACCTCGACCACGGCCTGGTGGAACTCCGCCTCGCCGGGATTCCGCGCCAGGACGGTATCCCTGATGGCTTCCAGCCGTGCGTCCATAAACTCTGTCCTTACCTCGGCACCGGTGTGGAGCGGGCGCCAGGCAGGCCGCGTCGCCCCAATAGGTTTACGCTTCAAGCTATCGGATTACGACCGGCCTACGTTAGCCGGAACATCCCGCCTGCACTAATCTCCGTATTGTGACAGCAAAATTCCGCTTTGTGATATTTCTTCTGGGCGCGCACAGAAGAGGACTGGCCTGATGCCGTACGTCTGCCTCCTGCTCTCCGGCGCCGCCCTGCTGGTAAACGGCCTGGCCACCCTTGGGCACCTGCCCCGCCGGGACGCCGCCGTCCTCAGCCTGGCGGTGGGCGGCACCCAGCTGGTGCTCGGCGTCGTCCATGTCTCCACCGCCGGGCACGCTCCTGCTGACCTGTTGACGGCGGCTGGCATGTTCCTGTTTGGAATTACTTACGTGTATTCGGGGCTGGATGCGCTGCTGTCCCTCGGGTCCCGCGGGCTCGGCTGGTTCTGCGGAATGGTGGCATTCTGCGGGATGCAGCTGGCGGCCGCCTGGCTGGGCAGCGATCCACTCCTGGCGGTGCTCTGGCTGTGCTGGAGCGCGCTCTGGGGGCTGTTGTTCGCGTGCCTGGCCCTCGGCGCAGGACGCCTGGAGCCGTTCGCTGGCTGGTCGCTGGTGCTGACCAGCCAGGTGTCCGCCACCGTTCCCGCCCTTCTTGGCCTGGCGGGATGGTGGCCGGCTGGCGGCTTCGTTGCATGGCTTGCGGCGCTGCTGCTGGGCAGCCTGTTCGGGACGGCACGCGTGCTGGCCCGGCGCGGACCAAAAGTTCCGCGCCGGGCCAGTGCCGGAAAGCCGCTGCCCGCCAGGTAATCCGGTGCCTACGTGAGCGCGTGGCCCAAGGCGGCGACGTGGTGGCGGCGCTGGATGGCCCACTCCACCAGAACGCCGGCCAGGAAGACCACGGGGACCGCCACCAGCAGGGCCGTGGCCGTCTCGGCACTGCCGCCAATGAGGGCCGTGAAGTTGCTGACCACCAGGCTGAGGACCCAGGCCAGCAAGACCGCCGCCAGGACGGGGGCGATGCGGGTCTGCCACAGCTGGGCTCCGGCGCGTTCCCGGCGGAAGAATGCGACGACGGCGGCGGAGCACAGCATGTACAGCACCAGCAGTGCCGCCACGGCCAGGCCGCTGAACCAGGAGAACAGGGTCAGCACCGGGTCCAGCGCCAGGATGGCGAACGGCACCACCAGCACGACGGCGGTGGCGGACTGGACCCATGCGGCCACCGCCGGTGCGCGGTGCCGGTTGGTCCGGGCGAGGACCGCAGGCATGGAACCGCGCAGGGCCAGGGAGTGGAGGTAGCGGTTGATGCCGTTGTGGAAGGCGATGATGCCGGCCAGCAGCGAGGTGACCAGGAGGATGCCGGCCACAACGCCCGCCCAGGGGCCGAACAGGTCCACGAGCGGGCCCATGACGAAGGAGGTGGCGTCCCCGGATTCGAGGGCGGCGCCGGCGGCGTCCATTACCTGGGAGGGCCCGTAGTAGCTGACCAGCATCCAGGAGATGAAGGCGAAGAACACCGAGATGACCCCGACTGACAGGTAGGTTGCACGGGCCACGGTGCGGTGCGGGTCCTTGGCCTCGGCGGAGTAGATGGCCGTCGATTCGAAACCGAACATGGAAGCCACGGCGAACATGATGGCAACGCCTGGAGCACCTGCGCCGATGGCTTCCGGCGAGAAGGATGCGGCAACGTTGATGCCTTCCGGGCCGCCGCCGTGGAACAGTACGGTGAAGCCGAACATCAGGAGGATGGCCACCTCGAGTCCCACCAGCACGGCCAGCACGCGGGCACCGAGTTCGATGTTGAGGGAACCCAGTACCTGGACCCCCGCCATGGTCGCCAGGGCCAGCAGCCACCAGGGAACGTCCAGTCCGGCGGAGGCCAGGAGCCCGGAGAAGGCGGCGCCGTAGAGTCCGTACATGGCAGCCTGGACGGTGCTGTAGGCCAGCAGGGCCAGCCAGGCGGCGCCGGCTCCGGTCCGCCTGCCGAATGCTGCCGTGACGTAGGCGTAGAACGCGCCGTTGGCCTGGATCTTCCGGCTCATGGCCACGAAGCCGACGGCGAAGATCACGATGACGATGCCCACGATCAGGTAGGCGCCCGGCGCGCCGGCACCGTTGCCCAGCGCCGCGGCGAGCGGCGCTGCGCCCACGATCCCCGTCAGGGGCGCCTGGGCGGAGAGGACGAAGAACAGGATGCCCAGCACGCCGATGCTGCCGGCGCGCAGTGCCGTGGAATGCTCCTTGGCCGGAGCGTCAGTGGTCCGGGTCTCGGAATTCGAAATACTCATTGGATCCTTCTTAACGGTCATGAGCTCGGGAAAATTGCTGTGGGATCCAGCTTGGCAGCGGCCCGCACCGCGGCTTTGTCCGCCAGCGATCAGTTGTTGTCGGTCAGCGCAGTGCCGGTGCGGCCTGCGATATTCGAAGCCGCCGCCAGTGCGGCTTCCATGCCGCTCTCGATGGCACCGTCAATGAAGCCGCCCCAGCCGTTGGCGATGTCCGAGCCGGCGAAGAACACGTTTCCGTGCCCTGCCTGCAGGGCAGCGAGGTGGTTGGCCAGGAATCCGGTCCGGTGCATCGGCCAGGTCTCCCCCGCCAGCGGATCCGCCACCCAGTCATGCGTGGCGACGTCCCGTACGTCGGCGTCGGGCACCAGCCGGGCCAACTGCGCCTGCACTGCCGCGGCGTCTCCGGCGTCGATCTTCGACGCGTCCGGGCCGAAGCCGACGGCGATTGTGTCGCCGTCGAGCGTGTATTCCGCCTGGAAGAAGTTCAGCGGCCAGTCCGCGTTGCCCAGGGCGACGAAGGGTGGGAGTTCACCCCGCAGCCGGATCCATACCTTGACGCCCCTGGACACTTGTCCGCCCCGGGCGGCGTCGGCCTGGGCGGGCGGCAGCGGCGGCTCGAAATTGATGGCGCCCAGGGCGTGCAGCGGAACGGTGGCGATTGCGGTCCTGGCGGTGACGGTACGCCCGTCCGTGCTGCGGACGGTGACCATGCCGCCGTCGTCGCTGATCCGTGAAACAACGAAACCGAAGTCGACGGCGGTCCGGGCGTCCCGGAGGATGGCCGCGGCAAGTGCCGCGGTGCCGCCCTGGATTTTATAGGTGGCACAGGCTTCGAAGTTGACGGCCCAGTCACCATTGGTCAGGGCCACCCAGCGCAGGGCCTGGGTGAGCGCGGCGTCATCCAGCGGCCCGTTGAAATTCAACGCCCAGAAGGACTCCAGGATGTCCCGCTCCGGGCCTGCCGGGAACTGCTCCCGGATCCGGTCCCGGACGGAGATGTGGTCGATTGCCTTGAAATCCCCGGTGGCCAACGGACGGAAGGGTTCGGGGAAATAGCGGCGGGACTCCTGCACGAACGCGGCGTTGTACGTGCCGATCAGCTCCAGGAGCCGGGCCGGGTCACCTTCCCGGCGGGCACCCCCGGCCCACCAGAAGGCACGCTGCGGCTCTGGGCTTGCCACGGTTCCGATGCCGTACCTTTTCAGCTCGGCCCAGACGTACGGCTGGGTCCAATGCACCCAGGTGCCGCCGATCTCCAGGTCGCGGCCCAGCCGGTGGTCCAGCCAGGTCCTGCCGCCGATCCGGTCCCGGGCTTCCACGATGCGCACGTTCAATCCCTGCCGGGTAAGCTCCCGCGCGGCGGTGAGGCCGGCGAATCCGGCACCTATGACGACGACGTCCAGGGCGCCGATTCCTTCCTCCCTGCACTTCTGCTGCATGTTGTGTTCCTGATCCACGGGACGCGCCTAGGAGTAGACGAAGAATTCGACGGTGGGTGCCAGCACGGCCCAGCGCGTGCGGGCCCCTTTGTTGAAGGACGCCGCAGCCCCGGCCGTGAGCTCATACACCTCGCCGCCCTCCACCTCGATCCGGAGGTGGCCCTCGATGATGTGGATGGTTTCGTCAGCGTCCATAACGAGGTCGAAAGGTTCGGGCGCCTCCCTTGGGTCGACGTGCCAGTAACCGCAGGCGAGGGCCGGCCGGCCGCCCTCACCGAAGCGGCGGACCCATTGGACCCGGCCCAGTTCGAAGGGCTCGTTCTTGGCGGGATCGAGGGATGACGAGGTAGTGAAGGCAGGAGTTGTTGCCATGGTTTGCTCCAGGTGGGAAGGGCCCGGCAGTTGCCGGAATTCAATGATGTTTGCGCCGGTGCTGTGACTGGCATCACGGCGTGGAAGCAATCTAAGCAATTGCTTAGTTTTAAGTCAAGAGGCAGCGATGGACCTCCTGCGGCTGGCTAGAATCGTCGGCATGACGCCTTCCGACGCCCGCAGCGCTTCCCCTTCCAAGTACGGCACCGGCCGCGAAGCGCTGCTGCGGGCCGTGGTGGACGTGGTGGCGCAGAAGGGCCTGCGCGGGATGACATACCGGGCCGTCGCCGAGGCCGCCGGCGTCAACAACAGCCTGGTGGCACACCATTTCGGGTCCAGGGATGCGCTGATTGCCGCGGCACTGCAGTGGGCGTCCGAGCAGTCCATCGCCGCGTCCCGGCTGCGCGAGGCGGCCGGGCAGCAGGGCTCCTTCACCGAGGCGCTGCTGGGCCTGCTCCTTGAGGACCCGGGCCTGCAGGCGTTCCAGTACGAGATGATCCTGGAAGCACGGCGGCGGCCGGAACTGGCTGGCCCCGTGGCGCAGCTGTACGAGAGCTATGTCAGCGCCCTGGCCGAGGGGCTGGAGGCATTCGGCCTCCAGGGCGACGTCCGGGTGGTGGCCCGCTCGCTCTTCGCGGCCCTGGACGGACTGGTGCTGCAGTATCTTGCGGGGGTGGGACGGGACCAGATTGCCGCCGCCCTTGAGGAAGTGCACCAGGTGGTGCTTTTGCGGCGCGGGGCTTAGCGCCCTCTCAGCGGCAGCCGTGACAAAAGCGCGGCCGGCCTCCCCGGGAAGGGGAGGCCGGCCGCGCCGGCAGTATTCAGTTGGGTTGGGTTACCGGAGCACCACGGTGCGGTTGCCCTGCAGGATGACCCGTCCTTCGCAGTGCCATTTCACAGCGTTGGAGAGGGCCTTGCATTCGGTGTCGCGGCCGGCGGCCACCAGGTCCTCGGGACCGTACGTGTGGTCAACGTCCACCACCTGCTGGGAGATGATCGGGCCCTCGTCCAGCTCCGCGTTGACGTAGTGTGCCGTGGCGCCGACGGTTTTGACGCCCCGGGCGTACGCCTGGTGGTACGGCTTGGCACCCTTGAAGCTGGGCAGGAACGAGTGGTGGATGTTGATGGCGCGGCCGTCCAGCTTCCGGGTCAGGTCGTCGCTGAGCACCTGCATGTAGCGGGCCAGCACCACCAGTTCCACATCGAGCCCGTCCACCAGTTCCATCAGCCGGGCCTCCGCCTCGGGTTTGGTGTCAGCCGTGACGGGAATGTGGTGGAACGGGATGCCGTGCCACTCCACGAGCGCCTGGTGGTCGCGGTGGTTGGATACCACGGCCACCACGTCCACCGGCAGTTCACCGATCCGGGCGCGGAACAGGAGGTCGTTGAGGCAGTGCCCGAACTTGGACACCATGATCAGTACCCTGCGCTTGGAGCCCTGCCGTTCCAGCTGCCACCGCATGCCGAACTTTTCGGCCACGGGGGCAAACGAGTCGCGCAGGACCTGCAGCGTGGAGTCGTCGCCTTCGGAGACGAAGTGGACGCGCATGAAGAAGTGGCCTTCGGTACGCTCACCGAACTGCTTGTTGTCGATGATGTCGCAGCCATGTTCCAGCAGGAAGCCGGAGACCGCGTGCACGATGCCCGGCCCTTCGGGGCAGTCCAGCGTGAGGACGTGTTCCACGGTGGTGGGCACTTTGGGGCTGGGGATATGGGTTTCAGTGGCTGTCATGGCTCAGCACTCGATCACATTCACGGCGAGGCCTCCTCGGGAGGTTTCCTTGTACTTGGTTTTCATGTCGGCTCCGGTGTCACGCATGGTCTTGATGGCCTTGTCCAGCGAGACCTTGTGGCTGCCGTCCCCATGCAGGGCCAGCCGGGCCGCGTTGATCGCCTTCACGCTGGCGATCGCGTTCCGCTCGATGCACGGGATCTGCACCAGCCCGCCCACGGGATCGCAGGTCAGGCCGAGGTTGTGCTCAATCCCCACTTCGGCGGCGTTTTCCACCTGCGCCGGAGTCCCGCCGAGCACTTCGCAGAGCCCGGCCGCGGCCATCGAACAGGCGGAGCCCACCTCGCCCTGGCAACCCACTTCGGCGCCGGAGATGGAGGCATTCGTTTTGAACAGGATTCCGACGGCGGCCGCCGCCAGCAGGAAGCGGACCACGCCGTCGTCGTCGGCTCCCGGCACAAATTTGACGTAGTAGTGCAGCACGGCAGGCACGATCCCGGCCGCGCCGTTGGTGGGCGCGGTGACGATCCGCCCGCCGGCGGCGTTCTCCTCGTTCACGGCGAGTGCGAACAGGTTGACCCATTCCATGGCCAGCAGCGGGTCCGCCGGGGCCTGGACGGGCGACGCCGTCGCTGCCGCCGCTTCTGCGCTGGCCGCAGATGCCGCGGCGGAGGCGGTGAGGGTGCGGAACAGGGCGGGTGCCCGCCGGGGGACCTTGAGTCCGCCGGGCAGGATACCCTCGGCGTTGCAGCCGTTCTCCACGCACTCACGCATCACGGCCCAGAGCCCCAGCAGCTTCTCCCGGAGTTCGGCTTCGGTGTGCCAGGTGAGTTCGTTGGCCAGCATGACGTCGGAAATGGACATGCCTTCGCGGCTGCAGATCTGCAGCAGCTCGTCCGCGGTGGAGAAGGGGTACGGCAGGACGGTGTCGTCGGCCACTACCTTGTCCGCCCCCGCGGCGTCGCCGTCCACCACGAAGCCGCCCCCAATGGAGTAGAAACTCCGCTCGCTCAATACGGCTCCGGTGTGGTCCAGGGCGCGGAAGGTCATGCCGTTGGGGTGGGCGGGAAGGGATTTGCGCCGGTGGAGCACCACATCCTCTTCCCAGTTGAAGTCCACGCGGTGGCTGCCGGCGACATGCAGCTCGGCGTTCAGCGCGGCAGCCGCCACCTGGTCATCGGCCGTGAAGGTGTTAACCGTTTCGGGTTCGAGGCCCTGCAGTCCCAGGACCACCGCCTTGTCCGAGCCGTGGCCGCGCCCGGTGGCGCCCAGGGAACCGAACAGTTCCGACTGGACGCGCACCGTGGAAGCCAGCTGACCGTCACCCTTCAGCCCGTCGGCGAAGAGCTTGGCCGCCCGCATCGGGCCCACCGTGTGTGACGACGAGGGCCCGATGCCAACAGAGAAGAGGTCAAGGACGCTGAGCGCCATCAGGGGACCTCTGGCGAGGCGTACTCCCGCATGGCGTCCAGCAGCCAGCGGCCCAGGAACTCGGCGAAGGACGCCCGGGGGAAGATCCGGAAGGACTCCTCGCCGGTCTTCCAGAGGATGGCCGGGATGTTGGCGATCTCGGTGGAGAAGGCCGTGCCCGCCTTGAACACCCGGGGGTGCAGGTCCAGCGAGCAGCCCTTTTCCAGGACGGCGCGGGCCCGGGGGCCAACCAGCTCGAACGTGGTTCGGTTGGCGGAAAGATCCACCACCTGGCCTGCACCGGTGCCCAGTGCTTCCCGGAGGGCCGGGATCAGGCTGCCGCCCAGGGACTCATGGGCCTCGGTGGGTGCCACGACCAGGAACTCGGACGGCCCCAGCCACAGGACCGAGGTGTCGCCGGAGGCGGCCACATCGCCGGAACCGGCCGGCAGGCCGCCGGTGATGGTGGCCAGCCGGGTTGCCTCCTCCGAGCCTGCGTCAGCCCGGAGACCCACCATGGTCAGGAACGGTACTTCGGCGACCTCCACGGTGCCGGCCAGGGAACCTGCGGTGAAGTCTTCCGCCAGCTGGCGGGCCGGGCTGACACGGGCGGCTCGGTTCTGTTCCGCGGCGCTCTGGGTGGGGAATGCTGCTGTTTCAGCCATCTTTACGGGTCCCTTCTGGGTCAAAAAGCACGGTTTCTGCAACAACCACGTCCACCAGCTGGTCGCCGGCGGCGGCCACCAGGGTCTCACCGATGCGGTTGCGGCCGTTCTTGATCAGGGCCAGGCCAAAGGACCGGCCCAGCGCTGCGCTGTGGTAGCTGGACGTGACGAAGCCTTCCATCGGCACCGGACCATACGCCGGGTTGGTGGAGCGGCCCTTTTCCACAAGCTGGGTGCCTTCCGGCAGCCGGAGCGTGCCGTCCACGGGAAGGACGCTGACCAGGTGCTTGCGGTCCTCGCGCTGGGCGTCGGCACGGGCGTAGGAGCGCTTGCCGATGAAGTCCTTGGCCTTGGAAACGATCCACTCCATGCCTGCGTCCTGCGGGGTGACGGTGCCGTCCGTGTCCTGCCCGACGATCGGGTAGCCCTTTTCGGCGCGCAGCACGTGCATGGTTTCGGTGCCGTAGGGGGTGATGTTGAATTCGGCCCCGGCAGCCGCGACGGCTTCCCAGGTGTTGAGCCCGTACCAGGCCGGGATGTTGATCTCGTAGGCAAGTTCGCCGGAGAAGGAGATCCGGCAGACCCGGGCACGGACGCCGGAGGCGAGGGTGGTTTCGCGGAAGGTCATGAACGGGAAGGCCTCGGCGTCCAGGCCGCCGTTGGCTGCCAGCCCGGGCGCCACCTTGGCGATGACCTCACGGGATTTCGGTCCGACGACGGCGATGGTGCTCCACTGCTCCGTCACCGAGGTGCACTTGACGTCCAGCTCCGGCCACTCGGTCTGCAGCCACTCCTCCAGCCAGTCGAGCACCTTGGCGGCGCCGCCGGTGGTGGTGGTCATGAAGTAGGTTTCCTCGTCGAGGCGCAGGGTCACGCCGTCGTCGAAAATCATCCCGTCCGGCGTGCACATGACGCCGTAGCGTGCCGAGCCCGGGGCGAGCTTCTTGAACGCGTTCGTGTAGACCCGGTTCAGGAACTCCCCCGCGTCCTTGCCGCGGATCTCGATCTTGCCCAGGGTGGTGGCGTCCATGAAGCCCACGGAGTCGCGGACGGCGGCGCATTCGCGCAGCACGGCGGCGTCCATGTCCTCCCCGTCCTGCGGGTAGTACCAGGGCCGCTTCCACTGTCCGACGTCCTCGAAGAGTGCTCCCTTGGCCACGTGCCAGGGGTGGATGGAGGTGATGCGGGCGGGGTCGAACAGTTCGCCGCGCTGCCGGCCGGCCAGGGCCGCGAACGCCACCGGCGTGAACGGTGCGCGGTAGGTGGTGGTGCCGATGTCGCCGATGCCGCGCGAGGCTTCGCCGGCGGTCCGCAGGGCGGCCGCGATGACGCCGATCGCATTGACGCCGGAGGTCTTGCCCTGGTCGTTGGCGGTGCTGATCGAGGTGTACCGCTTGATGTGTTCCACGGAGCGCATGCCGGCCCCGGTGGAACGCAGGACATCCGCCACGGACTGGTCGCGCTGGAAGTCCACGAAGTGGTGGTGCCAGTCGTCCGGGGTGCCGCTCTCACCCGGCACCAGCCAGAGCTGGCGGGTGGGTGCGGAGGCCTTCGGCGCGGCCAGCGGGGAGGGCTCGACGGCGGAGCTGAAGCCCGCTGCGATGGCCGTCCTGGCGCCGGCGGAGATGCCCTCGGCGAGGCAGTCAGCGGTATCGAAGGAGCCGCGGCCGGAGCCGATGGTCTGCTGGTTGGGCACTTCGGTGCTGGGCACGAAGGCTGCCAGGTCGTCGTCCCAGCGCAGCTTGCCCTGCCGCTGGGAGTGCAGGTGGACCAGCGGGCTCCAGCCGCCGGACACTGCCAGCAGGTCGCAGGCGATCTGCTCGACGCCGGAGGTGAGCTCGCCGTCGTCGTTGATGCTGCGGACGGTGACGCCGTCCAGCCGGCCCGCCGCGTCTGCCGACGTGTTGGCGACGGCGCTGCCGATGAGCACCCGGATACCGGATTCGACGGCGGCAGCTGCCACCGGGGTCAGGGACGGACGGGCGTCCACGACAGCGGCCACCTTGACGCCGGCGGCGGCGAGGTCGGCGGCGACGGCGTAGGCGCTGTCATTGGTGGTGCTGATGACCACGCGCTTGCCGGCGGCCACGCCGTACCGGTTGAGGTAGCTGCGTACTGCCGAGGCCAGCATGATGCCGGGGCGGTCGTTGTTCTCGAACACCAGGGGGCGCTCGTGGGCGCCGGGGGCCAGGACCACCTGGTTGGCACGGATGTGCCAAATCCGCTGGCGGGAGACGCCGGGTGCCGCGGGGCTGGAGAGGTGGTCGGTGCGGTTCTGGACTGCGATGACGTAGTTGGCGTCGTAGGCGCCGAATGCGGTGGTGCGGTTCAGCACGGTGGATTCCGCGCCGGATACCAGTTCGGCCTCGACGTCCGCCACCCATTCAAAGGCCGGCTTGCCTTCGATGGTCTCCGCCAGGCCGGCGGCGGTGGAGCCGGAGAGGAGGGAGCCGCCGAGTTCGGGCTGGTCGTCCAGCAGCATGACGCGGGCGCCGGTGCGGACGGCTTCGCGGGCCGCGGCGAGGCCCGCGGGACCGCCGCCCACCACCAGGACGTCGGTGTGGACATACTTCTTGTCGTATTCGGCGCGGTCGTCCTCCGGGTCCAGCTTGCCCAGGCCGTTGAGCAGGGTGGCCTTGAGCCCGTCCACCAGGGAAACGGTGGTGGCGGGGAGCATGGACTCGGCGACGTGGCCGGGGAAGCGGGCTTCGATGCGGACCAGGGCGTTGGCCTCTTCGACGCCGGCGGACATGATGCCGCGGGGGCGGTCCTCGTAGAGCGAGTTGCCCACGGCCACGCGGCCGTTGGCCAGCAGGGCCGAGGCCAGGGTGTCCCCCGGGTGGCCGGTGAACTCTTCACCGTCCACCGTGAAGCGCCAGGAGATGGTGCGGTCGATCTGGCCGCCGGTGCTGAGCCGGGCGTTCTGGGAAGTCACTTGGTTGCTCCTTCCGGGGCGGTGGTGGTGGCGGCAAGGCTGGTTGCAGCGAGGCTGGGGGCGGCGGTACCGGTGGTGGTGCTGTCAGCGGCGAGGCTGGCCGTGCCGGATTCGCCGGCCGGGGCGGCGGCCAGGTCGGGCCGCCGGGCACCCATGGGGTAGATGGCCTTGATGTCGTAGCTGACGGTGTCGCGGAGCATGTTGAACCACTGGCGGCAGCCGGTGCTGTGGACCCAGCGTTCGGCGAAGATGCCCTTGGGGTTCTCGCGGTAGAAGAGGTAGCGGGACCACTCGTGGTCGTTCAGCTCGCTGGGGTTCTCAGGGTACGGCACGTGGGCCTGTCCCCCGTAGTGGAATTCGGTTTCGTCCCGCGGGCCGCAGTTGGGGCATGGGATCAGCAGCATGTGCGTTAGTCCTTTTCTGGTGGCGGCGGCTAGTGGGCCACGGCGGCGGCGCCGTGTTCGTCGATGAGGGCGCCGGTTTCGAAGCGTTCCAGCGAGAACGGCTCGTTGAGCTTGTGCGGGGCGCCGGTGGCGATGGTGTGCGCGAAGGTCATGCCTGCGGCGGGGGTTCCCTTGAACCCGCCGGTCCCCCAGCCGCAGTTCACGAACATGTTCTCCACCGGTGTCAGGCCCACGATCGGGGACGCGTCCATGGTGG
>NZ_JWTB01000043.1 GCF_000813845.1 Pseudarthrobacter phenanthrenivorans
TTGCCGCGAACTGCCAATTCGCGGTTAAGGGGCGGTGCGGGCTCAGACCCCGGCGACGTGGCGGACCGCGTCCAGGTACGGCATGTTCAGCGCGGCGTCGGCCACGGCGCGGACGGCAGGCTTGGCATTGAACGCCACCCCGATGCCCGCGGCGCCCAGCATGTCCAGGTCGTTGGCGCCGTCGCCCACGGCAATGGTGTGCTCAAGCGCAATGCCCTCGGCGGCAGACCACTCCCGCAGGTACTTTTCCTTGGCAGCCCTGTCCACGACGGCGCCCAGCACCTTTCCCGTCAGCGCGCCGTCGACGATTTCCAGTTCATTGGCCTGCCAGTAGTCCAGGGCCAGGTCCGCGGCGATCGGTTCAAGGATCTGGTTGAAGCCGCCGGAGACCACCGCCACGGCGTGCCCTGCGGCCTTGAAGGCGGCTACCAGCTCATCGGCCCCTTCGCTGAGCTTCACTTCCTGGCGCACGGAGTGGACGACGTCGGCCGGCAGCCCCGCCAGCACCGCCACCCGGGCGTGCAGGCTCTGCGCGAAATCCAGTTCCCCCCGCATGGCCGCTTCAGTAACCGCGGCCACTTCCTCGCGCTTCCCGGCATAGGCGGCCAAAAGTTCGATGACCTCCTGCTGGATCAGGGTGGAGTCCACGTCCATGATCAGCAGCTTCCGGGACGCCGCCCGAAGCGCGGCCGGAACTAGGGCGGTATCAAAGCCGGGATCGGCCGCTTCCGCGACGGCGTGGCGGAGCGCGGCCAGGCCGGCCGCGGTGGCGTCCTGAAGGGCAAGGTCAAGGACGCGGACCTGGTACCGGTCGTCGCCGGAGGCGGACTCGGACAGCACCTGCGCGCCATGGGCTGCAAGGGTGGAACGCAGCTGCTCCAGCCCGGTCGGGGTCACATTCAGGCCATAGCTGACCGCAGTCACGTTCGAAGTCATGCCAGCAATCTTAGTCAGCGGTGGCGGGCCCGCCTGAATTCATTGCGCGGCCGCCGCCATGGGGCAGTCTGGCCGCCTTCCCGCCGGTTATCAGTCATCTTCCGTTTTGTCCTAGTGTCTACTCCTATGAGTGATGTTCTGGAACTGGACTCCGTCAGCGTTGTCCGAGGTAAGAAGACCCTGCTGGACAAGGTTGACTGGCAGGTCAACGAAGGCGAACGGTGGGTCATCCTGGGCCCCAACGGCGCCGGCAAAACCACCCTCCTCCAGATCGCGGCAGCCCGCCTCCACCCGAGCAGCGGCACCGCCGGCATCCTCGATGAAGTCCTTGGCCGTGTTGACGTCTTTGAGCTCCGGCCGCGCATCGGCCTGTCCTCGGCCGCCCTTGCCACCCAGATTCCCGAGCACGAGAACGTCCTCAACGTGGTGGTCACCGCCGCCTACGGCGTCACCGGCCGCTGGCGGGAAGGCTACGAGCGCGACGACGAACGGCGCGCCTTCCGGCTCCTGAACGACTGGGGCATGGGGCCGCTGCTGAACCGGACGTTCGCAACCCTGTCCGAAGGTGAGCGCAAGCGCGTCCAGATCGCCCGGGCCCTGATGACCGACCCCGAACTGCTGCTCCTGGACGAACCGGGCGCCGGGCTGGATCTGGGCGGCCGCGAGGAACTCGTCCACAAGCTGGGCGAGCTGGCGCGTGACGAGGCAGCCCCGGCCATGGTGCTGGTCACGCACCACCTGGAAGAAGTCCCGCCGGGCTTCACGCATGCCATGCTCCTGCGCGACGGCGGCGTGGTGGCTGCTGGACCCATTACCGAGGTGCTGACCGAAGAGCACCTGAGCACCACCTTCGGGATGCCGCTTGCGGTCACCGAAAACGCGGGACGCTACACCGCCACCGCACGCCGCTAGAACAGGCCTGCGCTACTGCCTTGGAACTCTTCAGCAGCATCATTGTGTTCATCGCCGGCCTGTGGGCCGGCACCATCAACGCGGTAGTCGGCTCGGGCACCCTGGTGACCTTCCCGGTGCTCATCGCGCTGGGCGTGGCCCCGGTGGTTGCCTCCATGAGCAATGCCATGGGCCTCGTGGCCGGTACCGCCGCCGGGGCCTTCGGCTACCGCCGGGAACTAGCCGGCCGGGGCCGGCAGGTGCTGCGGCTGCTGCCGGCGTCTGTTCTTGGCGGCGTCTCCGGGGCCTGGCTCCTGCTTCACCTGCCGGAGAAGGTCTTCCACTATGTCGCCCCGGTCCTGCTCGTCCTTGCCCTGCTGATGGTGGTGTTCCAGCCGCGCCTGCAGGACTGGGTGCGCAACCGCGAGGCCAACCCCGAACACGCCGTCCGGGACAAGCGCCATGGCGTCCTCCTGGTGGTCCTGGTCTACCTGGCCGGCGTCTACGGCGGCTACTTCGTGGCCGCGCAGGGGATTCTGCTGGTCGGCATCCTGGGCGTGTTCCTTACCGGCACCATCCAGAACGCCAATGCCATGAAGAACATCCTGGTCCTCGGCGTGAACATGGTGGCGGCCATCTCCTACCTCCTGTTCGCCTTCGACCGGATCAACTGGCTGGTGGTGCTGCTGATCGCCGTCAGTTCCACTATCGGCGGCATCCTGGGCTCCAAGGTGGGCCGGAAGCTCTCGCCCCGCGTCCTCCGCGCGGTGATCTTCAGCCTGGGCATCGTGGCCCTCGGTGTCATGATCGCCAACCTGCTGAAATAATCACCCGGTGACCTTCCACTACCTCGAATCCGCGGATGACCCGCGCGTCAGCGACTACACCACCCTTACCGATGTGCACCTGCGCAAGCTGCGGGAACCGGCCGAGGGCATGTACATCGCCGAGTCCTCGCGGGTCCTGCGCCGTGCCCTGGCGGCGGGGCACCGGCCGCGTTCCTTCTTCCTCGCCGAGAAATGGGTGGCGGACCTTGAGGATGTCTTCCAGGAGTATCCGGATGTGCCTGCCTTCATTGGTTCCGCGGCACTGCTGGAGGAAATCAGCGGGTTCCACCTGCACCGCGGAGCCATGGCGGCGATGCAGCGTCCCGCCCCGGTGCCGCTGCCGGACCTGCTCGCGGGGGCGCGCCGCGTGGCCGTGCTGGAGGACATCGTGGACCACACCAATGTCAGTGGTCGCAAAATACAAGAGTCTGATCGAGACCGTATGCCGGGACGATCAAGGATCGCGGTCCTGGAGAACCTTACCGACCATACAAACGTTGGGGCGATTTTCCGCAGCGCCGCAGCCATTGGCGTTGACGCTGTCCTGGTCTCTCCACAGTGCGCCGACCCGCTCTACCGGCGCTCCATCCGGGTGTCGATGGGGACTGTGTTCCAAGTGCCATGGACCAGAATCGAGTCGTGGCCTGGGGACCTTGAGGTACTCAAGGACGCAGGCTACTTCGTGGCCGGCATGTCGCTCGGCGAAGGTGCCATCACACTCGATGAGCTGGTCGCCCAGGACCACCCGAACCTGGCGCTGGTCTTCGGCACGGAGGGAGAGGGGCTGAGGCCTGAGACCGATCAGGTGCTCGACGCGCGCGTGACGATTCCGATGATGAACGGCGTCGACTCCCTCAATGTGGCTGCCTCGTCGGCTGTTGCGTTTTATGCGACGAGGTAGCGGCTGAGCGTGACGTACCCGCCCGACCGGCGGTGGCAGGAGCAATTGAAGAGCTGGATTAGCGCATCAATGCCAGCGGCGACTCCCCAGGAACGTCACAGCGGCGGTGATGGCGATGCCGAGGGCGATCGGGACGCTGAAATGGATCTGGAGCAGGAGTACTCCGGTAGCGGCCCCGGCGAACATAGCGAGGACAGCGCCCAGCCGTCGGTTGAGTAACCGGGGCCGTTGCCTGCCCACAAGTGACTCTCCGGCGAGGGAAGTCATGGTGGAAGTAATGACCACTGTGGTCATGTCCCGTACGCCCAAATGCCGCGCAATCAGGGCCTGGGAACCCATGTGCATGGCGATAACGGCGGCAACAATGACACCGGTGGACTGCCGGCCGACGTCTTCCACGATGAGCGAGATGGCGGCGGTTCCCGTCAACGCGATACAACCCGCTGTGAGAAGCAGCGTGACCCTGCGGTTCCAGCCTTTCGGGCTTGACTGGAGCGTAAATCCGGCAACCGCCGCGCCGAGGAGAAAGGCGCCAAGTGCTACCAGTGGGCCCAAAGTTGGCAGGTTCGCCGCCCCGGCCAGCGCCATCGCAAGAATCACCACGTTGCCGGTCATGTTTCCGGTGAAGACGTGATCGAGTCCAAGGTAGCCGACCGCGTCAACCACACCTGTAACGAGCGTGAGGGCCATCATGAGCATCAGTCGGAACTTTTCCGGAGACGACACATTTTCTTGTGGGGTAGAGGCGGTTTTGATACCTGAGCCGGCTACAGCTGATGTCATGGTTTAAGGGATCCTTCATCATGAGGGGTGGTCTCTATGACCACCCCTCGGACATGCTTGTTGGTGGTTTTAGATGGACTGGCAGGCAACTAAGGCGCTGCCAGTCCTCCGGGGATCTGCGCCGGCGACTAGGGCGCCATCGTAGCGGCGACGCGCAGTCATTGTTGGCGCGGCGCTCAGGCTTCAAGCTTGGAATGCTGGCCCAGACGGTGCCATGAACGGTTGTGGTAGACCAGAGCGTCGCCGGGTTCGCCCGATTGGACGTCACGCATCACGCGGGACTCCAGGGCGTGAACGGCGATGATGGTGGAGGTCCCCACCTCCATGCGATTGATGACGGCGCAGCGCACCCAGGCGCGGACATCGTCATACACCGCCTCGCCGGTTGCAAGGGCCGACCAGCGGTGCGTCTGGTCAAAGCGGTCGGCGCCGGGGGTCGCTCCAAACTTGGCCAAGTCGACGTCGTGCGCGTCCAGCAGGTGCACGACGACGGTTTCGGCGCGCGACAGCACCTCGGACGCAGAAGACAGTGCCGAGACCGAGAAGATCAGCAACGGAGGGTCCGCACTCACCGACACGACCGAAGATACCGTCAGCGCCACAGGCCCTTCGCCGGCATCGGCCGTGATGACGGCGACACCTCCCGGGTGCCCACGGAACAGTGCTTTGAATTCATCGGCCGAGAGGGAGGACGGGAAGCTTTGCCGCGGAGCCTCGAGCCAGGTGTCTGTGGGGTAGGCGTGAAACACCGTTATGACACCCTGGGGGCGGAGCGGGCGAGTTCCTCGCGGACGATGGTCGTCCCTGCACTGAGAGCACTCAGCTTGGCCAGTGCGACGTCCCGGGGGAACGGTGCCATGCCGCAGTTGGAGCTGGGGATGAGCTTGTCCGCATCGACGAACTGCAGGGCCATGCGGAGGGTGTCGGCGACCTCCTCCGGGGTCTCGACGGTCTCGCTTGCGACGTCGATTGCCCCGAGCATGACTTTCTTGCCGCGGAGGAGCTCGATGAGGTCCATGGGCACGTGGGAGTTCTGGGATTCCAGCGAGATGATGTCGATGCTGGAGCTTTGCAGCAGCGGGAACGTTTCCTCATACTGCCGCCACTGTGAGCCGAGCGTCGCCTTCCAGTCATTGTTCGCCTTGATCCCGTAGCCGTAGCAGATATGCACGGCGGTCTCCGCGCGCAGTCCTTCTGCCGCTCTCTCAAGCGCAGCCACTCCCCAATCCTTGACCTCATCGAGGAAGACATTGAACGCGGGCTCGTCGAACTGGATGATGTCAACGCCGGCCGCCTCCAGTTCTTTCGCCTCCTGGTTCAGGATGGTGGCGAACTCCCAGGCCAGCTTCTCGCGGCTCTTGTAGTGGTCATCGTAGAGCGTATCCACCATCGTCATTGGACCGGGAAGAGTCCATTTGATCGGCCGGTCCGTGGTTGCGCGGAGGAACTTCGCGTCTTCCACGAATACCGGCCGCTCGCGGCGCACCGGTCCGACGACGGTCGGTACGCTCGCGTCGTAGCGGTTGCGGATGCGCACGGTCTTGCGTTGTTCAAAGTCGACCCCGCTGAGATTCTCGATGAAGGTCGTGACGAAGTGCTGGCGGGTTTGCTCGCCGTCGCTGACGATGTCGATGCCGCGCAGGCTCTGCTCGTGGATGGCGATGCGCAGCGCATCCTGTTTGCCCTCGAGCAGCGCATCTCCCTCCAGCTTCCACGGGGACCAAAGAGTCTCCGGCTGTGCGAGCCACGATGGTTTCGGCAGGCTTCCGACAAGGGTGGTGGGCAAAAGTGTGTTCATGATTGACGATTCTCCGTGGGTCAGTTGACGAGAGCGGGGTAGTTGGCGGTCCACCGGTCCAACAGATCCTTGTGGGGCGTGATGAAGTGCTCCTCCGTGTACTTTGCCTGCGTGATCGCGAGCTGACTGCGCTCGACGCGGTCGTAAGCGATCTGGGTCCGCGAGTAATCCTCCTCGCCCAGGCTCGGCTGGTAGACGGCGGCGGCGGCGGAGTTCGCGTTGTAGATCTCCGGGCGGTAGATCTTCTGGAACGTCTCCATGGTGCTGATCGTGCCGATGAGCTGCAGGTTGGAGTAGTCATTGAGCAGGTCGCCGCGGAAATAAAAGGCGAGGGGAGCCACGCTGCCGCGGGGCATGAAGTAGCGGACTTTCAGCCCCATCTTTGCGAAGTAAGCGTCCGTCAGCGAGAACTCGTCCTGCTGGTACTCGACGCCCAGGACCGGGTGACGGTTCCCGGTTCGCCGGTACGTTTTGCTCGTGGAGACGCTGATGCAGACCACTGGCGGCTGCGGGAAGCGTTCCTGGCATTCGGGGGAATCGAGGAAGTGCTGGAACAGCTTGCCGTGAAGGTCGCCGAAGTCCTCGGGGACGGTGGGCTTGCCTGAGTCCCCTGCTGCCGCCGGCAGTACGACGCTGAAGTCGAAGTCGCGGACGTAGGAGGAGAAGTTGTTCCCGACGATTCCTTGGTGGCGGACCCCGTTCAGCAGGTCGACGATCTGGATGTCGAGGACCTCGAACAGGGGGAACTGCTGATCCGTGCCTTCCGCAGTGAACTGTATCTGTACGGAGACGATATTAAGCTCGAGCGTGTAGCGGTCCCGGTCCGGGTTGTCCCAGTCTGCTAGATCGTTGAAACGGCGCCGGATCATGGTCAAGGCGTTGCGGAGGTTCTCCTGGCGGTGCTCGCCCCGTGCCAGGTTGGCGAAGTTCGTCGTGATCCGGGAGCCTTCGGACGGGGAGTAGTCCTCGTCGAAGCGGGTGGTGGTGATACTGAACGTAAAGTCGTCTGCCATGTGTTGCCAATCCGTTGTCGATGGGCCGGAGACGGCCTTCCAGAAGGGGTTGAGTCCATGGTGCAACCTTTCCGCGGGTATCGGGTAACTAGGCGCTACTATGCATTGATATAGACTTTTCCTATGGCCCAGATTTCGAGCGGACTGACGCTGCAGCAGCTCCGCTACTTCATAGAAGTTGCAGCCGAGGGATCGATCTCCGCGGCTGCCGATCTTCTCTACGTAGCGCAGCCAACGATGTCCGCAGCGATGAAGGACCTTGAGGCCCGGGTGGGCCGTGCGCTCCTGGTTCGCTCCGCCCGCGGGGTCACCCTCACCGCCGACGGGGCAGAGTTCCTCGGCTATGCGAGGCAGGTCGTCGAGCAGTTCGCTCTCCTCGAGCAGCGCTACCTCGGCAGGCCACCGATGCGACGTCTGCTCGGGGTGTCAACGCAGCACTACTCGTTCGCGGTGGACGCCTTCGTCCGGATGGTCAAGGCCACTGAGGTGGCCGAATACGAGTTCTCGCTCCGTGAGTCCCGCACCTGGGACATCATCGAGGATGTCCGGACGCTCCGCAGCGAGATAGGCATCCTCTACCGGAACGATTTCAACCGGAAGGTCATCGACAAGCTGCTCCGGGAATCCGGGCTCGCGTTCACTCCGCTTTTCCTCGCCGATCCGCACATTTTCATTGCACGGAATAACCCGCTGGCCTCAAAAGAGCGTGCGACTCTCGCCGATCTCGCCGGCTTGCCGCGCCTAACTTTCGATCAAGGTGCGAACAACTCTTTTTACTTCGCCGAGGAGATTCTCTCCACCTTGTCCAGCAAGCAGGAGATCCGGGTCTCTGACCGGGCGACGATCTTCAACCTCATGATCGGGCTCCACGGCTACACGATCTCGACGGGTATCATCAGCGGGCAGCTCGACCCGGAGATCGTCGCCATCCCGCTCGATGTAGACGAACGCATCGAGATCGGCTGGATCGGTCACGCCGCGATTCCGCTTACCGACCAGGCGCAGCGCTACCTCAGGGAATTGCGGGCCGTCGTCGCCGAGTTCGGCGTAGCGCTACTCGGCTGACTGGAGCTCACGCCGGACGCGGAGGATGTCGACGCCGTCGCGGCGCGCAACCTGGACAGGCTCGCCCTGGTGCTTGGCACCGAAGGCGGGGCATGGGCGCGGAGACCCTCGCCGCCGTCGACCTCGCCGTGAAGATCCCCATGCGCAACGGCGTGGATTCGCTCAACGTGGCGGCAGCCTCGGCGGTGGCGTTCTGGGAGCTGCGCGCCCGGGACTGACGCGGCACGCAGCCGGGCGGCCGTTCGTCAGGCCCCTCCGGATCGGCTATGATGGATAGCTGGTTGTCCTGCTTTTTCAGCTTCGGCTGATGCATCAGTACCCAGCCATCCCATTCATACCTGGCAACTGGCAAAATCCAGCTGCGCGAACAAAGGTCCAATTATGAAGTCTGATACCCACCCGAAGTACGAAGCTGTTGTCTTCAACGACCTGGCCTCCGGCACCAAGTTCCTGACCCGCTCCACCGTGTCTTCCAACAAGACCATCGAGTGGGAAGACGGCAACACCTACCCGGTCATCGACGTCGAAATCTCTTCCGAGTCCCACCCGTTCTACACGGGCAAGCAGCGCATCATGGACTCTGCAGGCCGCGTCGAGCGCTTCAACGCTCGCTTCAAGGGCTTCGGCGGCAAGAAGTAATTCCCTTCGCCCAAGCTTGTTGCAGAAAGCCCGCACCGGTCCCGGTGCGGGCTTTTCCGCGTTAACGGCGTCCCGGATTTCTGGGGCAGGATGGGACGTATGACCGAATCTGCCTTTCCTGCCAACCACGCCACCGGCCAGCGCCTGCACGGGGAGTACAAGGTTCCCGGCGGCAAACTGGTGGTGGTGGACCTCTCGGTGGTGGACGGGGCCCTGGCGGACGTGTCCGTCAGCGGCGACTTTTTCCTTGAACCGGACGAGGCCCTGGAGGACATTAACCGGGCGCTGACCGGGCTGCCTGATCCCACGCCTGCCTCCGACCTGGCCGCCGCCGTCACCGCCGCCCTGCCCGCCGGTGCCGTGCTGTTCGGCTTCTCCGCCGACGCCGTGGCGGTGACAGTCCGCCGCGCGCTGGCCAAGGCAACGTCCTGGGGTGACCACGAGTGGAACATCATCGCGCCCACCGTGCTGCCCACCCAGATCAACGTCGCCCTCGACGAGGTG
The DNA here is from genome assembly GCF_000813845.1 of Pseudarthrobacter phenanthrenivorans. Classification (GTDB taxonomy): domain Bacteria; phylum Actinomycetota; class Actinomycetes; order Actinomycetales; family Micrococcaceae; genus Arthrobacter; species Arthrobacter phenanthrenivorans_B. The sequence continues at coordinate 9,358 of NZ_JWTB01000043.1, forward strand.
CTGACCGAGGCCGTCGGCGCCGGGGAGCGTACCCCCACCCTGCGGTTCTGGGACTGGCAGGAACCGTCCGTGGTCATTGGCAGCTTCCAGTCCGTGCAGAACGAGGTGGACCCGCACGGCGTCGCCCGGCACGGCATCAACGTGGTCCGGCGGATCAGCGGCGGTGGCGCGATGTTCATGGAGGCCGGCAACTGCATCACGTACTCGCTTTACCTGCCGCAGACCCTGGTGGACGGGCTGAGCTTCGCCGATTCCTACCCCTTCCTGGACGCGTGGGTGATGGCGGCACTGGAACGCCTCGGCATCAATGCCTTCTATATCCCGCTGAACGATATTGCCACGGACCAGGGGAAGATCGGCGGTGCCGCCCAGAAGCGGCTGGCCAACGGCGGCATGCTCCACCATGTCACCATGAGCTATGACATCGACGCCGACAAGATGGTGGAGGTCCTGCGGATCGGCAAGGAAAAACTGTCCGACAAGGGCACCCGAAGCGCCAAGAAGCGGGTGGATCCACTGCGCCGCCAAACCGGCCTGGCCCGGACCGCGATCATCGAGGCCATGATGGACGTTTTCAGTGAACGGTACGGCGCCACGCCGTCCACCCTGGCCGGCCACGAACTGGCGGCGGCAGAGGAACGGGTGGCGGCCAAGTTCGGCACCGACGAATGGCTATACCGGGTCCCGTAAACCATGCGTTATCGGGTCCCCTGGACTCATCGACTGCTGAGTAACTGTCGTTTTGGGCAGGGAAAACGACAGTTACGGAGCAACCGATGAGTGGTGGGCGGCCCACGCCGGTAGGGTTCCCTGGCCGAGCGCAGCGAGGTTAGGGGGCCGGTGGGGAACGACGGCGGCCTGCGCCGTGAGCGCCCGCAGCAGGTGGCTGCGCTGCTCCACGATGATCCGGCGGAGTGCGTGCGGTGCGTCCGGGTTGGCGGCCAGCCAGGTATCCGTCCGCCGGACCACAGGGTGGCCTTCCGGCCGCATGCCGTCCGCCAGGTCCTGCGCGGCGGGATAGAGGCCGCGGACAATCCGGCTGGCGATCTCGATGCTGCGCCCATCCCAGACGCTCTGCAGGCACTCGAAGTATGGCTCTACATAGGGGGCCAGCAGTTCCGGCGGCGCGGTGGTGAAGCCGCTGATGGTGGCTGTGAGGAGTTGGTTGGACAGCTCATTACCGTGCACCGCCGCGCTCCACGCTGCAGCCTTGACGGCAGCCTCCGGCCGGGTGGCCATCGCCGTCGCATGACCGGCCCGGCCCGACGCGGTGGTGTCCTGCGCCAGTTCGGCGTCGAGCTCGGCGGCAGTGGCCTGCCCGTGCGCGGCCAGTGCATGCCACAGCTGCCAGCGCAGGTCGGCGTCCACGGCCAGGCCTGCCACGGGCGCCGTGCCGTCGAGCAGGCCGCGGAGCCGGGGGAGTGCGGTGCTGTCGTGCCTGCCCAAGGCGGCAAGGGTGCGGGCCCAGGCAAGCTGCGCGTCCGATCCCGGGGCGGCCCGGTCCAGTTCGGCGGCGGCAGCAGAGATGAAGGTTGACCGCACGGTGTTCCTTGCGGCTGCGGGGGTGTAACGCTCAATGGCGGTGGCGGCGTTGTCCAGGATGTTCAGCAGGACACCGATGCCGGTCTCCGCCGGTGCGAAGGCGGCCACCGCGTCGACGTACTGCGCGGCAGGGCTTTCGCCGTCGCGGGCGGAGTTCCACAGCGCCGTCCAGCACAGGGCGCGCGCCATGGGGTCGGAGATCCGGTCCAGGGCCCGCCGGACGGTCGCCTCGGAGACCGGGTCCAGCCGGACCTTGGCGTACGCCAGGTCGTCGTCATTGACCAGCAGGAGCGGCGGCCGCGGCTGCCCCGCGAGCTGGGGGAGTTCGGTCCGGCCGCCAACCACATCAGCCTCCATGCTTCCGGTCCGCACCAGCGCACCGGAAGCGTCAAAGTCGTAGGAACCCACGCGGAGGCGGTGCGGGCGCAGCTCCTCCCGTCCCGTGACCGGGTCCACCGCGTCCTGGACGATCGCCACCTGCCCCAGGATGCCGTCGTCGCCCGCTTCCGGAGCAATGTCCACGGACAGCGTGGAAATCCCCGAGGTCTGCAGCCACTGCCGGGCCCAGCCGGACAGGTCGCGGCCCGAGGCCGTGCCCAGGGCCGCCAGCAGGTCCTGGAGCGTGGTGTTCCCGTAGGCGTGCGTCCTGAAGTACTCCCGGGACCCGGCAATGAAGGCGTCAAAGCCCACGTATGCCACCAGCTGCTTCAGCACGGATGCGCCCTTGGCGTAGGTGATGCCGTCGAAGTTCTGTTTCGCCGCTTCCAGATCGGGAATGTCCGCGACGATGGGATGGGTGGTGGGCAGCTGGTCCTGGACGTAGGCCCACGCCTTGCGCTTGTTGGCGAAGTTGACCCATGCCGTGTCCCAGTCCGTGGCCCGGTCGACGGCGAGCGTTCCCATGTAGTCGGCAAACGATTCCTTCAACCACAGGTCGTCCCACCACTGCATGGTCACCAGGTCGCCGAACCACATGTGGGCCATCTCGTGCATCAAGGTGTTGGCCCGCGCCTGGTACTGCGCGTCCGTGGCGCGGGAGGTGAACACGTAGCTTTCCGTGAAGGTGACCAGGCCGGGGTTCTCCATGGCGCCAAGGTTGTATTCGGGGACGAACGCCTGATCGTATTTGCCCCAGGGGTACGGGAAGTCGAAGAGGCGGTTGAAGAAGTCCAGGCCCTGCTTGGTGAGGCGGAACAATTCTTCCGTGTCGAAGGATTCGGCCATGGATGCCCGGCAGTACAGGGCCAGCGGCACGTCCAGCCGGGTGCCGTCGTCGAGCGTGCCCTCCCAGCGGTCCTCGGCCTTGAAGTAGGGCCCGGCCAGGATGGCGGTGATGTAGGTGGACATGGGCAATGTGGTGGCGAAGTCCCAGCATGCCGTGGCCGGGTCGCTGGTCAGCAGGGTGCGGCCCACCCCGGCCCCGTTGGATGCCACCTGCCACCCGGCGGGTGCCATGACATGGAACGTGTAGGTGGCCTTCAGGTCCGGCTGTTCAAAGTTGGCGAACACCCGGCGGGCATCAGCCGGTTCGTATTGCGTGTAGAGGTAGCACTGCCCGTCCGCGGGATCCACGAACCGGTGCATGCCCTCGCCCGACCGGCTGTACAGCGCCGTCCCGGTCACGGTGACCTGGTTTTCGGCCTGGAGGTTGTCCAGCCTGATGCGTGCACCGTCCACCACGTCCTCCACGGGCAGGCTTTTGCCGTTGAGGAACACGCTGTGGACACTGCCGGCAATGAAGTCCAGGAAGGTGCTGGCACCGGGTGCGGCCGTGAAGGTGATGATGCTGCGGCTCGTGTAGCCGGGGACGGCTGGATCGGCGGCCTGGCGCACATCCAGGGAGACGTCGTAGCTGGTGGTGCTGATCAGGGCTGAACGTTCGGCGGCTTCACGGCGCTGCAGATTCTCATGTGACACCCGGCTATCTAATCACGGCGCTGCTTCATCGCTTCAGTGCACAATCAGGAAGGCGGCCCCGAGGCCCAGCACGGCTATCAGGAGCCACGCGGCCAGGGCGGCAAGGACAGCCTGACCTCCGGTATGGAGCAGCGTCCGGATTCGCACGGCCGAGCCCAGTCCGAACAGGGCGGCGCCCAGGAGGATGTCCTGCGCCATGGCGCCGGCGTCGAGCCAGCCGGGGGACAGCCAACCCGTGGAGCGCAACCCCACCATGGCCACGAACCCGACGACGAACAGCGGCACCACCGGCGGCATCGCCGACGACGTGCCGTCCGCGGCCCCAAGGGCCCGGACCTCCCGGCGGTGGTGCACCCCCGCCACGGCGGCGACGGGTGCCAACAGCAGCACGCGGGTGAGCTTGACGACGACGGCGATCGCCAGGGCAGCGGTTCCGGCGGTTTGCGCTGTGGCCACCACCTGGCCCACGTCGTGGACCGAGGCTCCGGTCCAGGCCCCGAAAACCCCGGCGCTCAGGCCCAGGGGGTGCGCCAGCAGGGGGAGGACACCGATGGCCAGTGTTCCGCAAAGGGTCACGAGCGCCACGGGCAGGACGGTCTCCGCGTGCCGGATGCGGCGGACGGCGGCCACCGCACCGATCGCGGACGCGCCGCAGATGGAGAAGCCCGTAGCCACCAGCAGCGAGGTCACCGGCGTCAGCCGGAACAGCCGCGCAATCGCGTACGTGCCGCCGAAACTTGCTGCCACCACGGCCACGATCAGGACCAACGCCAGCCATCCAAGGTCCAGGACGTCCCCGATGCCCACCTTCAGGCCCAAAAGCACGATCCCGCCGCGCATCAGGTGCTTGCCTGCGAAGTCCAGGCCCGGCCTGGCGCGGCCTGCGGTCCAGCCGGCCGCTCCCGGCAGGTTTGCGGCGAGGACACCCAGGACCACTGCCACGGTCATGGCGGGAAGGGCAGGCATCAGCCCGTGCACCAGGAATGCCGCCGCCACCGCAGCCGCGGCGGTCACCAGGCCCGGCACCAGCCATGCCGGCCCGTGGCGTGAACTGCCGTGGCCCGGCGCGGGGATGCTGTTGCTGACTGGCACTCACCTACTGTGCCCGACGGGGCCCGTAAAGTACGAACCGGGCCATCGGCGCCAACACGCCAGAATGGATGGCAGTAATGAATTCGAAACAAAAAGATGGTTGGCTATTGGACATGTCAGACCTATTCCAGGATTACTCCGAGGCCGCGGGCCGCACCGGAGCCTACGACGAGATGTTTGCCCCCGGGCAACAGGCCAGGGAGTCGTACGGGCAGGTGGCGGAGGCACTCCGGAAGCTGTCGCTGGCGGACGTCAGCGCCCGTGCCGATTCGATGGCGCGCACGTTCCTGGACCGCGGCGTGACGTTCGACTACGCAGGCGAGGAGCGGCCCTTCCCGCTCGATATCGTCCCCCGGGTCATCCCCGCGGCGGAGTGGGATGTGCTGGAGAGCGGCGTGGCCCAGCGTGTGCGCGCCCTGGAGGCCTTCCTCAACGACGTATACGACAAGATGACCGTGGTGTCCGACGGCGTGATCCCGCGCCAGCTGGTGACAACCAGCGCCCATTTCCACCGCCAGGTCCACGGCTTCGAGCCGGCAGGCGGGGTCCGGGTGCACATCTCGGGCATCGACGTCATCCGCGACGCCGCCGGGACCTTCCGGGTACTGGAGGACAACGTCCGGGTACCGTCCGGCGTCAGCTACGTCCTGGAGAACCGGCGCGCCATGGCCAAGGGCCTGCCGGAGGCCTTCGGCCAGCAGCTCATCCGGCCCGTCGAGGAATACCCGCGCCGATTGCTCTCGGCCCTGCGCAAGACCGCACCGGCCGGCGTCGACGATCCCACCGTCGTCGTCCTGACCCCCGGCGTGTTCAACAGCGCCTACTTCGAACACACCCTGCTGGCCGGCCTCATGGGCGTCGAGCTGGTGGAAGGCCGCGACTTGATCTGCCGCGGCAACCGCGTGTACATGCGCACCACCGCCGGTGAGCAGCGCGTGGACGTGATCTACAAGCGGATCGATGACGACTTCCTCGACCCGCTGCAGTTCCGGTCCGACTCCATGCTCGGCTGCCCGGGCCTGGTCAACGCCGCCCGGGCCGGCGGCGTCACCATCGCCAACGCCGTGGGCAATGGCGTTGCCGACGACAAACTGGTTTACAGTTACGTCCCTGACCTGATCCGCTACTACCTCAGCGAGGAGCCCATCATCGCCAACGTGGACACCTTCCGCCTCGAGGAGAAGGAGGCCCGGGAATACACCCTGGACAACCTCGCGGACCTGGTGGTCAAGCCGGTGGATGGTTCGGGCGGCAAAGGCCTGGTCATCGGCCCCGACGCGTCCAGGGACGAACTGGACGCCCTCCGGCAGCGGATCATCGCCGATCCCCGCGGCTGGATCGCCCAGCCCGTGCTGCAGCTCTCCACCGTGCCCACGCTGGGCGGTGACAAGTTCGGCCCCCGCCACGTGGACCTCCGGCCTTTTGCCGTCAACGACGGCGACAACGTCTGGGTGCTTCCGGGCGGCCTGACCCGGGTGGCGTTGAAGGAAGGGTCGCTGATCGTCAACTCCAGCCAGGGCGGCGGTTCCAAGGACACCTGGGTCCTGGCCAATTCGCCCCAGATGCCGGTGGAAACCGTTCCCCGCCAGTCCGTCACGGTCCGTGAACGGGTCTCCGTGTGGCCTGTGGAAAGCAACTGGCGTGACCGCCAGTCGGAGCAGCAGCAGTGACCCGGACACGTGGACACGTGGCCGCCGTCGTGCATTTTTTTGACACCGTCCCGGTCGCGCAGGAGGTAGCCGCGAATGCTTAGCCGAATAGCCGAGTCCCTGTTCTGGATCGGCCGCTATGTGGAGCGGGCGGATGGAACTGCCCGCATCCTTGACGTGCACCTGGAACGCCTGAACCACCTTCCCATGGAGGAACGCAAAAGCGTGGCCCAGGAACTCCTGGCCGTCATGGGCGCCAGGCCGCAGAGCGAGGACTTCGGCCTTCCGGAACTCCTCCATGCGCTGGCCTACGACAAGACCAGCGCCACGTCCATCGCGGGCTCCCTGGGGGCGGCCCGGGAAAATGCCCGCCGGGCCCGCGAAACCGTGTCCTCCGGACTGTGGGAGAGCCTGAACACCACCTACTACGGCCTGAGCCAGCACCGCAAGGACGTGGTGGGGACCTACCGCTTCTGCAACTGGACGCTGGAACGCACCGCCATGGTCAGCGGGCTCGCCGACACCACGGTGAGCCACGACGAGAGCTGGCTGTTCCTGGTCCTGGGCCGTTCCCTGGAGCGTGCCGACATGACCGCCCGCATGCTCTCCACCCGCGACGTGCTCTCCGCCGGTATGTCCTGGGTGAACATGCTGCGGTGCGCCGGCGCCTACGAGTCCTTCCTCCGGACCCGCCGCGCAGCGTTCGGCGACCAGCACGCAGCCGAGTTCCTGCTGCTGGACCGCCTCTTTCCACGCTCGATCGTCTATGCACTGCGGGACGCCGACGAGTGCCTGGCCAAGTTGGACCCCTCTGCCCAGCGCGTGGGCTTCATCAACGACGCCCGCCGCATTGTGGGGCAGGCCCGTACCTTCCTGGAGTTCCACAGGACGGACGACCTCATGTCCGAACTGCCCGAGCACATGGAGCGGGTGCAGAAGGCCGTGTCGCAGGCCTCGGACGCCATTTCCCGTAAGTACTTCAATCAGGCTGACGAACTTGCCTGGGTGGGAGAGCTGTCATGACCCGGCTGAGCATCGTCCACAGGACGGCCTACAAGTACAACAAGCGCGTGACACTGTCCTACAACGAGGCCCGGATGACACCGCTGACAGATTCGCAGCAGGTGGTCCTTGAATCAGTGGTGAAGGTGTCCCCGTCACAGGCCGCTGTCAGCACCTACCGCGATTACTGGGGGACCAGGGTTACGGCCTTCGACATGCAGATGCCGCACGAGAACCTCGAGGTGGTCTCCAACATCACGGTGGAGGTGCACCGCGCAGAGAAGATCCCCGCGGAGGCGGACATCGTGGGCTGGGACGTCCTGAGGTCTCCGGAGACGCTCGACGCGTTCAGCGACTGGCTCCCGCAGTCCCGGCTCAGTGGCCCGGGCGGGGAAGTCCTGGGCATCATTCCCGGCGTGGTGGCCGGAAAGAACCCGCACGAGGCAGCCATGGCGGTCTTCGCATGGATGCGCGGGGAAATGACCTACATGTCCGGCTCCACCGCCGTCACCACCAACGCCGAAGAAGCGTGGACCCAGCGCCAAGGGGTATGCCAGGACCTGGCCCACCTGGCCATCGGCGCACTGCGGAGCTGCGGTATCCCGGCGCGCTACGTCTCCGGCTACCTGCACCCGCGCTCCAGCGCCGGCATCGGCGAAACCGTGGCCGGGCAGTCGCACGCCTGGCTCGAGTGGTGGGACGGCGAGTGGCGCAGCTGGGATCCCACCAACCACAAACCGGCAGGGGACTTCCACGTCACCGTGGCCAGGGGCCGGGACTACCGCGACGTGTCGCCGCTGAAGGGCATCCTGTCCGGAGGCGGCGGGTCCGCGCTGAACGTTAGCGTGGAAATCACCCAGCTCGCCTAGGGCCTACTCCGGTGCGGTCCTGGCGGAACTGCTGATCTGGGTCCACCAGGTCATGGGGTCGGTGACCTTGAAGCGCCGGCCCGTGATCGAGTCCGGAGTGATGCGGACAAACGCGTCCTTCCGGCCGGACTGCCAGGGGAACAGGTACAGGCGCGACGTTTCCAGCACGTCCTCCGTGCTCTTGACCAGGGCGGCGGTGCCCTTGATCACCACGCTCCATGCCAGTCCGGTGTCCGGGTCCACGCCGTCAGCTTCGACGGCGACGGCGGCGTCCTCACCGGTGGCTGCGGACAGTTTGGTGCCCTGGCCGGTGCGGAAGACCAGGGTGCCGCCGTCCACCGTGTAGTTGACCGGAAAGATATCCGGGCGCCCGTCCGCCAGCACGGCCAGCCTGCCCACGGAGACGGTCCGCAGCAAAGCCCAGCATTCGTGGTGTTCCAGGTTCTCCACCTGCGGAGATGACTCGTTGCTCATGCCGTGAGCATACGCCCTTCACCAGGGGCTGGGCTTGTAATCCTTCAGGAAGACCCCGTACTGGTCCTCGCCCTGTTCGCCCATGACGATGGGATCATAGACCCGGGCCGCGCCGTCCACCAGGTCCAGGGGAGCGTGGAAGCCTTCCTCCATGAGCCGGACCTTGGTGAAGTGGGGGCGTTCGTCCGTAATCCAGCCCGTGTCCACGGCCGTCATCAGGATGCCGTCCGTGTCCAGCATTTCCTGGGCGCTGGTGCGCGTCATCATGTTCAGGGCCGCCTTGGCCATGTTGGTGTGCGGATGCCCCGGACCCTTGTAGGCACGGGAAAACTGGCCTTCCATGGCGGAGACGTTCACGATGTACTTCCGGCGCGCGGTGGAACGCCGCATGGCCCCGCGCAGCCGGCTGACCAGCAGGAACGGGGCTGTGACGTTGCACAGCTGGACCTCCAGCATCTCCAGCGGGTCCACCTCGTCCACCACTTGGGTCCAGCTGTTGATGGTGGCGAGGTCCGGAACCAGGCCGCCGGCATCGATCGCCGTTCCCGAGGCGATCCGTTCCAGGGACGCGGACCCGGTGGACAGGGCAAGGGAGGTGATGGCGTCCCCGGCCAGGACCGGGTGCTCCGTGACGCTGCCGGCAAGCGCCAGGGGGTGCTTGTCATGGGCGTGGCCGAAGGTCAGCAGTTCGGGGCCGCCGTTCGCCTGCTCCAGTGCTGCGGGCAGCGGCTCGTCCTCGGCGTCCACGAGCGGCTTGTAAGCGTTCCCGGAGCGCCGGACCGTCTGTGCCGCGTTGTTGATGATGATGTCCAGCGGGCCGGCTTCGTTGAGTGAGTCCGTCAGCGCCATCACCTGCGCGGGGTCGCGCAGGTCGATGCCGACAATCCGGAGCCGGTGCAGCCAGTCGCCGCTGTCTTCCATGGCCGCGAAGCGGCGGGCGGCGTCCTTGGGGAACCGGGTGGTGATGGTGGTGTGCGCGCCGTCGCGCAGCAGCCGGAGCGCAATGTACATACCGATCTTGGCCCGGCCCCCGGTGAGCAGTGCCCGCCGCCCCGTCAGGTCCGTGCGGGCGTCACGCTTGCTGTGGCTGAATGCCGCGCATTCGGGGCAGAGCTGGTGGTAGAACGCATCCACCTGGGTGTAGTGCTGCTTGCAGATGTAGCAGGGCCGGGACCGGATGAGGTGCCCCGCAACTTTGCCGGTGGCGGATGGCGCCAGCTTGTTGCCCCGGGTTTCGTCATCAATCCGGTCCGGTGCCGCGGTGGCCGTCTGGGCGATGACAGCGCGGTCGGCCTCTGCGATCGAATCACGCTTAGTGACCCTGCGGTGGCGCTTAACGGCCTTGAACATCTTGCCGGTGGCACGGCGCACCGAGATGTAGTCCGGGTGCTCCTCGTCGTAGGCGTGGATGGTGTTCAGGACCTTGAGGCAGGCCTGGATGTCCTCAGGGGTCAGATCGGGGGAGCTCATTGGGAAAATTTTACAGCGTACGCCGCAGGCCGGGTCACCACCAGCGGTGACCCGGCCTGCAGGATGCCTTGGAAGGATGAGGAGCAGGTCAGGAAACCCGGGCTCCGGGCGTGGCTTCAGCTGCGGCTGCAGCATGGGTGCCCGCAACCTTGTCCACCGTGTCCCGCACCTCCGGGTACTGCTCGGCGGCTGCCTTCACGGCGCTGGGCAGCAGGCTCAGGTGCTTTGCCGCCAGCTGCCGTTCCTCGTCACCGGGTTCCGGGACTTCCTGGCCCTTGGCGAGGACCGTGATGCCGGAGTCGGTGACCTTGAATCCGCGGGCCCGGTCCAGGTCGGGGTCCAGCCCGATGGCTGCGCCGGCAGGAACCTTGACGTTCTTGTCCAGGATGGCGCGGTTGATGACCGCTCCTTCACCCACCTGCACCTTGTCCATCAGGACGGAGTCGATGACCCGGCTGCTGGAGGCCACGTAGACATCGTTGGACAGCACGGAGCCCTCCACGATCCCGCCGGAGATCACCACGCCGCTGGAGACAATCGAGTCCAGGGCCGTGCCCACGGTGTTGTTCTGGCCGCGGACGAACTTGGCCGGCGGGGAAATGCTCTGCCGGGTGTAGATGGGCCACTCGGAGTTGTACAGGTTGAAGACCGGCAGCGGGGAGATAAGGTCCATGTGGGCGTCGTAGAACGAATCGATGGTGCCCACGTCGCGCCAGTAGGTGCGGTCGCGTTCGGTGGAGCCGGGGATGTCGTTGAGGGTGAAGTCGTAGACTCCGGCCTCGCCGCGGTTGACGAAGTAGGGGATGATGTCGCCGCCCATATCGTGCTTGGTGTCCAGGCGCTCGGCGTCAACGTGCAGCGCTGACACAAGGGCGTCGGCATCAAAGACGTAGTTGCCCATGGAGGCCAGGAACTGGGAAGGGTCGGCGGCCAGGCCGGGCGTGGAGGACGGCTTCTCCACGAACGCTGCGATCTTCTGCGGATCGTCCTGGTCCACCTCGATGACACCGAACTGGTCTGCCATGTGCAGCGGCTGCCGGACGGCAGCCACCGTGGCCTTCGCGCCGCTGTTCACATGCTGGGCCACCATCTGGGCAAAGTCCATCCGGTACACGTGGTCCGCGCCGACCACCACAACAATGTCCGGGTTGGCGTCGTGGATGAGGTTCAGCGACTGGTAGATGGCGTTGGCGCTGCCCAGGAACCAGCTCTTGCCCACGCGCTGCTGTGCCGGCACCGATGCGATGTAGTTGCCCAGCTGCGTGGACATCCGCCAGGTTTCGGAGATGTGCCGGTCGAGGCTGTGCGACTTGTACTGCGTCAACACCACGATCTGCAGGTAGCGGGAATTGACCAGGTTGGACAGCGCGAAGTCGATAAGGCGGTAGCTGCCGGCGAAGGGCACGGCGGGCTTGGCCCGGTCTGCCGTCAGTGGCATCAGTCTGTTTCCCTCGCCACCTGCGAGGACAATGGCCAGGACTTTTTTCGTTAACGGCATGATGGTCGCTCCTGTACGCCTTCGTAACTCCCCAAGACAGTCCGGTTCGCCCGGACCCCTTCACACTAGAACAGTTATGCGTGAAGGACTACCTTGGGTCTTGTGCGTATAGACATTGTGACTAAAGAGTTCCCGCCGGAGATCTACGGTGGCGCCGGGGTGCATGTGGCCGAATTGAGCAGGGTGCTTAGTAAGCACGTTGACCTGCAGGTTCGTGCTTTTGGCGCTCCCCGCGACACCGATTACCATGGCGCGACGGTGACGTCCTACCAGGTCCCGGAGGACCTGGGCGGGGCCAATGCCGCTGTGCAGACGCTGGGTGTCGACCTGCGCATTGTGCCGGACGTGCAGGGCGCGGACCTGGTCCATTCGCACACCTGGTACGCCAACATGGCCGGCCACCTGGCCTCTCTCCTGCACGGGATTCCGCATGTGCTGAGCGCCCACAGCCTGGAGCCGCTGCGGCCGTGGAAGGCTGAGCAGCTGGGCGGCGGTTACGCCCTGTCCTCCTGGGTGGAGAAGACGGCCTACGAAGCGGCCGCGGCGATCATCGCCGTCTCCGAAGGCATGCGCCAGGACATCCTGCGCAGCTACCCCAATGTGGACCCCGCAAAGGTCCGGGTGGTCCACAACGGCATCGACGTGGAGCTTTGGCAGCGTGATGAAAATGACGACGCCGTCCGCGCCCTGGGGATTGACCCCGCCAAGCCAAGCGTCGTCTTTGTGGGCAGAAACACACGCCAGAAGGGCGTCCCCTACCTTCTGCGGGCAGCGGCAAAACTTCCCGCCGACGTCCAGCTGGTGCTGTGCCTCGGTGCCGCGGACACCCCGGAACTGGCTGCCGAAACAGCGGCGTTGATCGAGGACCTCCAGACGCAGCGCACGGGCGTGGTGCTCATCGAGCGGATGCTGCCGCGCCATGAATTGATCCAGGTCCTCAGCCACGCCACCGCGTTTGCCTGCCCCTCCATCTACGAGCCGCTCGGCATCGTCAACCTGGAGGCCATGGCCTGCGGTGCAGCTGTGGTGGCCAGCGCTACTGGCGGCATTCCCGAGGTGGTGGAGCACGGCCGCACAGGACTCCTGGTGGACCTGGAGCAGGTCACCGACGGCACCGGCACGCCCCTGGACCCGGAAAAGTTCGTCAAGGAATTTGCCGCCGCCCTCACCGAAGTGGTGTCCGATCCGGAACGCGCCCGCGCCATGGGGCAGGCCGGCCGCGAGCGCGCCGAGAAGCACTTCTCCTGGGAGTCGATCACCGAGACCACCCTTGAGGTGTACCGCTCGGTGCTGCCGGCAGCCGGCTGAGCCCACTGGCCGGCGTGACACGCGCCGGGACGTTGGGCGCCAGCACAACCAACGACGGCGCCGCTCCCCATGGAAGGGGAGCGGCGCCGTCGTGGTTTCACACTATGTCCGCCAATGCCGGCAGGTCAGCCCTTCCGTGCCCCCGCTGCCCTGGCGATCATGACCTTCTCGTCCACGGGCGAGGCACCGCTGGCCCGCTGGGCCCGGAAATAGGCCCTGGCCTCATCCTGCCGGGCTTTTTCGGCGCCGGTGGCGATCGCTGCCCGGACATGGTCGTCGCCGTATCCGAACGCTTCCACCAGGTCCAGGGCATGGGGGCGGATCTTTTCCAGCAGCCGGTTGATGTAGCCTCCCACGGTCCGTGCCCGCTGCATGGAGAGCCGGCCGTTCATGAGGTACCAGGACAGGTTCTTCTCGATCAGGGACAGGCCGAACAGGTCGCGGAGCCAGGTAAGGACGGTCTTGGTGCCCGGATCGGCGACGTTCTCCAGGGCTTCGGTGAACGCTTCCCACTGCAGCAGCTCTGCGTGGGCCTGGGCCGCGTCGATGAGTTCGTTCTGGTGCCGGTTGAACAGGGCTGCACCCTTGTCCTGCGGCAGCCGCCTGCTGCCCTTAAGGGCCGCCCCCGCCTCGGCGACCATGGTCTGCACCCTGTCGGTGAGGAGGGCGCGCTGCGCTTCCCCGTCCCGGAGCGCGATCGCGGCCTTCTGGACTGAGCCGGTGTCTGCCACGAACTGGGCCACCTGGCGCAGGCCGGTGCGGTGGACGGCAGCGCCGGCCGCCTGGTTCACCACGTAGCGGGCCAGCACCCCGAAGTCGACGTTGCGGAATTCCTTGGCGTAATCAGCCAGCAGGCGCTTGGCCACCAGCTGCAGCAGCACGGTGTTGTCGCCTTCGAAGGTGGCATAGACGTCCAGGTCCGCGCGGAGTGAGGCGAAACGGTTCTCGATCAGGAAGCCGGCACCGCCGCAGGCCTCGCGGCATTCCTGAAGGGTATCCAAGGCGTGCCAGGTGCTCAGCGGCTTCAATGCCGCTGCCAGTGTCTCCAGGTCCTGGCGGTCGGCGTCGGTATCGTGGGCGCCCGAGAAGACGTCGTCGAACTTCTGCAGCAGCTGCTCATGGGCAAAACCCGCCGCGTACGTGGTGGCGAGCCGCGTGAACAGCCGGCGCTGGTGCCGCTGGTAGTCGAGCAGGACCTCCTCGTCAGTGTGCGAGGAGGCGTTGAACTGGCGGCGTTCGGTGGCGTACTGGATGGCGGCCTTCAGGGCTACCTTTGACGCCGCGACCGCGGCTCCGTCCAGTGACACACGCCCCTGCACCAGGGTTCCGAGCATGGTGAAGAAGCGCCGGCCGGGGCTGGCGATAGGGGAGGTGTACGTGCCGTCAGCGTCCACATTGCCGTACCGGTTCAGCAGGTTGGTCCTGGGAATGCGGACGTTGGTGAAGTGCAGCCGGCCGTTGTCGATGCCGTTCAGGCCGCCCTTGATGCCGTCGTCCTCGCCGCCGATCCCGGGCAGGAACTCCCTGGTGTCCGGATCCCGCAGGTCGACGTAGAAGGCGTGCACGCCGTGGTTGACGCCGCGGGTCACGAGTTGGGCGAACACGACGGCGCCGAGTCCGTCCGTTGCGGCGTTGCCGATGTAGTCCTTCCAGGCGGCGCGGAAGGGCGTGTGGATGATGAATTCTTCGGTGTCCGGGTCATATGTGGCGGTGGTGGCGATGCTTGCCACGTCCGAGCCGTGGCCGGTTTCCGTCATGGCGAAGCAGCCCGGGATGTCCAGGTTCATGATTCCCGGCAGCCACTTGGCGTGGTGTTCCGCCGTCCCCAGGTGCATCACGGCGGATCCGAAGAGACCCCACTGGACTCCGGCCTTAATTTGCAGAGACGGGTCTGCCACGACCAGTTCCTCGAACCCCGCGATGTTCCCGCCGTGGTCGTCCGAACCGCCCAGTTCCGCCGGGAAGGCGCGGTGCACGGCTTCGTTGTCCACGAGGTACTTCAGCTGGCCGAATACCCGGGCACGGTGTTCCGTGTGAGTCTGCCCCTCGATCTTGTGCAGTTCGGGGCTGGCTGCCAACTCCCGCGCCTGGAGCCGGACATCGGCCCACTTGCCCAGCAACTGGCGGCCCAGAGCTTCGACGTCGACGGCGGGGGCGGGGCCGGCGCCCGGGGCACCGGCGGCTGCAGGGGTTGCTGCGGGCCGAAGCCCTTTGCGGGCGGGGCGGTCCACTACGTCAGTCATGTCACAGTCCTTCTTTGGCGGATAACTTGGTGTTCTGTGGGGCGGGAGTGAGTTCGGGGGCAATGCCTACGCACAGCCAGGCGGTGATTTGGCGGGCCATGGTTTCCTGGTCCGGTTTCGTGGGGGAATCCGGGGTGCCGAGCCACTGTTCGCCGGCGTTCCGCACCAGTCCAATGGCTGCCTTGGGCCAGTAACCGATCAGGGTTTCCGTCGCCCCGGCCAGGTGCGAGCGCATGGGCGTGGCAATCATGTCCGCAATGGCGTCAAAGAAGTGGCCCAGGGGACCGCCGGCAGCGGCGGGGTGGGGCGGGCCTGCGGGGTCCGCCGGGGCGTAGCTGGTGACGAATGTATAGACGTTGGGGCTGGTGTCCGCCATCTGGAGATAGGCCGAGACCATCGCCAGCAGACCTTCCCGGGGCGTGAGTGCACTTTGGGCTGCTTCCTGGATGCGGTGCTGCATCTGGCGGAGGACCACTTCGCCCACCGCCTGCTGCAGCCCGGCTTTGTCCCCGAAGTAGCGGTAAAAGACCGACTTTGACGTCCCGGCGGCGCTGGCGATGTCCTCCATGGACGCATCGCTGCCCAGGGCGTGTACGGCACGGCGGGCCTGCCTGATCAGTTCCCTGCGCCGTTCCTCGCGGTGGCTCTGCCAGCGGGCCGAGCGCCCGTCCGGACTTGCCGGGGAGGGCAGCTCAATGCTCAAGGGGAGGCTTGTGTCCTGAAAGTTCACGATACCCAGCGTATCAGGTACGCTGGGTATCGGTAACCGCATGTGACCAAAGGAGCCATCCATGTCCACAACCGGACAGTCCACGCCCGCATCCGACGAAGCTGTCCGCCGCGCTCCGGCGACGCGCAGGGCGGTGATCGTCGGCGGCAACAGGATTCCGTTCGCCCGCGCCGGCGGCGCCTATGCCAAGTCGTCCAACCAGGACATGCTGACCGCAGCCCTGGACGGCTTGATCGCACGGTTCGGCCTGCAGGACGAACGGATCGGCCAGGTGGCGGCGGGCGCCGTTCTTAAGCACTCCCGTGACTTCAACCTCACCAGGGAAGCAGTCCTCGGATCGGCCCTTTCTGCCGAGACTCCGGTGTACGACCTGCAGCAGGCATGCGCCACCGGCCTTGAAACGGTGGTGGGACTGTCCAACAAGATCAAACTCGGGCAGATCGAATCGGGGATAGCCGGCGGCGTGGATTCCGCCTCGGACGCGCCGGTAGTGGTCAGCGAGGGTCTCCGTGAGGTCATCCTGGACCTCAGCCGGGCCAAGGCGCTGCCCCAGCGGCTCCAGATCCTCAGCCGGTTGCGGCCAAAGGACCTGGCACCACTGGCCCCCGGGACGGCGGAACCACGGACCGGGCTGAGCATGGGTGAGCACCAGGCCCTCACCACGGCGCAGTGGAAGATCTCCCGGGAAGCACAGGACGAACTGGCGCTGAACAGCCACCGCAACCTCGCTGCCGCCTACGATTCGGGGTTCTTTGATGACCTCCTTACCCCCTACCGCGGGCTGACGCGCGACGGCAATCTGCGGGCGGACACGTCCGCGGAGAAACTCGCCGGACTGAAGCCAGTCTTCGGCCGCAACCTTGGTGCCGACGCAACCATGACTGCGGGTAACTCCACCCCGCTGACCGACGGTGCTTCCACGGTGCTGCTGGCCTCCGACGAATGGGCTGATGCCCGCGACCTGCCCAAGCTGGCAGCCGTGGTGGATGCGGAAGCCGCGGCCGTCGACTTTGTCCATGGCAAGGACGGGCTGCTGATGGCCCCCGTGTTCGCCGTGCCCCGGCTCCTGGCCCGCCATGACCTGACCCTGGCAGACTTTGACTTCTTCGAGATCCATGAGGCCTTTGCGGCCACCGTGCTCAGTACGTTGGCTGCCTGGGAAGACGAGGAGTTTGGCCGTACCCGCCTGGGCCTGGAGGGCGCGTTCGGCAGCATTGACCGTTCCCGCCTCAACGTCAACGGCTCATCGCTGGCAGCAGGCCATCCGTTTGCCGCCACCGGCGGACGCATCGTCGCCACACTGGCCAAGATGCTCCACGCTAAGGCGGCCTCCACCGGCCGTCCCGCCCGGGGGCTGGTATCGGTGTGCGCAGCAGGCGGCCAGGGCGTCGTCGCGATCCTTGAATCTCTGTAGGGGGGACAGCTATGGCAGATACGTATTCGCAATTGGTCAACAGCGGCCTGGGCAGGAACGTCGCAAAGAAACTCGGACTCCCGCAACCTGCCGTCCTGCGCCGTTACCAGCCAGGCGGGCCGCTGGTTACCGGACCCGTCGTCGTCCTGGGTGACACCACCGGCGCGGACAAGCTCGCCGCGGAACTGTTGTCGTGGGACCTTGACGTCAGGAGGCACGCCGTCCCGGCCGAAAAGCTCGGCGGCATCATCCTGGTCCTCGACGAACTCGGGCACCCCGCGGACCTGGAAAAGCCCGTTCTCGCAGCGGCAGGATCCCTCCGGGACCTGCGTCCGGGCGGCAGGGTCATCACCATCTCCCGCCCGGCAGCGGAGGCAACCACTCCGGACGCGGCGGCGGCCCGGCAGGGGGTCGACGGCTTCCTGCGCTCACTGGCCAAGGAACTCCGTGCGGGCGCCACCGGCAACGGCGTGCTCCTGGCAGACGGCACCACCGCCACGAGCCCCAGCGTCCTGGCCGCCACCCGGTTCTTCCTCTCCGGCCGTTCAGCCTTCGTGGACGGGCAGTTCCTGGCCGTGTCGACCGGAGACGGGGTGTTGCCCGGGAACCCGGAGCAGCCGCTTGCCGGGAAGATTGCCGTCGTCACCGGTGCGGCCCGGGGCATCGGCGCCCAGATCGCCCGGACCCTGCACCGCGATGGCGCAACCCTGGTCCTGGTGGACATTCCTGCGGCAGGCGACCAGCTGGCAGCCGTAGCCAACCAGGTGCACGGCACGGCCCTGCAACTGGACATCACCCGGACCGACGCGGGCCAGCGCATCATCGATCACGCCGTGCAGCGGCACGGACGGCTGGACGTCGTGGTGCACAACGCAGGGGTCACGCGGGACAAGCTCCTCGCCAACATGGACCCGGTGCGGTGGAACACCGTCATCAACATCAACATCGCCGCCCAGCTGCGCATCAACGAGGCGCTGCTGTCATCCGACCACTTCCAGCCTTCGCCACGTATTGTTTCAGTTGCCTCCACCAGCGGCATTGCCGGCAACCGGGGGCAGACGAACTACGCAGCATCCAAGGGAGGTGTCATGGGAATGGTGCGGGCCACAGCCCCGCTGATCGCCTCCCGCGGCGGCACCATCAACGCCGTTGCCCCCGGATTCATCGAAACAGAGATGACGGCGCGCATTCCCTTCGCCGTACGCGAAGTGGCCCGTCGGCTGAACTCCCTGCAGCAGGGGGGACTGCCGTCCGACGTCGCCGAAACCATCGCGTTCCTGGCCAGCGACGCCGCAGGCGGAATTAACGGGGAGGTGCTGCGGGTGTGTGGTCAAAACCTGGTGGGGGCATGACGCACCAGCAACCGGTAATCCTGGCCGAGATGCCGTCCTTGTCGAAGCTCTATGTCAACGCCGCAGCCCAGGCAGCCCGCCGCCGGCTCCTGGGAACGCATGACGCCGCCGTCCTCCCCACGGACAGCCATGAAGTCAGGGGGGTGACCGTTGCGGTGGAGAACCTCACCGCGTACCAGCATCTGATCGGCGAGACGGCCAGTGACGTGCTGCCCGCAGGCTTTATACACGCCATTGCGTTTCCACTGGCAATGAGTGTCCTGAACCGCGACGACTTCCCGCTGCCGCTGCTCGGGATGATCCACCTCCGCAACAGTGTTGAGCAACGGTCGCCCCTCGTCTTCACCGACGTCCTCGACATGACGGCCAGGGTGGACAACCTTCGCGGCCACCGTGCAGGCACACAGGTGGACGTCATCGCCGAAGTGCGCCGCTCCGGCTCTTCCGAGGTGCATTGGCGGGGAGTCTCCACCTACCTGGCAAAGGGGGTATTCCTGCCGGGAATCGACAAACCCACAGCACAGGCACCCAGGGGGGAGTTCTCAGCACCTGACCCAACAGCCTTGTGGCATCTGGGCGTGGACACGGGGCGCGCCTACGCGGCGGTCTCGGGCGATTTTAACCCGATCCACCTCAGCGTCCTCTCGGCCAAGGCCTTGGGCATGCGCCGTTCCATCGCCCACGGCATGTACCTCGCATCCCGTGCGCTCGCAGACGTCGGCCCGGCCCGCGGCGACTCCTTTACCTGGGATGTGGAGTTCGACGCCCCGGTATTCCTGCCGTCCCGGGTTGCTTTGGAAATCGCCACCGACCACAGCGGCTCAGTGGCGTGGAAACACTCCAGCTTCGTGGCGTGGAACCCGGGGTCCGGCCGGCGCCACTTCAGCGGGACGGTCGCGGCGCTGCCGGCGCAGGATTGCGGCTAGTCCCGGGGACGGATGGCCCGCAGGATCCGGTGGAGGCTCAGCAGCACCGACTCTGATGCAGGGACGGTGCCCTGGGCCGCCGGCCGGCCGGCGGTGGCGGCCATGCAGGCTTCCACCGCCACCCTGGCAGTCTCGAAGGCATCGTTCCGTTCCTGTTCGTCCCCCTCGGTATGGACCGACAGCAGCTTGCCGGTGGCGGTGACGGCGTCCGCCAGTGGCCCATTGTCCTGCAACGGTATGGCGTACGGCGCATCGTCCTCATAGATCACGTCGGACAGGACATCCGTCATGTCCTGGATGTGGAAGGTAACGCGTTCCAGGTTCTGCAGGTCGCGGTAGTCCTGGTCGATGTCACGCGGATGCAGCTTCCGGCGCGGGTTGGCCCTGCGGCTTGCGTCCGCTTCCTTCACCAAATGGCGCACCGATCGGGCCGCCTCGGCCAGTTCATCCGACCTGCGCGACCAGTCCTCGTGTTCGGGCGGCCACTTTTCCTTGAGGGCTGCGCCCATATCAGTGAGCTGCCGCCCAAGGGCCTGGCGCAGGTCGGCCATGCTGGACGCGGCGGCGTTGAGGTGCAGGGGCGGAAAGATCAGGAAGTTCACGGCAATGCCCACGGCCACGCCGGCGGCCATTTGCACCAGGTATCCGTACGAGAAATCTTCGGCGTTACTGCCGCCCACCAGCAGAACCAGCAGGGCCGCCGTCGGAATCCAGTCACTGCCTGAACCGATGCCCGGCAAGCCGCCCAGCAGGACGCCCACCCCCATGAACACGGCGACCGTAAGAGGGGAAGGATCGCTGATGCTCACCAGCAGGAAGGCGAGGCCGATTCCCATTGCCAACCCGGCCAGGGCCTGGGCGCCCTGCTTCACGGACCCGGCGACGTTGTGGTACATGGCCACCAGGGCACCCAGCGGTGCGTAGTACGCGTAGTGCGAGGCGGCGCCCGGCATGAGGGGAGCGATGGCGAACGCCAGCCCTGCAGCCACGGCCGCTTTCCCTGCCAGTTGCAGCCGCTGTGCTGCGAAGGCGGCGGAGAGTCCCGCCACCGATTGTTTGAGTAGTTGGGTCCCCCGAGCCCACCGTGCATCCGGACGTGCTTGAGTATTGCCCATCCGGCCACAGTAGGGCCGGCTGACCGTCAGGACAAGCCGGCTGCGGAACGCCGCACTTCGGCTGCCAGCCGGTGGGCGCGGCCCGGGGTACGCCCCTCTTCAGCGCGCCGCGGGATGTAGCCGAAGCCCAGACCATAGGACGGGTCGGCAAAACCAAGGGCCGCGTTGGCCCCTTCATGGCCGAACGCCCGGTAGCTGCCGAAGTTCCGCGAGGGGTGGGGCTTCATGAAGACGACGGCGAATGCGTTGTCCAGCCCGGAGGACCGGTCCAGGCCCCAGACCTGTTCACGTGCCATGGCTTCCAGGATCCACGCCTCAAGGAACGGCGCACCACCCTCGACGCCTGTTGTTGCCGCCGCGTACAGGCGCGCAAGGCCGTCGGCGGACCCCATGCCGCCGGCGGCGGACATGCCTGCCGCCCGGACGGACCGGATGTTCGGCAGTTCCATGATGGTGCTTACCGGGGCGTTGCTGTTCATGCCCTCCACGCTGAGCGGGTCAACCCAGCCCTGGTCCGGGGCGTCGTCGTAAAGGACGTCGCGGTAGCGCGGCTCAAGGTCTGCCGGCAGCCCGAGGAAGAAATCCACGTCCTGCGCCTTTCGGATCCGCCGGTCGTAGATGTCCTGGAGCGCCTCGCCTGCAGTCCGCCGGCACAGCTCCTCCATGAGGATGCCGATGGTGAGGGCGTGGTAGCCGAACTGCCGCCCGGGCTCCCACGAGGGATGGGCCGCAGCGAGCCGTGCGGCCGCGGCTGGGGTGGTGAATTCGTCCAGGCCAAACCCGCCCGCAATGCCCATCAGCCCCGCCTGGTGGGACAGCGCCTCCCTGACCAGCAGCCGGTCTTTCCCGTGCACGCCGAATTCCGGCCAATAGTGCGCCACGGTCTTATCCAGGTCGAGGACGCCGTCCTGGACCAACAGGGCCACGACCATTGCCGCGACCCCCTTTGAGCAGGAGTAGGCGCCGGTCAGCGTATCCCGGGCCATGTCCGGGCCGCCGGTCAGCTGCACCACCGGGACGCCGCGGTGGTACGCCGCGAGCTGTGAGCTGTAGCCGGGATCATCTGCGAGGAACGACTCGAACAGGGCCAGGACGTTTTCGTACCCGGGCGCCACGAAACCAAGGGAAGTCTGCATGGCCTTCAGTGTAGTAGGAAAGCGATTTCCTGTAACCGGTCAGCGGGCGGCACCATGGCCCGGCGCAACTTCCTCGCCGGGCTTGACCGGGCCGGGTGGCGTGCCGTCGCCGAACGGCCGGCCGCCAAGGGACTCCCGGCCGTGGTCGTCCAGCCAGTTACTGAGGTCCGGCCCTGCGGGAACGATGCCGGTGGGATTGATGTCCTCGTGAACTATGTAGTAGTGCCGCTTGATCTGCACAAAGTCGATCGTGTCCCCGAAACCGGGCGTCTGGAACAAATCACGCGCGTATCCCCACAGGTTGGGCATCTCGCTCAACTTCTGCCGGTTGCACTTGAAGTGTCCGTGATAGACGGAATCGAACCTGGCCAGGGTGGTGAAGAGGCGCACGTCCGCCTCCGTGATGGTGTCGCCCACCAGGTAGCGCTGGCGTGACAGACGGTCCTCGAGCCAGTCCATCGCAGCCCAAAGCCGCCCGTACGCTGCGTTGTAGGCCTCCTGCGAGCCTGCGAAACCGCAGCGGTAGACGCCGTTGTTGACTTCGGTGAAGACTCGCTTGTTGACCTGGTCGATGTCCGCGCGGAGGTGCTCGGGGTAAAGCTGCGGTGCACCCGGGCGGTGGAACTCTGTCCACTCCGTCGAAAAGTCCAGGGTGATCTGGGGGAAGTTGTTGGTCACTACTTCACCGCTGGGCACGTCCACGATGGCAGGTACTGTTATTCCGCGCGGGTAGCCGGGGAACCGCTTGAAGTAGGCCTCCTGCAGGCGCTCTATGCCAAGGACAGGGTCCATGCCGCCGGGATCAAGGTCGAACGTCCATGAGCGGGCGTCGTGCGTTGGTCCTGGCTGGCCCAGGGAAATGGCATCCTCCAGCCCCAGGAGGCGCCTGACGATCACCGTGCGGTTTGCCCAGGGGCAGGCCCGTGCTGCGACGAGGCGGTAGCGCCCGGCTTCCACCGGCCACCCTGGCTCGCCGTTGCTCCCCGGTGAGGCGTTCCGGGTGATCCGGTCTTCGATGTAATTAGTGTCGCGGGTGAACTCAGCGCCGCCTGTGACGTAGGCGCCGCGGGTGCTGTAGCCGTCGGCGGTACCGGTCGCTGCGGGAGTGTTTTCCGTTTCCTGGCTCATGTCCCAAGCCTAAACGCCACCCCCACCGATCTAGGCGCCGGCCAGCAGGATTGCCGAGATGGGCTGCCAGGCCGCGAGCCAGGATCCCGCCACGAGGAGTGTGAACAACATGATCCAGATGGCTGACGGCACAGCCGTGGCACGGTACAGGAGATAGGCGTCCGAGCTGGCGAGGCGGTCGCGGCGACGGGTGTGGACCTGGGCAAGTTTCAGCAGGTCGCGGACGGCCGCCACCAGCAGGGCAACTCCCAGGATGACGGCCATGTGCCCTGCAGCCGCCGGGGGTGCAAGGACCGCTGGCAAGGCAGTGGCGGCGATGGCGGTCGCGGTGATGGCGAAACCGGCAAGGTTCCGAAGGAAGAGGAGGGAAACAGCCAGGACCAGCGCGCTGGCCGCCATCGCTGCCGTTCCCCAGCCGTTGAGACCGCACCATACGAAGACTGCGCCGACCAGCGCAGGGACCGGGTACCCCCAAAAACAGGACCAGGCGGCCGCCAACCTGCTGCGGCCGTACGTGGTGGTAGTCCCGGAATGGTCGAGCCGCAGCCGGATTCCGGACAACCGCTGCCCCGTGGTTACAGCCGCAAAAGCATGGCCAAGTTCATGAGTGGCGGTGGCAATCAGGCCGAAGTAGCGCCAGCTTCGGGCGGGAATGGACAGGACGACGGCGGCTGCCAGGGACAGCAGCATTTCCTGCCACGTGATGTTGGGCACGTCTGCATGCCTGAAGACTGAACCAAGGATGTTCCCTACGCTCGCGGCGCCGTCCATCGCTGCCTCCTGGCTGTTGCTTGGCGTCATGGGTTCCGCCCAACGTTATGCCCCGCAGCTGGGTGGAACCTCAAGGTGAACCCACCGGACCGGGCCTCCCAAGGGGGCCGGGGCTATTAACAAGGAAAGGCACGCCGGGTGCGGCGTGCCCTTCCATAGGGGGACCATTCGTCCCCTGCTGACGCTTGTTGGTCAGCCTTCGCACTCGGTGCAGTAGCTGTGTCCATCTTTCTGCCGGGCAATCTGGGACCGGTGGCGGACCAGGAAGCAGGAGTAGCAGGTGAACTCATCCTCAGCCTGCGGGATGACCTGGACTACGAGCTCCTCGGCGACGAATTCGCCGCCAGGGACGCCGGCGCCGTCCAGCCCGTCAGCTTCGTCCAACTCCTGCACAACACTGCGGGCGTCGGGAGCATTTGCTGACTGGAGCTGCTCGAGAGAGTTGTCCTGCGATTCCTTGACGTCGGAACGCAGTTCATCGTAATCGGTTGCCACTTTAGGTGCTTCTCTTTTCTTTGATTGGCTGTCGGGTATGAAACGTACAGCATCAGGCCGGTATTCCCCAACAGGAGGCGTAGATCTGTCGGGTATTGGGTACAGGTTCAAGGGAGCAGACGCACGTTGGCGGCGTCGGTGCGGCTGGAGGGGCAGCGGGCTGCTGTCTCCTGTGCATGACGGAAGGGGCAGGTTTTGGAGCAACTGACCGCGGAATTCGGTGGTGCGGCACAGGTTGGTATTGGTGTCGGTCCCGTGCTGGAGAAGTTCAACTCCGTTTCCAGGATTGCCGTGCTGCGCGGAGGCGGCCTGGGGGACCTGATCTTCGCTGTCCCGGCAATGGCTGCGTTGAAGGCCGCTTATCCGGCGGCCAGTATCACACTGCTGGGCACTCCCATTCATAAGGCGCTGCTGGGTGCCGTGAAGAGTCCGGTGGATGACGTCTTTGTCCTCCCGTTTGCGGAAGGAGTCCGGCCAGGGGAAGAGGATGAGGCCGGACTGGACCGCTTCTTCACTGACATGCGTGCCCGGAACTTCGATCTTGCGGTCCAGCTTCACGGCGGGGGACGGTACTCCAATCCCTTCCTGCTTCGGCTGGGCGCCCGTCATACGGTCGGTACCCGTACGGCAGACGCAGCAAGCCTTGAGCGCACCGTTCCCTACCTGTATTACCAGCACGAACCTTTGAGGGCGCTCGAGGTTGCCGGGTTCGCCGGAGCCTTCCCTGTCGACCTGGAGGCCCGGCTGGCCCCGGCAGACACGGCAGCGCCGGATGCTGCGGATGGGCACGGCACTCAGCCGCTGGTGGTCATCCACCCGGGCGCCACCGACCCACGTCGCCGCTGGCCCGCGGAAAAGTTCGCCGAACTCGCGGCAGCCTGTGCGGCGGACGGCTCCCACGTGGCCATCATCGGCGACGCGAGCGAACAGGAGTTGGCGGAGGGGGTCGCGGCGCGGGCGGCGTCAGCGGACGTCCGGTCCGTGGCTGGTGCCCTGGACATGCGGGGCCTTGTGGGGCTGCTGGCGGGAGCTGACGTTGTGGTGGCGAACGACAGCGGCCCCCGGCATCTTGCGCAGGCGCTGGGCGTGCCCACTGTCGGCATATTTTGGGCGGGCAACGTGATCAACGCGGGAGCCCTGGGCAGGAGCCTGCACCGCGTACACGCTTCATGGGTCACGGTCTGTCCCACATGCGGCATCGACGTGACCCAAGTCGGCTGGACGGCGCCGCGCTGCGTCCATGACGATTCGGTCGTTGCAGGAATAGATGTGCAGGATGTCTACGAAGATGTGCGCAGCCTGGCGGCCACGGCGTTCGCAAGGCAGGATGCATGAGCCGCACCGGAACCATGGCGGCGTCCAGTGAGCCTGTTGCCGCTGATGGCAAGCCCGAGCTCCTGGTGCTGCGCGCGCTGAAGCTGGGGGACCTCCTCGTCGCCGTACCTGCCCTGAAAGGAATCCGGCGCGCTTTTCCGGAGCACCGGCTCCTGTACGCGGCGCAAGGGTGGCTGTCGGAGGCGCTGGGGCTGGTGGGCGGCTATGAGCTGCTGCCCACGCATGGCCTGGACGAACCGCTGGCGATGGATCCCGGTGTGGTGGACGTGGCCATCAACCTGCACGGCAGCGGCCCGGAGAGCCAGGGACGGATTGAGGCTTTGAAGGCGCGCCGGACCGTGGGTCACCTGAGCATGCACCGGGACGGACCGCCGTGGCGCCCGGAACTGCACGAGCGCGAACGCTGGGTACGGCTGCTGGAATGGCACGGCATCGACGCGGATCCGCTGGACGTCCAGTTGAACAAGCCCCATGTGCCCAGCCCGGCCCCGGGCGCAACTGTCCTGCATGTGGGGGCGGCGTACGGCAGCAGGCTCTGGCCGGCGGAGCGTTTTGCAGCGGTGGCGTCCGCCCTCGCCGTAGCCGGACACCAAGTGGTGTTCACCGGCGGAAAGTCCGAACGGGAACGCGCCGTCGAAGTGTGCCGCCTGGCGGGAATTCCGGGTACAGCGATGCTGGCCGGCGTCCTGGGCCTTGGCGAGTTCGCTGCCACGGTCGCCGGTGCGCGCCTGGTGGTCTCCGCTGACACAGGTGCCGCACACCTGGCATCCGCCTACGGGACCCCCTCGGTGGTTCTTTTTGGTCCGGCGCCGCCGGAAATCTGGGGGCCGCCGCCGGGGCCGCATGTTGTCCTGACGCGCGAGGATCTTCGGCGCGGCGATACCTTCGCCGCCGACCCGGATCCCGCCCTGCTCGCCGTGCAGGTGCCGGATGTCATGGCTGCCGTCAGGGGCCTGGGAGTGCTGTAGGGGCTGCGGGTTTGGCCTCATTTATGTGGGTCTGCGGGGGTCTGGTGGAGGTGTCGGGGCCTAAAATTGGTGCATGGGCACTGAGCTGGAAATCGCTTTGGTGTTGGGGACGGCGTTCCTGTGGATGGCCGTCACGTTAACGATCCTGTCCGCCATCGACCGCTCGGAACGGAAGGCGCGCCGGCAGGAACGGCATGAGCTCCGCAGGGAGAAGCGGCGGATTGAATACCGTCCGGTTGCCGCAGGCTCCCATCTGCAGGGACGGACCCGCCATCCACGGTCGCACAGGTTCCACCTGCACTGACGACGACGGGTCCCGCCGCGGGTGCCTCGGCGTGGGCCACGTGGCTGGGCGGGCACGGGAGGGCCCGCCCGCCGTCGTCCAGTCGCTCCTGTCCCACCAACCCTGTGGCACCCGCTTCGTCAAGTCTTGACGGGCGGGACCGGAAGCCAGACACTTTCCCGATGGGAGTGAACGAAGAGTTGCGGGCGCTTAGCGACGTCGTTGACCGGCTTGCGGCAAAGTTTCCTGCCCTGCCGCGGGAGCACATCGAGGATGTGGTCCAGGAGGAGCACAGCCTCCTGGACGCGGGCAGGGTGCGGGCGTTTGTTCCCGTCCTGGTGGAGCACGCCGCGAGGGACCGCCTGTCCCGCTGAGGCGGGGGTTTGTCAGGGCGCCGGCGCGACGTCGATGAGCACTTTCCCCACCGTTCCCCGTTCCACTGCGTCGTGCGCGGCGGCCGTGTCTTCAAGGCTGAACCGTGTCAGCGGAAGTCCGTGTTCTTCGCCAACCTGCAGGGCGCCGGCGGCGAGCGCTTCGCCCACAGCGGCCACAGCATCGTGTTTCTGCCGGTCGGACACTGTATAGGTGAGGATGAACTGGAAGCGGACGTTCCCGGTCATGCTCTCGCGGATCGGAACAGCCAGGGATTCCCCCGGGTTGGCCGCGTAGATCGAGATTGTTCCGCCGGGCTTGAGCACCTGCAGGTCGGTCTGGAGGTTGGCGGGGGCGTTCACGTCCACGATGATGTCAACGCCGTCCGGTGCGGCATTACGGATCGACCGGACGACGTCGTCGGCCCGGTAATTGATCACTGTCTGCGCGCCGGCCCGGCGGGCAAGGTCCGCTTTACGGTCTCCGCTGACGGTGGTGATGACGTTGGCTCCTGCCCAGCGGGCGAGCTGGATGGCGGCGTGGCCGACGGCTCCTGCGCCCCCGGCGACCAGGACGGCACGCCCGGCCAGCGACCCTGGGGAGAGCCGGGCAGGTCCATCCTCCAACGCGGTCAAGGCCCGGTGCGCGGTCAGCGCCGGAATTCCCAGCGATGCCCCCGTATCGAAGGACTCCGTAACCGGGAGCGGCACGGCTTTGTGCGCTGGCACCGTGACATATTCCTGGGCTGTTCCTTCGTTGCCGCCCCAGGCCACATCCCAAAGCCACACGCGGTCGCCCGCCCTGGGATTCTCCACTCCCGGCCCCACTGCATCAATGACACCGGCACCGTCCTGGTTGGGGACTTTGGGGGCGTCCAGCTTCTTGTTTCCGCCCCCGGCCCGCGACTTCCAGTCGGTGGGGTTGACTCCGGACACCACCATGCGGACGCGGACTTCGCCGGGGCCGGGACCCGTCAGCGCCTTCTCCTGGAGCGTAAGGACGGATGAAGGACCCGTTGCCTCGTACACCACTGCTTTCATGATTTCTCCCCGGTCCCGATGTGAGCTGCCGTTACGCCTCCAACCTACCCAAACCCAGGCCCCGAGTATGCACCCCCGCCGGCGTGGGTACCGGCCTGGCCGCATCCGGCCGGGCTAGAAGCGGTCTGTCCGGCGGAGTTTGCGGGGACGGCCGTCCGGGTCAACGATGAACCGGCACAGGGGGTCGGCCCAGAGCCGCTGGATGACCGGAACGGCCTGGGGAACGTGATGGCGCACCTGGCCTGCCGGGCGCGTCCCACGGCCGCTCCGGTGCCACTCGTCCAGGGCGTCAGCAGTCCTGTTCCACAGTTCCAGCCCCGGCCAGGCGGACTGGAGCTCCGGGCCGTCCTGCTCAAGGCCAAGGTGTTCGGCCCACAGCTGCAGCCTCAGTTCCCTGGCCAGCGGCCGGGGCCGGGAATCGCCGCTGCCTGCCGTGGCCGGGTCTTCACCGGACGTGTCGACCACAGCGCAGGTGAGCTCGCTGTCGGTGGTCCAGGACCGGCGGTTGAAGTTGTCAGATCCGCAGGTGAACCAGGTGTCATCGATGATGCAGATCTTGGCGTGGACGTAGATGGGGGTTCCCTGGCTGTTTTCCAGGTCGAACACCCCTACCCTCCTCGGCGCGGCTTGGCGGAGCATGCCGATCGCCCTGTTTTGCGCCAGCCGCTTGGGCGGCCCGCTCAGGAAGCCATCGGAGTCCGGGTACCTGGGAACCACGATGATCACGTTCAGGCCGGGGTTGTCCTTCAGCGCGGATGCGATTCCCGCTGCGACCTCCGTGGACCACAGGTACTGGTCCTCAATGTAGATCAGTGACCGGGCCTGGGCGAAGGCTTTGGCGTAGGCGCGCGCTATGGATCGTTCTCCTCCGGGCGCGAAAGGGAACGGCGGGTGCTTGTGGCCGTAGGTGCGCAGCAACTGGACGGCGTGGGGACCTGCCGGCGGCGGCGGGGGAGCGGTTTCGGGCAGCGGCTTGGGATGCCGGGGCATGCGGGCCAGGCGCTGCAGCAGCATCCTGTAGGGCGTGTGCCGGTCCAGCGGATGGGGGTCGTTCCACCGTTCCGCAAAGACCGCCAGGACGTCGGCAACCACCGGGCCCCGCAGTTCGAGGGCTGCGTCGTGCCACGGGGGCCTCTTGCCATACCGGGCATCCATTTCGACCGCCTGCGGATCCCCGGCATGCCCCGCATCGTCCCGGCGGCTGTGGGACAGGTCGAGCCCACCAACAAAAGCCACATCCCGCGAGGGGTCGTCACGTCGGCGGATCACCAGCAGTTTCTGGTGATGACAGCCGAAAAGACGGACGCGCTGGTCCAGGAGTGCTTCGCCGCCGGAGTCGTTGATGTGCCGGCTGAGGTGCTCGTTGGAGCGGCCGCTGATGGGGGCGGACACGCGCTCGCCGTGGGACCGCCAGACCAGGCCCCGTACTTCGACGCCGGACCGGGCCAACTGTCCCAGCAAGCCCCCGATGGTGGTGCCGCCGGGTTCCAGCTGCTCATCGGCATCACCCCGCCAGTCGGTGAACCACACCCGGTCTCCGGGCTGCAGGGCCGACAGCTCCTCGTACAGTCGTGAAAAGTAGGTTGTGCCGTGGACCAGGGGGCGCACCAGGTTGCCTTCAGACCACGAGGGGGATCCTGCACCGCCCCTTTGGACGTCGGATGCAGGGTTTCCCCGCTCAGTCCGGTCCAGGAACCACTTACCAGCGGTGCTGTCCACCTGGCGCTCCTTCCGGGCCCGTGGAATCAGGCCGCTGCGGATTCCAAACTAGCCTATGAAGACGGGGGCCGGCCCGTCCGGCAGCGATTCCACAACTCCCGCAAACCTCAAGAGGAGCAGAACCATGGCACTGAAGGAAAAACTCAAAGGCGATGTCGTCGCCCACATGAAGGCAGGCAACAAAGTGGCGCTGACTACCGTGCGCAACGTCCTGGGCGAAATCGAAACCCGGGAGAAGTCCGGCAAAACACCGGTGGAACTCGATGACCTCCAAGTGACGGCGCTGCTCCAAAAAGAGGCCGCCAAGCGGCGTGACACCGCTGCCACCTACACAGCGGCGGGACACCAGGAGCGGGCCCAGGCCGAGATCGCGGAGGCAGAAATTATCGAGGCCTACCTGCCCAAAGCCCTCAGCAGGGACGAAGCCGAAGCCATCGTGGACGAGGTCATTGCCGGCCTTCGAGCAGGGGGCAGCGATCTGTCAATGCGCTCCATGGGAGTGGTCATGAAGTCGGTGACCCCCAAAATCGGCGGGCGCTTCGACGGCAAGGCTGTCAGCGACATGGTGAAGGAGCGGCTGGGGTAGGCGGGCAGGGCCCCGGGCCGGACCTGGACCGCTTTGCCTCCGACGGCCACGGGCATGGACAACCGCCACGGCCAGGCGCTTTGCTTGATTGCGGGGCATTCTTCATGGTGAAACGGGCTTCGGTGTGGGACAGTGGCCCGATCAGCAGGTAAAGCGAGGAAAAGGTGAAGCAGTTACCCATCCCCGGCGCCGCCGCCGGGTCGTTGACGATCGACGAATTGCTGCTTGAAAGCCGCCGGGGGCTCGACCGCGTCCACCCTTCGGCTCTTGAACAGGAAATGGCGGCGGGCGCCCTTGTTATTGACACCAGGCCGGTCGATCAGCGGGACCGCGACGGCGAGCTGCCCGGTGCCGTCGTTATTGACCGAAACGTTCTCGAATGGCGGCTCGATCCCTCCAGCCCCCATCGGCTGCCGATGGCAGGCGACTACACCCGGCGGATCGTCGTCGTCTGCAATGAGGGCTACAGCTCCAGCCTCGCTGCACACACCCTGCAGCGCCTCGGACTGACCGGCGCCACCGACCTCATCGGCGGATTCCAGGCCTGGGCGGCCCTGCACCGCGGTCCCTGAAAGTACCGGGTCCGGCCGGAAGCCGCCGGCCGCGGGGATCCGGGACCTTCGTCCCTGTTGGCCGCGCACCGGTTCCCGTTGAATTGTTGATCGGAGCGGGCAGCAATCCGCATCCGGCCAGGTCCATACCCGCCGCCGCGCAGGCCCGAACACGGAGGCACCGTCCGCCCATGAACCTCAAAGACCGCTGGAACGCCCTTGACCGCACCACACAGAAGTGGCTGCTCGATAACCCTGGTTGCCAAATGCTCCCGCGGACCCTCACCACCGTCATCTCCAGGGAATGCGGGGAGGACCTGGCTACCGGGCTGCACGGGCAGGCGCTCATCTCCCGTGAGGATCAGGATTTCATCCGCTCCATGGCGGCGGGCACCGCACAGGCGTGACAGGCGCTTCCCGGGGCTGCCAGCGGGGCTGATCCATCGTCGAACCAGCGGACGGTGCCGTGCCCCGTTCCGGATGCCCCACGGTCGTGTTCCTTTGCCGGACACGGGCGCGGTCTTTTCGGAGACACAAAAAAGCCCCGGAACATCAATGATGTTCCGGGGCTTCCCATTGTGCGCGGAGGGGGACTTGAACCCCCACCCCCTTTCGAGGACTAGCACCTCAAGCTAGCGCGTCTGCCATTCCGCCACCCGCGCAGGTGGTATTTCGGGAAGCATCTCCGCCTTTCAGCGTTTCGCGCCTCTCCGAAGCAGCGAGAAAAACTCTAACACGAACTTTCCGGGAACAACGAATCGGGCCAAGTAGGTAGGCTGAGGGCAGCGATTCAGCTCGTGCCAACCAGTCATTCCCTACCAAGGAGCCACCAATGCCTGACGTCCTGCCCGAGGATGAAGTTGTCCGGATCTGCCAGGAACTCATCCGGATCGACACTTCCAACTACGGCGACGGGTCGGGGCCGGGGGAGCGGGCTGCGGCAGAGTATGCCGCCGGACTCATCGAGGAAGTGGGGCTGGACGCCGAGATCTTCGAGTCGGCTCCCGGCCGTGCGAACGTTGTCACCAGGATGGCGGGGGAGGACCCCTCGGCCAGTGCGCTGGTGGTCCACGGCCACCTGGACGTCGTTCCAGCGCTCCGGGACCAGTGGTCCGTTGACCCGTTCGGGGCAGAACTGAAAGATGGCCTCATCTGGGGACGCGGCGCCGTCGACATGAAGGACATGGACGCCATGATCCTTTCGGTGCTGAGGAGTTTTGCCAGGGAGGGCCGGAAGCCCAAGCGGGACATCATCTTCGCTTTCTTCGCGGATGAGGAGGCCGGCGGCGTGTATGGCGCCCGCTACGCCGTGGACAACCGGCCCGAACTTTTCGAAGGCGCCACCGAAGCCATCTCCGAGGTGGGCGGCTTCTCGGCCACCATCGGCGGCCAGCGGACCTACCTGCTGCAGACCGCGGAAAAGGGCATCTCCTGGCTCCGCCTCGTTGCGCACGGACGTGCCGGCCACGGTTCGCAGATCAACACCGACAACGCCGTCACCCGCCTTGCCGCCGCCGTCACGCGCATTGGCGAGTACAAGTGGCCCATCGAACTCACCCCGACCACCCGCCAATTCCTCGACGGGGTGACGGAACTCACGGGCGTGGAATTCGACGCCGACAATCCGGACCTCCTGCTCAACCAGCTGGGCACCGTGGCCCGCTTCGTCGGGGCCACCCTGCAGAACACCACGAACCCCACCCTCCTCAAGGGCGGCTACAAGCACAACGTCATTCCAGAGTCCGCCGAAGCTCTGGTTGACTGCCGGACCCTCCCGGGCCAGGAACAGCAGGTCCTCGAAATCGTGCGCGAACTCGCCGGCAACGGCGTGGACGTCAGCTACGTCCACAACGACGTCTCGCTTGAGGTCCCGTTCGCCGGCAACCTGGTGGACTCCATGATCGACGCGCTCCACAAGGAGGACCCTGGCGCCAAGGTGCTGCCCTACACGCTCTCCGGCGGGACGGACAACAAGTCGCTCAGTCGCCTGGGCATCACCGGCTACGGGTTTGCGCCCCTCATGCTGCCGGATGAGCTGGACTTCACCGGCATGTTCCACGGGGTGGACGAGCGCGTCCCGGCAGATTCCCTGAAGTTCGGTGCCCGGGTCCTGAACACCCTGCTCACCAACTACTAAGAGGAGCCCGCCGTGAGCCCAGAGGAACTGCTGCCGGATGAGCTCCTGGAGCGTATCCGCGCCCGCGCTGCCGGCTACGACCGCGACAACGCCTTCTTCCATGAAGACCTGCAGGAGCTGGCGGCAGCAGGGTATCTGAAGCTTTTCGTTCCAGCGTCCGACGGCGGTGCCGGGCTTGGCCTCGAAGCGGCAGCCCAATGCCAGCGCAGGCTGGCAACGGCTGCCCCGGCCACGGCACTCGCCGTCAACATGCATCTGGTGTGGACCGGCGTCGCACACGTCCTCGCCGCCCGGGGTGACCACTCGCTGGGCTTCGTCCTGGAGGAAGCCGCGCAGGGCGAGGTCTTCGCGTTTGGCAATTCCGAGGCCGGCAACGACTCCGTCCTCTTAGACTCCCGGACTGTGGCCAAACCCACTGGGGACGGCGGGTACTCGTTCAGCGGGACCAAGATCTTCACCAGCCTTTCCCCGGCATGGACCCGCCTGGGGATCTTCGGCAAGGACGCAGACGCAAGGGACGGCGCCGGCGAACTGGTCCATGGCTTCATCACGCGGGAAACGCCCGGCTACCGGATCCTTGACGACTGGGACACGCTGGGCATGCGGGCCAGCCAGTCGGCCACCACTGTCCTTGAAGGTGTGGAGGTGCCGCCGGAGAGGATCTTCCGCAAGCTGCCGGTAGGACCCAACGCAGACCCCCTGGTCTTCGCCATCTTCGCCTGCTTCGAAAGCCTGCTGGCTGCCGTGTACACAGGCCTGGGGGAGCGGGCGCTGGCCGTCGGCGTGGAGACGGCGAAGCGCCGCACCTCGTTCAAGAACGGCGGACGCAGCTATGCCCAGGACCCTGACATCCGCTGGAAGGTGGCTGACGCGGCGATGGCCATGGACAACCTGTACCCGCAGCTCGCCTCGGTGACCGCAGACGTGGACGCGCTGGCCGACCATGGAAGCCAGTGGTTCCCGAAGCTGGTGGGCCTGAAAGTGAACGCCACCGAGACTGCGCGCCGGGTGGTCGACCTAGCCATCCGCGTCAGCGGGGGATCAAGCTACTTCAGGGGTTCGGAGCTGGAGCGCCTCTACCGGGACGTGCTGGCCGGGATGTTCCACCCGTCCGACGATGAGTCCGCGCACAACACCGTGGCCAATGCCTGGCTGGGACCACTGGAGGACTAAACAGTCCTCTGGGCCGGCAAACCCTAGACGGTCCTCTGGACCTGCATCACCCGGCGGCGCAGCCAGAACCGCCTCCCGCCGCCCACGTAGAGCTTGCTGCGCTCCAATTCCCACTTGCCGTATTCGGAGTGTTCCACCAGCCGGCGCCGCGCCTCGGGCAGGGAATCATCAGGGCTGACGGTCAGTACGAGGTACTCGTACTGCCGTAAATAATCCCGTTCCCGCTGGACCGAGCTGGTGAGAAATTGTTCCTTCATTTGCTCTCCATTTTCGTCCTTTTCCGGCTAACGTGAAGTCATGAGCATCGATCCGCGTGTCGCGCTTTCGTCCCTGACCACCGCTTTGGAAGAACACCTTATAGCAGCATCGAACCGCCGCGGGGACGGTGACCCCTCCGTCGAGGCAGCTTTTTTCGCCGTGGCCGATGCCTTTGAAGTTTATGAAGACGCCCTCTACGAGGCCTACAACGAAGTGACCCCGCTTCAGGTCTTCGACGATGAGGACGAAGAGGACGAGGAAGCCGACGTGGACGACGACGAGGGCCTGGAGATCGTCGAGGAGTAAGGGCGCCGGAAAAGCAGGGTGGGCGCCCGCCGTCAGCCGGCGGAGACGTCCTCAAGGGCCCGTGCAATCTGCGGCGGCAGCGGGGAAAGCTGGGCGTCCAGGATTTCCTTCAGCTGTACCGGCGTGCGGGCGCCTACAATCGCCGTGGCCACCCCCTGCTGCGACAGCAGCCACGAAAGCGACACATCCTGCGGGGTCCGGCCGAGGCCGTTGGCAGCCATGCACACCGCATCCACGATCCGCGACGGCTTCTCCGCCAGGTAGGGCTCCACATAGCCTGCCTCGCTTGTGGCCCCTCTGGATCCGGCCGGAATGCTGCCCCGGTATTTTCCGGTAAGGACGCCCCGGCCCAGCGGACCCCATGCCATCAGGCCAAGCCCGGCATCCTCGGCGGCCGGGAACAGTTCGGCCTCGGCCGTCCTGTCCAGGAAGGAATACTCCGCCTGCACTGCCACCAGCGGGACGGTGCTGATGGCCGCGGCCTTCGCCGTCTGCCACCCCGTGAAATTCGAGATGCCGGCATAGCGTGCACGGCCCGTGCGGACGGCAAACTCAAGCGCAGCCAAGGTTTCATCCAGGGGAACATTGCCGTCCCACGCCTCGACGAACCACAGGTCGATATAGTCGGTGCCCAGCCTGGCCAGGCTGGCGTCGAGACCGGTGAGCATCGCATTCCGGGACGTGTCCACCGCGCGGCGGCCATCCGGCGTCGTCATTCCCGCTTTGGTGGAGATGGACACCTCCGTCCGCGACACCACGTCGCCCAGCAGCGAACCGAGGACCGCCTCCGAGCCGCCGCCCGCATACGAGGCCGAAGTGTCGATGTGCCTGCCGCCTGCGTCAAGGAAGGTGCGCAGCAATTCGGATGCGTCCTGCTCGTCGGTTTCCTTACCCCACGACAGGGTGCCCAGGGAGAGGGCTGAAACTCGCAATCCACTGTTGCCGACGTAACGCTGCTGCATAGCAGCAAGCTTACGGGCAGAACCACCGGTGCCATGCCGTAGGGTCTTAGCGTGAACTGGTTTGAAGCGGCCCTGCTGGGCCTAGTGCAGGGACTGACCGAATTTCTACCTATTTCATCGAGTGCGCACCTGCGGATCGTGGGGGAGTTCCTCCCCAATGCGGAAGACCCGGGGGCGGCTTTTACGGCCATCACCCAGCTGGGGACCGAGACCGCCGTGCTGATCTATTTCTGGCGGGACATTGTCAGGATCATCCAGGCGTGGGCGGGCTCGTTCACCGGCAAGGTTCCCCGGCACGATCCCGACGCCCGGATGGGGTGGCTGGTGATCCTGGGCAGCCTGCCCATCATCGTCCTGGGGCTGCTCTTCCAGGACCAGATCGAGTCCGTGCTGCGCAGTATGTGGATCGTGGCCACCATGCTGATCGTCTTTGGCCTCATCCTGGCCGTAGCGGACGCGGTGGGGGCCCAGAAACGGGACCTCGCCCACCTCACCTACAAGCACGGCATCCTGTACGGCCTGGCCCAGGCGCTGGCCCTGATCCCCGGCGTTTCCCGGTCCGGTGGCACCATCACCGCCGGCCTGCTCATGGGCTATACCCGCGAAGCCGCCGCGCGGTACTCGTTCCTGCTGGCCATCCCCGCGGTGTTCGGCAGCGGGCTGTACCAGCTGTTCAAGGTGGTCACCAAGGAAGGCATCTCCGGCCCGTTCGGGCTGCCTGAAACGGCACTGGCCACCGTCATCGCCCTGGTGGTGGGCTACGTCATTATCGGCTGGTTCCTGAAGTTCGTGTCCACCCGCAGCTACCGGCTGTTCGTCTGGTACCGGATCTTCCTGGGACTTGCCCTCTACCTCCTGCTTGGTTTCGGCGTCATCAACGCCTAGGGCTAGGCTTGGCTTGTGAAATCCTGGACTTCCCGCCCCGTCCCCGCCCTGCCCGGAAACATGCCCGCCGTCCGGCTCTTCGACACTGCGGCAGGCCGCGAAGTGGCACTGGAGCGGGAGGCCAGGCCGTCCATGTACGTCTGCGGCATCACTCCCTACGACGCAACGCACATGGGCCATGCGGCAAGCTACGTCGCCTTCGACCTGCTGAACCGGGTCTGGCGCGATGCCGGCAGTGAGGTCTCCTACGTCCAGAACGTCACGGACGTGGACGACCCCCTGCTTGAACGCGCCACGGCCACCGGCGTCGACTGGCGCGACCTTGCGGCGGAGCAGGTGCAGCTCTTCCAGACAGACATGGAGGCCCTGAACGTCCTGGCCCCGGACCATTACGTCGGCGCAGTGGAATCGATCGGCCTCATCGTTCCCGAAGTCGAGCGCCTGGTCAGCATGGGGCTGGCCTACCAGGTGGCCGGCACCAACGGTGAACCTGACGGCGACGTCTATTACGACGTCGAGGCGGCAGGCAAGCAGTCAACCGCCCCTGACGCCTGGTCCCTGGGCTGCATTTCCCACCTTGGCGAAAGCGCCATGCTGGAGCTTTTTGCCGAACGCGGAGGCGATCCCGGCCGGGCAGGAAAGCGGCAGGCACTGGACCCCCTCCTCTGGCGGGTTGAGCGGCCGGGAGAGCCCAGCTGGCCCGGCGGCAGCCTTGGCGCAGGCCGTCCCGGCTGGCACATCGAATGCACCGTCATCGCCCAGAAGTACCTGCCGTCTCCCTTCACCGTGCAGGGCGGCGGGTCCGACCTGATCTTCCCCCATCATGAGATGGGCGCCGGCCACGCCTACTCGTTGGCCGGGGTCCCGCTCGCCCGGCACTACGCCCACGCAGGCATGGTGGGGCTGGACGGCGAAAAGATGAGCAAGTCCAAAGGCAATCTGGTGCTGGTTTCCAGGCTCCGCGCCGCGGGGGAGGACCCGGCGGCGATCCGCCTGGCCATCCTGGCCCACCACTACCGCTCCGACTGGTCCTGGACCGATGAAGGGTTCGCAGCTGCCAAGGCGGACCTGGCAGCCTGGCGGAAGGCCCTCGACCACGCGCCGGAAGGTTCCGGCGCGGCGCTGCTGGCCGACATGCGGGAAGCCCTGGCCGCCGACCTCAACGCACCGGCGGCAGTGGCCGCGGTATCCCGGTGGGCACGGACCGCGAACGACGGCGGTGCTGCCGCCAGCGCTGCTGACCGCGCCCTGGTCAAGGACGCGGTGGACGCCCTCCTGGGCATCAGGCTCTAACTTCCGCGCAAGGCTCTGCCTTCGCACGGCGGCAAAGGGAGGGCCCTGGCCAGGATTGCTGAACTGCTCCCGCAGGGCCCTTCCCTTTGGCTCACCCGAAACGGGCCAGCTCGTCAAGCCCGGAAAACCAAGCCAGCCAGCCAGCCAAGGTCAGGGCTTGTCCTGGCCGCGCCGCTTCAGGTAACGCTCGAATTCGCGGGCAATGGATTCGCCACTGGCCTCGGGCAGGTCGGCGGTGTCCTTGGCTTCCTCCAACTGCCGCACATACGCTGCAATCTCCGGGTCCTCGGTGGCCAGTTCGTCCACACCACGCTCCCAAGCGTCGGCTTCCTCGGCCAGTTCGTGGGTGTCCAGGGGAACCTGGAGCAATTCCTCGATGCGGTGCAGGAGGGCCAGCTGGGCTTTGGGCGAGGGAGCCTGCGCCACGTAATGCGGGACGGCAGCCCAGAGCGACACCGTCGGGAGACCCGCCAGCAGGGCCACCTCGGACAGGACGCCCACGATGCCCACGGGGCCCTCGTACTGTGATGCTTCCAGGTTCATCCGCTCCCGGAGCGGACCGTCGTCGGATGATGTGCTCACCGGGATCGGGCGGCTGTGCGGGACATCGGCGAGCAGTGCGCCCACCAGGATCACATAATCCACGTTAAGGGCCTCGGCGTGGGCCAGCAGCTCCGCGGTGTAGGCGCGCCATTTATAGGATGGCTCGGTCCCCTGGACGAAGATGACATCCACGTTGGAGTTGGGTGCACTGGCCTTATAGATCCGGGTGGACGGCCACTTGATCTTCCGCTCACCGGCAGCGTTCCTGCGCACCGTGGGGCGGGTGAACTGGAAGTCGTAGTACTCATCGGCATCGATGGACGCCACTTTCTTCCCGCCCCACAGCTTGTTCAGGTAACGCAGGGAATCACTCGCCGCCTCTCCGGCGTCGTTCCACCCCTCAAACGCGGCAAGCATGACAGTTACGCGCCGGCCGTCAGCCACCGGCTGCAGGAACCGTTCCCGCTCGGGTCCGGCACCCTGTGCGGCGGTGTCTCCCTCGAAGCTATTCATTTCTTCACCCTACGTCCAAGGTGCACGCCCGCGCATGGAATGAAGCGCCGCAAATCCAGTCCACCCGGTACAAACGGGACCCGCCGCGGGCCTAATTCGCCAAGGGCGTAGCCCCCAGCCGCCGTCCAGCCAGGCCCCGTAGACTGGCAGCATGCGATCTCCTGCCGTTGGTTCCCCACTCAAAGCCGTCCTTTGGGACATGGACGGGACCATCGTGGACACCGAGCCTTACTGGATTGCCGCCGAACGCGCGCTCGTGGAGGCCCATGGCGGAACGTGGAGCCACGACCAGGCCATGCAGCTGGTGGGACAGTCACTGACGTTCTCCGCGGGACTGCTGCAGCAGGCCGGTGTCGAGCTGGACATCCGCGAAATCATCGATTCCCTGACGGCCCGGGTGATCAGCAGCGTCCAGCAGCAGGTGCCCTGGCGGCCGGGAGCACGGGAACTGCTGGAAGAGCTGCATCAGGCGGGCGTGCGCTGCGCCCTTGTCACCATGTCCGAGGGGCCCTTGGCCCGGGAAGTAGTGGCCAGCCTTCCGCGCCCATACTTCGAGGTGCTGGTGACCGGCGACACCGTGAGCCAAGGCAAACCGCACCCGGAGGCCTATCTGACCGCTGTGGAGCTGCTGCAGGAGAACGATCCCGAACTCGCGGTCCACCACTGCGTGGCCCTCGAGGACTCCGTGCCCGGTGTGGCTGCAGCCGTCGCCTCCGGCGTTGCCACCGTGGCGGTCCCGCATATCGTGCCGCTGCCCGACGACGGCAGCTATGCATTGTGGGACTCGCTGGCCGGCCGCGGCCTGGCCGAACTGGAAGCCCTCCTCGCAGGCAGCGATCCGTCGGACACCTCAGCGGCGCCCTGGGGTGGTCCCCGTGGCTGAGCCCGGCAGTTCCGGGGGGACGGAAAGCCAAACCCCTGCCCGCCGCGAAGGGATCCCGCTGGGACGCATCGCCGGCGTGCCTATCGTGCTTGCATACTCATGGTTCGTCATTGCTGCCTTCACCGTGATCGCCTACGGCCCGGTGCTCGCCAGAAACAATCCGATGCTGGGTGTGAGCGCCTACCTGGTGGCCTTCGCCTACGCCGTCCTGCTCTTGATTTCCGTGCTTGTCCATGAGCTTGCCCACGCACTGACTGCCAAAATCTACGGTTGGCCCTCCCAGAAGATCGTCCTCAACCTCTGGGGCGGCCACACCCAGTTCGAAAGTTTCACCGCTTCCCCCGGACGGTCCGTACTGGTCGCTTTGGCCGGCCCGGCAGCAAACTTCGTCCTTGCCGGCGGAGCCTGGCTGGTGCTCGGCACCGACAGCCTTGGCAGCGTGGCGGACATCCTGACCAACATCTTCATGTGGGCCAACTTCCTCATCGGCGTCTTCAACGTCCTGCCTGGACTGCCGCTGGATGGCGGCCGCCTGGTCGAGTCCATCGTCTGGAAGGCCACCGGCAGCCAGGCGAAGGGAACGGTGGCCGCGGGCTGGGGCGGGCGGATCATCGTGCTCGCCATCGCCTACTGGTTCCTGCTGCGTCCTTTCCTCGCAGGCGAAAGCCCGGATTTCAGCCTGCTGATGATCACCATCCTGGTTGGCGGATTCCTCTGGATGGGCGCATCCGCGTCCATCCAGCAAGGCACGCTGCGGGGGCGGCTCCCGCTGGTAAGGGCCGCAGCATTGGCGACGCCGGCTGCCGGGCTCCCCGCAACCGGCAGCGTCCGCGATGCCCTGCTGCTCGGAGCGGACGGCGCAAAGGCCGTGGTGGTCTGCGGGCCCGACGGCCGGCCGCAGGGGGTGGTCGACCCCGGCGCCCTCGCTTCGGTTCCCGCCGCCGCGGCGGAAACCACTCCGGTCACGGCCATCTCCTTCCCCCTGGCCGCCGGCGCCTACGTTCCCGAATGGTCCAAGGGGCAGGAGCTGATCAAGTTCCTTTCCCAGCTTGAGGGACGCCACTACGCCGTGGTGGACCACAACGGAGCCGTCACCGGCCTGCTGACCCAGGAGGCTGTTCTGGCGGCCATCACCGGCAAGCGCCAGCGCAACGATAGGTACCCGCAGGGCCAGAACCGGTAGAGTTACCTGCCGGTCGTGCATTGCCGTCGCCAAGCCACCAGGTCCCTAGCGGCCTAGGCGGCGGCGGCACAACAGGTTTACAGGAGCGAGGAAGAATCATGAGCAGCGAAACTGCCGTCAACGACGCCCAGGGAGCAGCGCAAGCCGGTGCTGCCGCCAGCGCCTCGCAGCCGGTGGGAGCTGCCCGTCGGCGTGGCCCCTTCCGCGAAGGTGAGCGGGTCCAGCTGACGGACGAACGCGGCCGGATGAACACCATCACCCTGGAACGCGGCGGCGCCTTCCATACCCACCGCGGTTTCCTCAACCATGACGAGATCATCGGCAAGGTGGATGGCTCCGTGGTGGTGAACAACGTGGGCCAGCAGTACCAGACCCTGCGGCCCCTGCTGTCCGACTTCGTGCTCTCCATGCCGCGCGGCGCCGCCGTCGTCTATCCCAAGGACGCCGGCCAGATTGTCACCATGGCGGACATCTTCCCCGGCGCCCGCGTCGTGGAGGCCGGCGTCGGCTCCGGCGCGCTCTCCATTTCCCTGCTCCGCGCCGTGGGCGACAACGGCTACCTGCATTCCTTTGAACGGCGCGAGGAATTCGCCGACATTGCACGTGGAAACGTCGAAACCATCTTCGGTGGTCCGCACCCCGCATGGCAGATCTCCCTGGGTGATTTCCAGGAAGAAGTGGTCAAGGCTGAGGAACCGGGTTCCGTGGACCGGGTGGTCCTGGACATGCTGGCACCGTGGGAGTGCCTGGACGCCGTCGCCACCGTCCTGGCCCCCGGCGGGGTCTGGATCAACTACGTCGCAACGGTCACCCAACTTTCACGCACGGCCGAGGCGATCCGGGCAGACGGCCGCTTCACCGAACCGGACGCCTGGGAATCCCTGGTCCGCGGCTGGCACCTCGAAGGACTCGCCGTCCGGCCCGACCACCGCATGGTCGCCCACACTGGTTTCCTGCTGGTAACGCGCAGGCTCGCCGACGGCGTCACCGGAATTTCGGTGAAACGCCGGCCGTCCAAGACCGAATTCAATGAAGAAGACGTCAACGCCTGGACACCCGGTGCGGTAGGGGAGCGGGCCGTGTCTGACAAGAAACTCCGTCGGGCCGCCCGCGATGCCATTGCAGGCACCAACGTCGTGGACACTCCCGAGGTTACGAACTAGTCCACATTTCGGGAGTCTCCATCCCTACCCGGCATCTTGGGACTAATGTCTTAAGAGAAGCGCAGGAAGGGGCTGATACATCATGGAGACACCAAACCAGGACTCCGGACGTACACCGGCAGAGCAGTCTGCCGCCAACGACCTCTCGGTTGCTGACCGCCAGGTCAACATCCTTCGGGACAAGCTCAGGCACATCGACCGCCAGTTGGCAGCGGCAACGCAGAACAACACCAAGCTGGTCAGCATGCTGGAGACGGCGAAGGCGGAGATCCTCCGGCTGAAGAACGCCCTGGACCAGGAAGGACAGCCGCCCTACAGCTTCGGCACCATCCTCCAAATCAACCCGAAACGGCAGCCGGCCCCCGGCAGCAGCGGCCAGGCTGCCACCGAGGAATCGGTGGACATCTTCAACGCGGGGCGCAAGATGCGCGTGGGCGTCAGCCCGCTCGTAAACATCAACCAGCTGGCCGTGGGCCAGGAGGTGCTGCTGAACGAGGCACTCCTGATCGTGGCCGGCCTCGGGTACGAGCGCGCGGGCGAACTGGCCACCCTGAAGGAGATGCTGGGACGCGACCGTGCACTGGTGGTGGGCCGCGCGGACGAAGAACGCGTTGTCCGGCTTTCCGGCGCCCTCCTGTCCGAGAAGCTCCGGGTGGGCGATGCGCTTTCGGTGGATTCACGGACCGGCTATGCCCTGGAAAAAGTCCCCCGCTCCGAGGTCGAAAACCTCGTCCTGGAAGAAGTCCCGGACATCACCTACGAGGACATCGGCGGCCTGGGCCCGCAGATCGAGCAGATCCGCGACGCCGTCGAACTGCCGTTCCTGCACCCGGACCTCTACCGTGAGCACGGCCTGAAGGCTCCGAAGGGCATCCTGCTGTACGGCCCTCCAGGCTGTGGAAAGACGCTGATTGCCAAGGCGGTTGCCAATTCACTTGCGGCCCGCGCCGCCGAACGGTCCGGAAACGTGGACCTGAAGAGCTACTTTCTCAACATCAAGGGCCCTGAGCTGCTGGACAAGTATGTCGGTGAAACGGAGCGGCACATCCGCCTGATCTTCTCCCGCGCCAGGGAAAAGGCATCAGACGGCAGCCCCGTGGTGGTGTTCTTCGATGAAATGGATTCACTGTTCCGCACCCGCGGCACGGGCATTTCCTCCGACGTCGAAACAACCATCGTGCCCCAGCTCCTCAGCGAGATCGACGGCGTGGAACGGCTCGACAACGTCATCGTGATCGGTGCATCCAACCGCGAGGACATGATTGATCCCGCGATCCTCCGGCCCGGCCGGCTGGACGTCAAGGTCAAGATCCAGCGCCCCGATGCCGAAGCCGCGGCGGACATCTTCAACAAATACATCACGCCGGACCTGCCGTTCCATGAGTCGGACCTTGCCGAACACAACGGGGACGTCCAGGCCACCGTGGATGCCATGGTCCAGCGCACCGTTGAAGCCATGTACTCCACGGACAAGTCCAACGAGTTCCTCGAGGTCACGTATGCCAACGGTGACACCGAGATGCTCTACTTCAAGGACTTCAAC
Organism: Pseudarthrobacter phenanthrenivorans; assembly: GCF_000813845.1. Lineage (GTDB taxonomy): Bacteria > Actinomycetota > Actinomycetes > Actinomycetales > Micrococcaceae > Arthrobacter > Arthrobacter phenanthrenivorans_B. The sequence goes on from NZ_JWTB01000043.1 coordinate 53,185, forward strand.
TCCGGCGCCGTGGTGCAGAACGTTGTGGACCGGGCCAAGAAGTATGCCATCAAGGACCTGCTGACCACCCATCAGAAAGGGCTCCGGATCGAGCACCTGCTGCGCGCCGTGGTGGATGAATTCCGCGAGCACGAGGATATGCCCAACACCACCAACCCGGACGATTGGGCACGCATCTCCGGCAAGAAAGGCGAACGGATCACGTACATCCGCACCATCGTCCAGGGCAAGGCCGGGCAGGAGCCAGGCAAGTCCATCGAGACGATGCCGACCACGGGACAGTATCTGTGACGGGTGCCCACGGATCCGCCGCCGGGGAATCCCTCCCCGCCGGCGGAGCCATGCGGGTCATGGGGGCGGAAACCGAATACGGCATCCACGCTCCGTCCGCACCGTCTGCCAATGCCACCATGATGAGTGCCCGGGTAGTCCAGGCCTACGCCCAGGTCACCCGGCAGCGGGCTGCGGGCGGGGCCGAGACGCGGTGGGACTATACCGACGAAGAGCCGCTGCACGATGCCCGGGGCTGGACTGTGGACCGGGGTGCGGCCCATCCATCCCAGCTCACCGACCAGCCGCCCGTCCTGGATGCGGAGGCGGTGGCCCTCGCCTACGGCCGTGAGGAGCTGGAGCTGGACGGGCAGGACGAGTCGGGGACACTCCTGATGAACATGGTCCTGGGCAACGGCGCCAGGCTGTACGTCGACCACGCCCACCCCGAGTACTCAAGTCCCGAGGTCACCAACCCCAGGGACGCGGTGGTCTGGGACGCAGCCGGCGACCTCGTAGGACTGGCGGCGCTGCGCCGGCTGGCAGCGGACCCGGCCCTCCCGCCGGTCAACCTGTACAAGAACAACACTGACAACAAGTCAGTGTCGTACGGTTCGCACGAAAACTACCTCATGCCGCGGTCCGTGCCTTTCGGTGACATCGTGCGCGGCCTGACGCCGTTCTTCGTCACCCGGCAGGTCATCTGCGGGGCCGGCCGGCTGGGACTGGGGCAGGACAGTTCCGTACCCGGCTTCCAGGTCAGCCAGCGCGCCGACTTCTTCGAAGCCGAGGTGGGCCTGGAAACCACCATCCGCAGGCCCATCATCAACACCCGGGACGAACCCCACGCCACGGCCGACAAGTACCGGCGGCTGCACGTGATCATCGGGGACGCGAACCTCAGCCAGGTCTCCAATTACCTTAAGTTCGGCACCACCGCCATGGTCCTCAGCCTCATCGAGGCGGGCCTGGCACCCAAGGTGGAGGTCTACGAGCCCGTTGCGGCGCTCAAGACCGTCAGCCACGACACCTCGCTGACGGCGAGGCTGCGGCTGCTGGACGGCAGGCGCGTCACAGCCCTCGATCTTCAATGGATGTACCACGAGGCCGCCGCCAAGCTGGCCCAGGACACCGGTGTGGGCGACACCGTGGACGGCGATGGGCACACCCACGAAGTGCTGGAGCGGTGGGCTTCGGTGCTCACTCAACTGGACAGTGACCGGGCAGCGGCGGCCACATCCGTGGAGTGGCTGGCCAAACTCTCGCTGCTGGACGGTTACCGCCAGCGCGACGGCCTGGAATGGAACGATGCCCGGCTGGGCCTGGTGGATCTCCAGTGGGCCGATATCAGGCCGGAAAAGGGCCTATACTACCGGCTGCTGTCCAGGAACCGGATGCAGCGGATCGTGGACGACGCAGCCATCGCCGCCGCCGTCGCGGAACCTCCGGCCGATACCCGGGCCTTCTTCCGCGGGAAGTGCATCAGCAGCTTCGGCAAGGATGTGGTGGGAGCAAGCTGGGACTCGGTCATCTTCGATGTCCCCGGGTACGGGCGGCTGCAGCGCGTACCTACCCGGGAACCATTGAGGGGAACCAAAGCCCTGACCGGAGCGTTGTTCGAGCGCTACCGGGAAGCCGGACCGTTCCTTGGTGAACTGCTGGGACACAACAGCACTCCGCCTGCGGCATAAACCGCGCCGGAACGCCCGTACCGTGGCAGGATGGGCATATCGGTGGATCCGCCGGATCCACCGGACGAAGAAGGAGGGAAACCAATGGCAGGCCAGGAGCAGCAGCAGCCGCAGTCACGTGACAGCCAGGTCGACGAAGACATTCCCGAGGCACCCCCGGCACCGCCCGAGGCCAAGGCATCGGCGTCCACAGAGGGCGTTGACGACCTGCTCGACGAGATAGACGGCGTCCTGGAATCCAACGCCGAGGAGTTTGTCCGGGCGTTCGTCCAAAAGGGCGGCCAGTAACCCGGAGCCGGAAGGTGGCGGAAGCCGCGGACGGCAGGGATCTGTACCAACGTTGAAGTACCACGTTCAAGGAGTGATGAGTGCAGGAATCAACCGCCAACCAGGTAGCCGCCAACGCCACCTCGTCCTTTACGGAGCACCTGCAACGGGACCGGCCGGAGTTACTGCCGTTCAACCGGTCCCTTCAGGGTGGCGCGTCGGCGGCTGCCCCGCTGCAGGTTCCCCATGCCACCACTATCGTGGCGATGAGCTACGGCGGCGGCGTCCTGATGGCGGGGGACCGGCGGGCCACGATGGGCAACGTCATTGCCAGCAGGCATATTGAGAAGGTCTTTCCCGCAGACCATTTCTCGGTCCTTGGCATCGCAGGGACAGCCGGCATCGCGATTGACCTGACGCGGCTCTTCCAGGTTGAACTCGAGCACTATGAAAAAATCGAAGGCACCCAGCTGAGCCTCGAGGGCAAGGCCAACCGGTTGGGGGCCATGATCAGGGGCAACCTCCCGCTGGCCCTCCAGGGGCTCGCGGTGGTTCCCCTCTTCGCCGGCTTCGACACCAGCGCCGGTGTTGGGCGGCTGTTTTCCTACGATGTCACCGGAGGCCGGTACGAGGAACACGAACACCACACGGTGGGTTCGGGCTCGGTCTTCGCACGGGGCGCCCTGAAGAAGCTGTGGCGGCCCAACCTCAGTGCAGCGGAAGCCCTGTCGGTTGCCGTCGAATCCCTGTACGACGCTGCCGACGACGATTCCGCCACGGGCGGACCCGATACGGTCCGGCAGCTGTGGCCGGTGGTCTACACCGTGGACAGGACGGGAGCCCGCCGGGTTCCCGAAGCCGAACTCGCCGACGCCTCGCGCGCCGTCATTGAGTCACGCACCATCGCCGGACGGGAGGCCTGAGATGACCCAGCAGTTCTATGTGTCGCCCGAACAGCTGATGAAGGACCGCGCGGATTTCGCGCGGAAAGGCATCGCCCGGGGCCGCTCGGTGGTCGTCATCAGCTGTGCGGACGGCATCGCCCTCGTCGCCGAGAACCCGTCCCCGTCGCTGCACAAGATCGGCGAGATCTACGACAAGATCGCGTTCGCCGCCGTAGGCAAATACAACGAATTCGAAAGCCTCCGCCAGGCCGGGGTCCGCTATGCAGATGTCCGCGGATACTCCTATGACCGCGAGGACGTCACCGCGCGGGGACTGGCGAGCGTCTACGCCCAGAGCCTCGGCGCCGTCTTCACCGCCGAGCAGAAGCCTTTCGAGGTGGAACTTGCCGTGGCCGAGGTGGGTCCCACGCAGGCCGAAGACCACCTCTACCGGCTGACTTTCGACGGCTCGATTGCCGACGAACACAGTTTTGTCGTGATGGGCGGCCAGGCCGACCGGGTCTCGTCTGCCATTGACGCCGGCTGGCAGGCGTCGCTGGGTTTTGCGGACGCCGTGCGGCTCGCGCTGAAAGGGCTCACACCCGCCCAGGAGGGTGAACAAACGGCGGCACCGTTGCCGCCCGGCGCACTCGAAGTGGCCGTCCTGGACCGGCTCTCCGAAAGCTCCCGCGGCTCCCGGCGCGCCTTCCGCAGGCTCAACGACGCGGATATCACAGCACTGCTGGCCTAGGAGGATCAGATGGACAAGAGAATCTTCGGCATCGAGACCGAGTTCGGGATTTCCTATTCGAGCCCCGACTCCAGGCCCCTTGCCCCGGAGGAGGTGGCGCGGTACCTGTTCCGCAAGGTGGTCAGCTGGGGGCGCTCTTCCAATGTCTTCCTGACCAACGGCTCACGGCTGTACCTCGACGTCGGATCCCACCCCGAATACGCCACCGCGGAATGTGACGACCTTGCCCAGCTCATCGCCCACGACCGGGCCGGCGAACTCATCCTGGACGACCTCGTGGACGAGGCCCAGGCACGGCTGGCAGCAGAAGGTTTCAACGGGACCGTCTACCTGTTCAAGAACAACACCGACTCCGCGGGCAACTCCTACGGCAGCCACGAGAATTACCTGATTCCCCGGCGCGGGGAGTTTTCACGGCTGGCCGAAATCCTGATTCCGTTCCTGGTCACCCGCCAGCTCATTGCGGGCGCCGGAAAGATCCTGAAGACGCCGCACGGGGCCACCTATGCCTTCTCCCAGCGCGCCGACCACATCTGGGAGGGCGTCTCATCCGCCACCACCCGTTCCCGGCCGATCATCAATACCAGGGACGAGCCCCACGCGGACGCCGAGTTCTACCGGCGGCTGCATGTCATTGTCGGTGACTCGAATATGTCTGAAGCGACGGCGCTGATGAAGATCGGCACCGTGGACCTTGTCCTCAGGATGATCGAGGCGGGGGTGATCATGCGTGACATGAGGATGGAGAATCCCATCCGCAGCATCAGGGAAATTTCGCATGACCTCAGCGGGCGCGCCCTGGTCCGTCTGGCCAACGGCCGCCAGCTGACCGCACTGGAGATCCAGCAGGAGTACCTGACCAAGGTCACTGCCTTCGTCAAGGAGCACGGCGCGCACAATCCCCACGTTCCGGCCATCCTTGACCTGTGGGAGCGGACCCTCCATGCCATCGAGTCAGGAGACACCCGGGGCATCGACACCGAAATCGACTGGGCCATCAAGAAGAAGTTGATGGACAACTACCGCGAACGCCACGGCCTCGGCCTGGATGCGCCGCGGATCGCGCAGCTCGATCTCACGTACCACGACATCTCCCGCAGCCGGGGCCTCTACTACCTGCTGCAGTCCCGCGGTGCGGTGCGCCGGATCGTTGACGATACCGTCATCAAGGGCGCGGTGGACGCCCCGCCGCAAACTACCCGGGCAAAACTCAGGGGCGACTTTGTCCGCCGGGCGCAGGAACTGGGGCGTGACTACACCGTGGACTGGGTGCACCTGAAACTCAACGACCGGGCCCACCAGACGATTCTGTGCAAGGATCCGTTCCGCAGTGTCGATGACCGGGTGGATGCACTCCTGGACTCTATGGGCTGACGTCCAGCTTCAGGGTCTATTCTGGATAAGGTCCTTTTTAAAGGGACCTCTGCACGGCGTTGTCCGCTGTGACGTGCAACGCCGTATCCACCCTGCCCCGACGAAAGTTTTCCTACGTGCGCCGACTACTAGCAATACTCCTTCCCGGCCTGCTGCTCCTGACCGCCTGTGGAGGTACAAGCTCCCAGCCGGAGCCCAGCAGCCAGTCTGCCGGGGAGACTGCAAAGTTCGACTCCCTCAAGCTGACCGACAACGGGGACAAGAAGGCCCCTGGCGTGGACTTCGACAAGCCGCTCACCGTTACGCAGCCCACCATCAAGGTTGTGTCCGAAGGCAGCGGCGACCGCGTCAAGGCAAACCAGGTAGCCAAGATCTCCATCCTGGCCCTGAACGGCACGGACGGTTCCCAGCTGGAGGATACGTTCGCCAACGAGCCTGAAAGCCTGGAGCTGAACGATGAGCTCAAGACCAGCAGCGCCGTCATCTACAACGCCTTTGTCGGCGCCAAGGTAGGGTCCAGCCTTGCCCTGGCCGTCCCGGGCCAGCAAAGTGCACCGTCGGCAAGTCCCAGCCCGTCCGATGGCGCAACCCCCAGCCCGAGCGCAGCAGCCGGACCCAGCCAGCTGCTGATCATCAAGGTGCTGTCCGCTTCCGACCCCACGCCTGTCCTGGACAAGCCCCAGGGTGAGACCGTGAGCCCGCCGCCCGGGCTCCCCACCGTGACCGAAAAAGACGGCGTACCGGAAATCAACGTGGCCGGTGCGGCGGCCCCGACGGCCCTCGTATCCCAGGACCTGATCAAGGGCACCGGCGCCACCGTGAAAGAGTCCGACACGCTGACGGTCAACTACGTGGGCGTCAACCTCGACGGCGGCACCAAGTTCGATTCCAGCTTCGACCGGGGCCAGCCCGCCACCTTCCCGCTTACCGGTGTCATCAAGGGCTGGACGCAGGGCCTCGCCGGCAAGACAGTGGGCTCCCGCGTCCTGCTGGTCATCCCCAAGGACCTGGCCTACGGCGACGCCGGCCAGGGACAGGCCAAGGGAGACCTCGTCTTCGTAGTGGACATCCTCGGGGTCAAGTAGCAAGACTTACAGGGACGCCGCGTTCTTCCGCGGCACCCATCACTCACACGCATAGGAGCAAGCATGTCGTTTGGACAGCGGGAATTTGACCGCCAGAAGCCCGAGATCGACTTCCCGGAAGGTGACGTACCCACGGAACTCGTCATCACGGACCTCATTGAGGGCACCGGCCGTGAAGCCCAGGCCGGGGACACCGTCTCCACCCACTACGTGGGCGTTGCCTGGTCCACGGGTGAAGAGTTTGACGCCTCCTGGGGCCGCGGCGCGCCGCTGGACTTCCGCGTAGGCGTCGGCCAGGTCATCCAGGGCTGGGACCAGGGACTGCTCGGCATGAAGGTCGGCGGCCGCCGCCGGCTGGAGATTCCCTCCGAGCTGGCCTACGGCTCGCGCGGTGCCGGCGGGGCCATCGCCCCCAACGAGGCCCTGATCTTCGTCGTGGACCTCGTGGACGTCCGCTAACCCGGGCTTAAAGTACAGCCGACAGCGCGGCAGAACGGGACATCAGAGTTCCGTACTGCCGCGCTTTCCGCTTTAAGCGGCGGGTTTAGTAACGTAACCAACGTGTCCGTATCCCGTACCGAACGACTCCTCAACCTGCTGATCGCGCTCCTCAACACCCGTTACGGCCTGCGCCGCAGCGAACTGCGCGAAAAGGTTTACCACGACACCTCCGGCAACGACGTTGCCTTCGGGCGGATGTTCGAGCGGGACAAGAATGACCTTCGGGCGATGGGCTTCGAGGTGGAAACCCTGACGGACCTGGGCTGGAGCGAGGACGATCCGGCCACCACCCGGTACCGGATCGGCAAGGAGTCCAACCGGCTCCCGGACGTCCAGCTTGGGCCGGAGGAATGGACAGTCCTCCTGCTGGCCTCCCGGCTGTGGGAGCATGCCGCACTGGGATCCGCCGCCCAAAGCGCCCTCCGGAAGCTCCAGGCATCCGGCAAACTCGCGGACGTGGAGCTGCCCGCGGGGGTGCAGCCGCGGATAAAGCCCGCCGGCCAGGCCTTCGATGACATCGTCACCGCCATGCACGCCCGGCACCCCGTGACTTTCACCTACCTGGCCGGCAGCACCGGCAAGGAGGAAACCCGTACCGTTGAACCCTGGGGACTGGGCAGCCGGTTCGGCCAGTGGTACCTCATGGGCTACGACCGCGGCCGGCAGGCGGCGAGGCATTTCCGCCTTTCCCGCTTCACCAGCGCCGTCACCACGCTCGCCCGGGAACACTATGAGCCGCCGGCCAACTTCAGCATCCGGTCCGAGCTTGAACGGCTGCCTGAACTGCCGCTCCGCACCGCCGTCGTGGACGTCCCCGCCGGCCGCTTGCTGGCGCTGCGGGCACGCGCCGTGGAAGCTCCCGGCCAGCCGGCCCCGGGCAACCCGCCCGTGGGCCACGACCGGCTGGCGCTTGAATACCGCGATCCCGAAGTGTTCGCCGAAGAGCTGGCGTCCTACGGCCCCGACGCGCTGGTTGTGGAACCCGGAGACCTGCGCCAGGCCGTGCGCCGCCGCCTGCAGGCCGCCCTAGACTTCAGCGCCGCGCCCCGGCCCTCCTACGCCTTCCCCGGCCCCGCCCCGGCCCGGGCGGCGCGCAAGGGCACCTCTGAGGATCAGCTCAAGCGCATGCTGCAGCTGGTGCCGTTCCTGGTCCACAACCAGGGCCTGCACATCCAGGACGTCGCTGACCACTTCGGCGTCACCCGGGAGGAGTTGGAAGCCGACCTCCGGATCCTGATCTGTTCCGGACTGCCCGAAGGCTATCCGGACGACCTGCTGGACATCCAGTGGGAGGACGGCCACGTCTTCATCACCCAGGACCTCGACCTGAAGAAGCCGGTCCGGTTCACCGTGGCGGAAGCGTGTGCCCTGCTGACCGGGCTGGAGACACTGAACGGCCTGCCCGACCTGCCCGGCGGCGGTGCGCTGGAATCGGTCACCCTGAAGCTCCTGGCCGCAGCCGGGGAGGAAGGACTGCGGGCCGCCTCCATTGCCGGGCCGCAGGTTGCCCCCGCGGACGCCGCCACCCATGCCACCGTCCGCCGCGCCATCGAGTCCGGGTCCCAGCTCCACCTGACCTATCTCTCACCCCAGCGGGACGCCGTCACCGAACGCGACGTGGACCCGCTGCGGCTCTACTCCCTGGACAACACCTGGTATTTCGAAGCCTGGTGCCACCTCGTGGACGGGCTTCGGAACTTCCGGCTGGACAGGGTCCGGGAGGTGCATCCCAACGGTGCCCCCGCCGGCAGGCATGCTGCGCCCGGGGATGGGGTTCCGGCCAAGCTTTTCACGGCCAATGACGACGACACCGTGGTCACCATCCAGCTCACCCGGCAGGGCAGGGGGCTGGCGGAGGACTATTACGCGGCACGCACCGCGGAACTTCCCGACGGCGGACTGGTCGCCGAGGTCCGCTTCGGCAATACTGCGTGGCTGCCGATGTTCGTGGCACAGCATGGCGGTTCGGCCCGGATCCTGGCCCCTGCCGGTCTGGCTGACGCCGCACGCGAGTGGCTGGCGGCAGCTTTGGCAAGATACGGCGGATAGACTTCTCAGCATGCCTTGGTGGTCCTGGATTCTCATATGGGTGGCGCTGGTCGCCGTGTCCCTGCTGTTCTATGTCCTGCTGGGCATCCGTCTCTTCCGCCAGTTCATGGCAACCGTGAAGGACCTCACCGCGGCCGGGGAAAAACTGGGGCACCTCCAGCCGGCTGAAGCACCGGCCGAAAGTGCCGATCCCGGCCGGCCGCGGCCCGGGTCCGCTGTTTTTGCCTCGCCCGCTGTGATGCGACATGATTACGAGGCATCCAAATCGGCCCGGCGCGAAGAACGGCGCCGCCGGCGAGTGCAGCGCAAGAAAGACCGGGGCCAGCCGCAGGCGCTCGGAGATCTCGACTTCACATAGAAGTAGGATGTAGTTAGAGGAAAGGATTTCCCGTGGGAAGACTCTTTGATGGCCCCTGGCCGATCGTAATCATCATCGTTGTTGCATTGCTTCTGTTCGCCGCACCCAAACTTCCGGCCATGGCCCGCAGCCTCGGCCAGTCCATGCGGATCATCAGGTCCGAGGTCAAGGAAATGAAGAACGACGGCAAGACCGACTCCACCGAAGCCAACGGCCCCGTGGAGGGCACCATCGTGAACCACCCCAAGGCGAAGCCCGGTGAGCCGACTGACGGCACTGACGTTCCGCCGTCGACCCGCGCCTGACCTCCCGTGGCACTGTCGCGGGCCCGTAAAGCCAACCCCGAGGGGCGCATGTCCCTCTGGGAGCACCTCAAGGAGCTGAAGAACCGGCTGATCAAGTCGGCCATCGGCGTCGTCATCGGCGGCATTGGGGGCTGGATTCTTTACGATCCGCTGCTGAAGGCCCTGGCCGAACCGGTCAACCGCATCTCGGAGGAGACCGGGGGCCTTGCTGCCATCAACTTCGGGACCATTGCGTCGCCGTTCGATTTCAAGCTCCAGATGTCCCTGCTCATCGGGGCCGTCATTTCCAGTCCTATCTGGATCTACCAACTCTGGGCCTTCATCACCCCAGGGCTGACCTCGAAGGAACGGCGCTACACCCTCGGCTACATGGCCGCCGCCATACCACTGTTCCTTGCCGGCATCTGGGTCGGCTGGCTTGTCGTCCCGCAGGTGGTCCATGCGCTGACCCAGTTCACCCCTGCCGGCTCCTCCAGCGTGATTGATGCACGGACCTACATCGAGTTCGTCACCCGGATGGTGCTGATGCTGGGCCTGGCCTTCCTGGTCCCTGTGGTGCTGGTGGGCGTCAACATGGCCGGCATCGTATCCGGGCGCACCATCCTGAAGGCCTGGCGCATCACCGTCTTCCTGGTGTTCGTCCTGGCGGCCATCGCCGCTCCGGGCGCGGACGCCATCTCCATGTTCATGCTCGCCGGTCCGCTGCTGGCGCTCTTCTTCGCCGCCATCGGCATCTGCATCATGAACGACAAACGCCGTGAACGGCGGCAGGCCAAGCAGGTCGAAGAGACCGAGGCCACAGCGGACATTGCCACCCCCGGGAGTGAACTCAAGAAGCTCTAGGCTTGCCGTTAGGCTTGGAGTATGTCCTCCACCACCGGCCCCTTCTCCACGGGACCCGTCGATCCTGAAGAACTGTCGCCCGCTGAACGCTACCGTGCCAGCGCCGAACGCAGGGCCGAGGCGGCAACGTACCTGGGAGCGTTCACCCGGACCCTGGATTTCGAGCTGGATGACTTCCAGCGGCAAGCCTGCCGCTCCCTCCAGGAGGGCAGGGGAGTCCTGGTGGCCGCCCCCACCGGCGCCGGCAAGACGATCGTCGGGGAGTTCGCCATCTACCTCGCACTGCAGCGGGGCCTGAAGGCCTTCTACACCACACCCATCAAGGCCCTCAGCAACCAGAAATTCAGTGAGCTCACGGCAAAATACGGTGCCGACAACGTAGGCCTCCTGACCGGTGACACCAGCATCAACGGTGACGCACAGGTGGTGGTGATGACCACCGAAGTCCTGCGGAACATGCTCTATGCGGATTCGGCCACCCTGGACGACCTTGGATACGTGGTCATGGACGAGGTCCACTACCTCGCCGACCGGTTCCGCGGCGCGGTCTGGGAGGAAGTCATCATCCACCTGCCCAGCGAGGTGCAGGTGGCATCGCTGAGCGCAACCGTCTCCAACGCCGAGGAATTCGGTGCCTGGCTGGACACCGTCCGCGGGGACACCGACATCATCGTCTCCGAGCACAGACCGGTGCCACTGTGGCAGCACGTCATGGTGGGCCGGCGGATCATGGACCTGTTCGCCGGCGAAACCACCTTCGATGAAATCGCACCGCCTGTCGAGGACGAAAACCAGCAGCAGGACAGCGCCGGCACGTCCCGCACCAACGCCAGGGGCCGCGGATTCGACGTCAACCCGGACTTGCTCACGGTGGCCCGCAGCGAAAGCCAGCAGAGCTTCCGCAGCCGTCCCGGACCGGGAGGACGCGGCCGGCGGGGGAACGGCCGTCCCGGCCGCGGCGGCGAGCCAGGGGGAGTGCGGCCGGCCAGCCGCCCCCAGGTCATTGCCAGTCTGGACAGGATGGACCTACTGCCTGCCATCACCTTCATCTTTTCCCGCGCGGGGTGCGAGGCAGCAGTAGCGCAGTGCGTCAGTTCCGGCCTGTGGCTGACCACTGAAAAAGAGCAGCGGATCATCGCCCAGCGCGTCGACGAGGCCGCAATGGACATTCCGCCGGACGACCTCGACGTCCTGGGTTTCTGGACCTGGCGGGACGGGCTTCTCCGGGGTTTCGCCGCCCACCACGCGGGAATGCTGCCCACCTTCAAGGAGGTGGTGGAGAAGCTTTTCGCCGACGGACTGGTCAAAGCTGTCTTTGCCACCGAGACGCTCGCCCTGGGCGTCAACATGCCGGCACGCTCCGTGGTGCTCGAGAAGCTCGACAAGTTCAACGGCGAAGCCCACGTCGACATCACCGCCGGCGAGTACACCCAGCTGACCGGACGGGCCGGGCGCAGGGGCATCGACGTCGAGGGCCATGCCGTGGTGCTTTGGCAGCCCGGGACTGATCCGACGGCGGTGGCCGGCCTGGCATCGCGCCGCACCTACCCGCTGAACTCAAGTTTTCGGCCCACCTACAACATGAGCATCAACCTGCTGGCGCAGTTTGGACGGGCCCGGGCCCGCGAAATCCTCGAATCCTCCTTCGCGCAGTTCCAGGCTGACCGTTCCGTGGTGGGCCTGGCCAGGCAGGTACGGAGCCGCGAGGAGTCGCTCGCAGGCTACGCGAAGTCCATGACCTGCCACCTGGGTGACTTCACGGAGTACGCCAGGCTGCGCAGGGAACTCTCGGATGCGGAAAACGCCACGTCCAAGGCCAAGTCCCGGGTGCGGAAATCGCTCAGCGACGACTCCCTGGCCCGCCTGCTGCCCGGGGACGTGGTCAACGTTCCCGGCGGACGTGCGCCGGGTCCCGCCGTCGTCCTCAGCTCCGACCACAGCAGCCGCGAGCCCCGGCCTGCCGTGCTCACCCTGGACAACCAGCTGCGCAGGATCGGCATAGACGACCTTGAGGGCCCAATCGCGCCGGTGACCCGGATCCGGATCCCCAAATCGTTCAACGCGAAGGTTCCCAAGTCCCGGCGCGACCTTGCCTCGTCGGCACGGAACGCCCTGCGGGAGAACCGTGCCCCGGCACCCGGCCAGAACCGCAACCACGATTTCGGCCGGGCGGCGGCGCTGCCCAACCAGGAGAAGCGGATCGCCGACCTTCGCCGTGCGCTGCGGGCCCACCCCTGCCATGGCTGCAGCGAGCGTGAAGACCACGCGCGCTGGTCGGAGCGCTGGTGGAAGCTGAGGCGGGAAACCGACGGCCTGGTCCGCCAGATCCAGGGCCGCACCAACACCATCGCCAAGACCTTCGACCGGGTCTGCGATGTACTGTCGTCCTACGGATACCTGGAGGATGCCGGCGACGGCCGCTTGAACATCAGCCCGGACGGGCAGCGGCTCCGCCGGATCTACGGTGAGAAGGACCTGTTGATCTCCCAGTCCCTGCGGCTGGGCGCATTCAACGACCTCGACGCAGCGGAGGTGGCAGCCCTCGCCAGTGTGCTGGTCTACCAGGCCAAGCGCGAGGACCGTGGGCTGCGGCCGCGGATGCCCAGCGTCTCCCTCGAAACCTCCGTGGATATCGTGGTCAGGGAATGGTCCGTGCTTGAGGACGTGGAAGAGGAGAACAAGCTGCCGCTGACCGGCGAGCCCGAGCTGGGACTTGTCTGGCCCCTGTACAAGTGGGCCCGCGGACGGCACCTGCAGGACGTCCTCAGCGGGACGGACCTTGCCGCCGGTGACTTCGTCCGCTGGGTCAAGCAGGTGGTGGACCTCCTGGACCAGCTCGCCAAGATTCCGGGCCTTGACCCGCGGCTGGCGCGGCTGTGTGGCGAAGCCATCAACCTCATCCGCCGCGGCGTCGTTGCCTATTCCTCCGTTCTCTAGTTCCCTCCAGTTCCGCTGCACCCGTCGGGTCGATCCCGGCGCCCCTACCCCAGGAGTCCCTCCCGCCATGCCCCTTCCTGACGCGACCACGAACCCCAAAGACACCGACCGGCCCGTTCCGGTGCTGTACCGGAACGGATCCGTGTACACCGCGGCGGACCCGTTCGCAACGGCCATGCTGGTGGACGGCGACACCGTCGCGTGGGTTGGCTCCGAGCAGGCGGCTTCCTCCATCGCGGACAGCTCCATAGACATCATCGACCTGCGCGGGGCCCTGGTCGCGCCGGGATTCGTGGACTCGCACATGCACCTGACCGAAACCGGAATCGCCTTGGAATCGCTGCAGCTGGGGGCCGCGCGCTCGGCCCGGGAGCTGCTGGACGCGGTCGCCGCTGCCGGCGGCGACGGCCCGGTACTCGGCCACGGCTGGGACGAGAGCACTTGGGCGGATCCCACCCTGCCCGGCGCCGAAGAAATTGAGCGGGCGTCCGGTGGCAGGCCGGTGTACCTCTCGCGGGTCGACGTGCATTCCGCACTGGTCTCGACGTCCCTCGCCCGGTCAGCGGACCTTCGCGGCAAGGACGGGTACGACGGCGGCGCGCGGGTAACGCGCGCCGCCCACGAAGCTGCCCGGCTGGCAACGCGGCAGATGCCGCAGGAGACGCTCAGGCGGCACCAGGAACGTGCCTTGGCGGAAGCAGCGGCCAACGGTTACGTTGCGGTGGCCGAGATGGGTGCACCGCACATCGGCGGCGCCGCGGACCTCCGGACGGCAGCAGGCTGGAACGGCTCCGAACCGGGTTATTCGGCCTATCCGGAGGTCCTGCCGTATTGGGGTGAACTGGTTTCCACGGAGGAGCAGGCGCGGGCGCTGGTTGAGCAGTTCGGAGCAGGACTCCGCGGGCTGGCGGGCGACTTGAACATGGACGGATCGCTGGGTTCCCGCACGGCCGCCCTTCGCTCCGGCTACAGCGACGCGGCCCAGGAACGGGGCACCCTGTACCTGGACGTTGAGCAGGCCGCAGCCCACCTGGCCGCGTGCTCCCTGGCCGGGATCCAGGGCGGGTTCCATGTCATCGGCGACGCCGGCCTCGACGCCGCCCTGGCGGCATTGGACCTCGCGGCCCGGGAAGTGGGGGAGCAGAAGGTGCGGGCCGCAGGCCATCGGTTCGAGCATGTCGAGATGGCTGATGCCGCGGCCGTGGCAAAGCTGGCCCATTATTCCGTTACCGTCAGTGCCCAGCCGTCCTTCGACGCAGCGTGGGGCGGGCCGGGTGGCCTGTACGAGCGGCGGCTGGGTGGGCGGAGCCGGACCATGAATCCGTTCGCCGCGTTCTATTCCGCCGGTGTGCCGGTGTGCTTTGGCAGTGACAGCCCCGTGACGCCGCTGCGCCCGTGGTCGAGTGTGCGGGCCTGCGTGGAGCACCACAATCCGGACGAACGTATCTCCGCCCGCGCGGCCTTCCTGGGGCACACCCGTGCCGGTTGGCGGGCCGCACGGCATACCAACCCGATGGCCGGGCAGCTCGTACCTGGTGCACCGGCCAGCTTTGCGGTGTGGGACGTGGAGGAACTGATGGTCCAGGTAGCTGATGGGCGGGTTCAGTCCTGGAGCACCGACCCGCGGGCCAGGACACCGCTGCTGCCGGCGCTGGACACCGGCTCGGATCCGGTGTGCCTGCAAACCGTGAAAGATGGCACCGAACTGTTCGCCAGCCCCGCCCTGCGTTCCTGACGCAGGAATCCTCCGCCCCTATAATGGGGAGTTGCGCCCTGCGCCGGCATGGCCGGCATCCGGTGCTCCGACCACTTCCACCAGGAAAGGCCCTTTGTGCGCGTCCT
>NZ_JWTB01000044.1 GCF_000813845.1 Pseudarthrobacter phenanthrenivorans
CAAGAATATGAACCTGGATCTGGCCGCACTTTGGTGTGGTTGGTTTTCGTGGTTCTCTCGAGTGTTTTTTGTTTTTGATCTTTGTGGTCAAGTTTTTAAGAGCACACGGTGGATGCCTTGGCATTAGGAGCCGAAGAAGGACGTAGGAATCTGCGATAAGCCTGGGGGAGTCGATAACCGGACTGTGATCCCAGGGTGTCCGAATGGGGAAACCCCGCCAAGCGCGCGAGTGACTTGGTGACCCGTACCTGAACACATAGGGTGCGTGGGGGGAACGCGGGGAAGTGAAACATCTCAGTACCCGCAGGAAGAGAAAACAATAGTGATTCCGTTAGTAGTGGCGAGCGAACGCGGATCAGGCTAAACCGTTCCATGTGTGATAGCCGGCGGGCGTTGCATGGTCGGGGTTGTGGGACTTTCCGTACCAGTTCTGCCGGGCTGGTGGGGTGTGATGTGCGCGCATAGGTGAACGGTTTTGAAAGGCCGGCCAGAGAGGGTGTTAGTCCCGTAACCGTAATGTGTTTGTACCGCCTGTGAGAGTATCCCGAGTAGTACGGGGCCCGAGAAATCCCGTGCGAATCTGTCAGGACCACCTGATAAGCCTAAATACTCCCTAATGACCGATAGCGGACCAGTACCGTGAGGGAAAGGTGAAAAGTACCCCGGGAGGGGAGTGAAACAGTACCTGAAACCGTGTGCTTACAATCCGTCGGAGCAGCCTTGTAGTTGTGACGGCGTGCCTTTTGAAGAATGAGCCTGCGAGTTAGTGTTACGTCGCGAGGTTAACCCGTGTGGGGCAGCCGTAGCGAAAGCGAGTCTGAATAGGGCGTGTGAGTGGCGTGATCTAGACCCGAAGCGAAGTGATCTACCCATGGCCAGGTTGAAGCGACGGTAAGACGTCGTGGAGGACCGAACCCACTTCAGTTGAAAATGGAGGGGATGAGCTGTGGGTAGGGGTGAAAGGCCAATCAAACTTCGTGATAGCTGGTTCTCCCCGAAATGCATTTAGGTGCAGCGTTGCGTGTTTCTTGCTGGAGGTAGAGCTACTGGATGGCTAATGGGCCCTACAAGGTTACTGACGTCAGCCAAACTCCGAATGCCGGTAAGTGAGAGCGCAGCAGTGAGACTGTGGGGGATAAGCTTCATAGTCGAGAGGGAAACAGCCCAGACCACCAACTAAGGCCCCTAAGCGTGTGCTAAGTGGGAAAGGATGTGGAGTTGCCCAGACAACCAGGAGGTTGGCTTAGAAGCAGCCACCCTTAAAAGAGTGCGTAATAGCTCACTGGTCAAGTGATTCCGCGCCGACAATGTAGCGGGGCTCAAGTACACCGCCGAAGTTGTGGCATTCACGCAATTCTCTAAGCCTTTGTGGTTCAGGAGTGTGGATGGGTAGGGGAGCGTCGTGTGGGCGGTGAAGCTGCGGTGTAAACCAGTGGTGGAGCCTACACGAGTGAGAATGCAGGCATGAGTAGCGAAAGACGGGTGAGAAACCCGTCCGCCGAATGATCAAGGGTTCCAGGGTCAAGCTAATCTGCCCTGGGTAAGTCGGGACCTAAGGCGAGGCCGACAGGCGTAGTCGATGGACAACGGGTTGATATTCCCGTACCGGTGAAGAACCGCCCATGCTGAGCGGGGGATACTAACTGCCCGAAGCCTGCCCGAGCGCCCTTGTGGTGTGAGGGTTTTGGTGGAGCGCAGGACCTGATCCTGGGAGGCAAGCGTATTAACAGGTGTGACGCAGGAAGGTAGCCGAGCCGGGCGATGGTTGTCCCGGTCTAAGGATGTAGGGCGAGTGGTAGGCAAATCCGCCACTCATGGTGCCTGAGATCTGATGGGACCCCCGTTTGGGGGGATTTGGTGATCCTATGCTGCCGAGAAAAGCATCGACGCGAGGTTCCAGCCGCCCGTACCCCAAACCGACACAGGTGATCAGGTAGAGAATACCAAGGCGATCGAGAGAATTATGGTTAAGGAACTCGGCAAAATGCCCCCGTAACTTCGGGAGAAGGGGGGCCCCAACCTTGATACACCCTTGCGGTGTGGAGGGGATCGGGGCCGCAGAGACCAGGGGGAAGCGACTGTTTACTAAAAACACAGGTCCGTGCGAAGTCGCAAGACGATGTATACGGACTGACTCCTGCCCGGTGCTGGAAGGTTAAGAGGACCGGTTAGCCTCACGGCGAAGCTGAGAATTTAAGCCCCAGTAAACGGCGGTGGTAACTATAACCATCCTAAGGTAGCGAAATTCCTTGTCGGGTAAGTTCCGACCTGCACGAATGGAGTAACGACTTCCCCGCTGTCTCAACCATAAACTCGGCGAAATTGCAGTACGAGTAAAGATGCTCGTTACGCGCAGCAGGACGGAAAGACCCCGAGACCTTTACTATAGTTTGGTATTGGTGTTCGGAGTGGCTTGTGTAGGATAGGTGGGAGACGTTGAAGCCCGGACGCCAGTTCGGGTGGAGTCATCGTTGAAATACCACTCTGGTCACTTTGGACATCTAACTTCGGCCCGTAATCCGGGTCAGGGACAGTGCCTGATGGGTAGTTTAACTGGGGCGGTTGCCTCCTAAAAAGTAACGGAGGCGCCCAAAGGTTCCCTCAGCCTGGTTGGCAATCAGGTGTCGAGTGTAAGTGCACAAGGGAGCTTGACTGTGAGAGAGACATCTCGAGCAGGGACGAAAGTCGGGACTAGTGATCCGGCGGTACATTGTGGAATGGCCGTCGCTCAACGGATAAAAGGTACCTCGGGGATAACAGGCTGATCTTGCCCAAGAGTCCATATCGACGGCATGGTTTGGCACCTCGATGTCGGCTCGTCGCATCCTGGGGCTGGAGTAGGTCCCAAGGGTTGGGCTGTTCGCCCATTAAAGCGGTACGCGAGCTGGGTTTAGAACGTCGTGAGACAGTTCGGTCCCTATCCGCTGCGCGCGCAGGAAATTTGAGAAGGGCTGTCCTTAGTACGAGAGGACCGGGACGGACGAACCTCTGGTGTGTCAGTTGTACTGCCAAGTGCACCGCTGATTAGCTACGTTCGGATGGGATAACCGCTGAAAGCATCTAAGCGGGAAGCTCGCTTCAAGATGAGATTTCCATACACCTTGTGTGTGAGAGGCCCCCAGCCAGACCACTGGGTTGATAGGCCGGATGTGGAAGCGAGGACTAACGACTCGTGAAGCTGACCGGTACTAATAGGCCAACAACTTACACCACACAGATACATACAAAATTCTGCTTGCGTCCACTATGTGGTTCCCAACCAACAACCCCCACCCGGGGTACCGGTTACAGGAACCACAACTGAATAACAACACCACCAAACGCTGTCCTCAACAGGTCAGCGAGTTGTAACCACCAGATTTCCCCACCCCCACACCATGTGACGGGCGGTGCGGGTAGAAGGGTTACGGCGGTCATAGCGTGGGGGAAACGCCCGGTCCCATTCCGAACCCGGAAGCTAAGACCCACAGCGCCGATGGTACTGCACCCGGGAGGGTGTGGGAGAGTAGGTCACCGCCGGA
>NZ_JWTB01000045.1 GCF_000813845.1 Pseudarthrobacter phenanthrenivorans
AACGTCGCATCACCAATCCCGATCACACCGTCCTCCGTCGTGATCCGCAACGTCACGAAATTCCGCGACGGACTGGTAACAAACACATCGGCGGCAATGATCTTCATGGGATTTATTGTTCCTTCCAAGGGGATGGGGTTGGCGGTGCAACCTGCGTTCACGTGTGTGCGGGGGTGGCGGAGCCGGCCGGGTTGGCGCTGAGGGTTCCGGACAAGGCTGAGACCAGGGCAACGATTTGCGGGTCCTCGGCGAGGCCGGCGCTGACCAGGCGGAGCAGTGCCTGGATCCTTCCGGTGCCGGGCACGGCGTTGGCTGCCCTGATGTCTGCCGCCAGCGGGTCCTGGAATTCGGCGCCGGAGGCGGCGTAGTCAATCCATGCTGCAAGCATCAGTGCGCTGCCGCTGCCGCGGCGGCCTGCGGCCCGTTCCGCCATCAGGACCGGGACGGCGCGCATGCGCAGCTTGGTGGTCCCGTCGGCCGCGATCTGAGCCAGCCGGTGGGCGATGCGGGCATTGCCGAACCGGTCCAGCAGAGCCTGCCGGTACTGCGGGATGTCCAGCCCGGCAGCGGTCAAGTGGTTTGCCGCCTCGTCCCAGAATTCCTCCACTGCCTTCCGGCACACCGGATCGGCGAGGGCTTCGGCCACCGTTGCGTGGCCGCGGAGCTGCCCGGCGTAGGCCAGGATCGAGTGTGAACCGTTGAGCAGCCACAGTTTGCGGTTCTCATACGGCTCGATGTCATCGACAACCACGGCACCGGCGTCCTCCCAGCGCGGCCTGCCGGCCGGGAAATCACCGCTGAGCACCCAGTTGCGGAACGGTTCGGCCACCACCGGCGAGCTGTCGCGGTAGCCGCATTTTTCGGCCACTTCCGTGGTATCCGCGTCCGTGGCGCGGGGAGTAATGCGGTCCACCGAGGTACTGACAAAGCTGACGTTGGCGTCGATCCACTCCGCCAGGCCTTGGCCCCAGGCCCCGGCCAGGCCCAGGACGGCACGGCGGGCCACCTCGCCGTTGGCCGAAAGATTGTCGCAGCTGACGACGGCGAGGGGTCCCGCGCCGCTGTCGCGGCGCCGGGCGAGGGCAAGCACCAGCCGGCCCAGCGGCGTGCCGGGCACCCCTGCCTCCCCTGGTCCTGTTCCCCCGGACGCTGCTGCCGACAGCGCCCGGAGGTCTTCCGCGACAGCCGGCGCGTCGGCGTCGAACCTTCCATCCGCCGCCAGCCCGTAGGCTGCCTCGGTGATGGTCAGCGTGACGATCGCCGTTTCTTTCGCCGCCAGAAGCTCGCACAGACGGCCCACGTCGGCCCCGTCCACCGCTTCGACAATGCTGCCGATAACCTCAAAGCTGTCCCCGGCTGCCGAACGCTCCACCAGCGTGTAGAGGCAGTCCTGGGCGGACAGCGCCTCGGCGGCATCCGGGCGGCGGCCGGTGAACGCCGCGATCCCCCACTCCCCCGCGTCACCGGCGTGCTGGGTGTACCAGGCCTGGTGGGACCGGTGGAACGCGCCCAGGCCAAGGTGCACGATCCGCACCGGCGCCGTGGGCAGCGGCTTCAGGGTGCGGTCCAGGACCGGCAGTGCACCCGGGGCAGGCGGGACAGCGCTCACAGCTTGAACACCCGCCGCGGTGAAGCATCCACGATGTCGACAATCAGTTCCTGGGCCCGGTCCTCGCTGATCCGGTGCTCGGCCACCAGGCGTGCCAGGAAGGAGGCCTCGATCCGCCGCGCCGTATCGTGCCGGGCCGGGATGGAGCAGAAGGCGCGGGTGTCGTCGATAAAGCCCGAGGACCGCGAGAAGCCCGCCGTCTCCGTCACCGCCGACCGGAAGCGCAGCATCGCGTCCGGAGCGTCCAGGAACCACCACGGTGCCCCCAGGTACACCGACGGGTAGAACCCGGCCAACGGCGCCAGCTCCCGGGAGAACACCGTCTCATCGAGCGTGAAGAGGACCAGGTGGAAGTCCTTGGCCGTGCCGAAGTCCTGCAGCAGCGGCCGGACGGCCTCCGTGTAGTTGACCGCCACCGGAATATCGTGGCCCGTGTCGGCTCCGAAAGCCTCGAAGGTGGGCGTGTGGTGGTTGCGGAACGAGCCCGGGTGGATGGTCATCACCAGGCCGTCCTCCACCGACATCCTGGCCATCTGGTACAGCATGTGGGCCTCGAAGGCATCCCGTTCCCGCGGCCCTGCCTGGCCGGTGCGGCCGAGCTCGAAAAGCCGCTCCGCCTCGCCGTCGTCCAGTTTGAGGGTGGCCGGGGTGAACAAGCCGTGGTCGGCGGACACCGCGCCCCGGTCCACGAAGTGCCGCCGCCTGGCTTCGAGCGCCTTGATGTAGCCGGCGTAGCCGGTGGCGCCCTCCCCCGCGGCGCTGATGAGGCGCTCCACGTTGTCCTGCCACGCCGGATGCGCCATGTTCAGGTACTGGTCCGGCCGGAAGGTGGGCAGCACCCTGCCTGCGAAGGCAGGATCCGCCTGCAGCGCTGCGTGGCTGTCCAGGGTGTCCAGCGGGTCATCCGTGGTGGCCAGGACCTCGATGTTGAATTCCTTGAACAGCTCGCGCGGGCGGAAACCGGGCTCCGAAAGTTTGGCCTGCAGGGCGTCGTAGAGCCGGTCGGCGTTGTCCGCGGACGGCTCCTCCTGCAACCCGAACACGTGGGCGAACTCCTGCCGGATCCAGTACCCGGACGCCGTTCCCTCGAAGTTGGGCCACGCTTCGCAGAAGCGGCGCCACACCTGCCGTGAATCAGCAGGCTGGCCGCCAAGCCCCAGCTGGTCCATGGGGACCCCGCCGGCATGGATCAACCGGGTGACGTAGTGGTCCGGTGTGACCAGGAGCGCGGCAGGATCAGGGAAGGGAGTGTTCTGTTCGATGACCGCCGCGTCCACGTGTCCGTGCGGGGATATGATCGGCAGCCCCTCCACCTTTGTGAAGAGGGACCGGGCAACCTCCCGGACACCGGGATCCGCCGGCAGCAGCCGGTCCGGGTGGTCCGCTATTGGCTGGCCCATTGCTCAACGCCTCCTGGCCGGGACGGAGAGGCCTGCCAGGGCAGCCGTGGAGCGAAGGTACTCGAGGTTGTCCGCCGTACGCTCGGCCAGGGGTAGCTCGGTGGAGAAGTCCTCCACGGTGACCCACCCGTCATAGCCGAAGGCCGCGAGCGCTTTGAAGTACTGCAGCACGCTGCCCTGGCCCGAGCGGAGTGGGGCCCACTCATTGCGGTAGACGGCGGCGCCGGACTCATCGGTTTCGCCGCTGTTGACCCAGACCGCGTTCTTGACGTGCACGTGTGCCAGGTAGTCGCCCAGGAGCTCGAAGGCGGGAAGGTAGTCCTCCTGCCCTTCGATGAGCAGGTTCCCCAGGTCGTGGATAACGCCCACGTGCCGGGGGTCCAGTCCGTCCAGCAGCCGCAGCGCGGACGACGCGGAAGCGGTGATGGTCCGGTGGTGCAGCTCCACAAGTGCCTTGACGCCGTGGTGCGCAGCCCGTTCGGCGATCCACTCGAAATCGCGGCGGGCTGCGGCAAAGAGTTCCGGGTAGGGCGTGCCGCTGGCCGGTTCGTTGCCCCATGCCGCAGTCCCCAGCGGAAGCGTGGTCACCCTGACCTTCTCCGCGCCCAGCCGGGCCGTGGCGGCCAACATGCGGTCCACGTCCGCGTGGTTGTCGCACCGTGCGTACCCGCCAATCCCGGAGAACTCCAGGCCAGCATCGCTGGTGAGGTTGGCGATGCGGTCCAGGTGGTCTTCCATCCCGGTAAGCGGGACCGTGGCCCTGTTGCCGGCCCAGAAGCCCGGTTCTGCGGCGTCGCCCTGGTCGGTTATGCGCCATTCGACGCCGTCCCAGCCTTGGTCGGCGAGGTGCTTCACTGCTTCTTCGGGAGTCCAGTCGGGGGTTGATGCCGTAAATACTGAAAACTTCATTGCTTCAGGCACTTTCTGCCGCGGTGTTGCCGGTGCGGACTTCGAGGTCGTTGTACTTGCCTGCCAGAACGTCGTCGAAGAGGACGGGCTGGCCCAGGGTGGCAGACACGTAGACGGAACGCACCGCAGCGAGCGCGTTGACGGCGTCGCTGACGGTGACGCCCGGCTGGCGTCCGCCGGCGATGGCGGCCAGGATGTCGCGGTATTGCCGGACGTGTCCGGCGGGGTAGGTGGTGGGGTCCGCCGCCTTGTAGTCTTCCTCGGGATACTTGGCCAGTTCTTCTTCCGCCTGGTTGCCGCCGCCCTGCAGGCCCATGTCCGCCGATTCACCGCCGGCGTCCTTGCTGTGGAAGTACTCCAGCCGGTCGTTGTCCACCACGGCCGAGCCTTCGGATCCCATCAGCTGGACGCGCACCGTCAAACCGGGGTAGGCCGCGGTGGTGGCGTGAAGGACGGCCAGGCCGCCGTTTTCGAAGGTGATGGTGGCAACGGCGGTGTCCTCCACCTCAATCCGTTCGTGGGCGAGCCGTGCCGTGTGTGCGTGGATCTCCACAGGGCGCCCCATGAACCAGAGGAGCAGGTCCACGGTGTGGACGCCCTGGTTCATCAAGGCGCCGCCACCGTCCATGGACCAGGTGCCGCGCCAGTCACCGGAATCGTAGTAGCCCTGGCTGCGCCACCAGGCCACGGAGGCGATGGCGGACGTCAGCCGGCCGAAGCGGCCTTTCGCCACGGCGTCCGCGACAGCGACGCTGGACTGGTCGAACCGGTGCTGGCTGATGACCGAGGCGATGATGCCCTTTTCCGCGGCTTCCTTTGCTGCGGCCTCGATCTCCTGGGCCCTGGTGAGATCCACATCCAGTGGCTTCTCGATCACCACGTGCTTGCCGGCGGCCAGGACCTCCAGGCCCTGTTGGATGTGGAGGCCGCTGGGGGTGGCCAATGCCACGAGGTCGATGTCCTCAGCCGCGAAAGCTTCGGCCAGGGAACTGAACTGCGGCGGCCGTTCGCCGCCGTTCTTTTCAATGAAGTCCGCGAGGGATTCCGCTGCCGCCGGGATGGCGTCGACGAGGGCGACGATCCGGGCCTCGGGAAACGACTGGAGGGCTACGGCGTGGGTGCGGCCAATGACGCCGCACCCCGTGATGGCTACGTTCAAGGTACTCATGCGGTCTGGACTCCTGCTTCTGCGGTGACTTTTGCGAAAGCGCGTGCGGCGATGCCGAAGGCGGTGGGACCGGAGAACCCGCCCAGGCCATGCGCCCCCGCCAGGTGCGGCTCCAGGGACGCGAAGCCCTGGTACCCGTCAGCCTTCAGCGCCTCGACGGTGCGGAGGACGTCCCCGTCCCCTTCACCGGCCGGGACCACGTGGCCATTTTCGAACAACGCATCTTTGACCTGCAGGTATTCAAGGTGCGGGCGGAGCTTGGCGTACCCCTCGTCGAAGGGCTTGACCCCCACCTGGACGAAGTTCGCGGCGTCCCAGGCGACCTTCAGGGCCGGCGAATTGACGGTCTCGATAATGTCCAGCACGCGGTCCGGGACATCTCCGAAGATGTCCTTCTCGTTCTCGTGCAGGAGGATCACCCCGCCTTCCTCGGCCACCCCGGCGAGCGCCCGCATCCGCTCCATGACGGCGTCGCGGATGCTCTCCACCTGCACGGAGTCCCCGTAGTAGAAGGAGAAGATCCGGATGTACCGTGCATCCAAGACTTTGGCGGCGTTGACCGCGCGGCGCAGCCGTTCCACCTCGTGCTCCACGGGAAGGCTGACATCCACCTTGCCAATCGGGGAGGCGATGGCCGAGACCTTCATGCCCTTTTCCTGCAGCAGGGACGCGAGGGCCTGGAGCTGTTCGTTGCTGAGGTCCACGATGTTGGTACCCCACGCGCTGCGGACCTCGATGTGGTTGGCGCCGAGGGCCTGCAGCACGGCGATCTGGATTGCGGGGTCGTCGTCGATCTCGTCGCCGAAGCCTGACAGCTGCCACGTGGTCTGCGTGGTCGAAACCATGGTTATTTAACTCCTCCGGCGGTCAGCCCGCCTACTAGGTAACGCTGGAAAATCAGGTAGAGAATGACCACCGGAGCGGCACATACCAGCGCCGCCGCCATCATCTGGCCGTAGTAAGGGATGGCGCCGCCTTCCTGGGAGGCACCAAAGATCTGGAGCGCGACGGCGGCGGTCTGGCTTTCCGGCCGTGTCATCACCGAGGCGAAGAGGACGTCGTTCCAGCCGAGAAGGAAGGCGAAGATGCCGGAGACAACGATGCCGGGCCAGCTCAGCGGCAGGATGATCCGGAACAGCACTCCCAGGTTGGACGCACCGTCGATCCTTGCTGCTTCTTCCAGTTCCTTGGGAAGCCCGCGCAGGTAGGTGACCATCACCCAGGTGGAGAACGGCATGGCGAACGTCAGGTAGGTGACAAACAGGCCCCATTGGGTTCCGATGACCTGGATCCCAAGGTAGGTGGCGGCTGAGGAAAAGAGCACGAAGACCGGCAGCACCATCAGTGTTCCGGGAACGGACTGCAGTGCCAGCAGGCCGCGCAGGATGGTCAGCCTGCCCCGGAAGCTGTAGCGGACCAACACGAACGCGGTGGACACGGACAGCGCCGCCGAGACGACGGCTGTTGCTCCCGCCACCAGGACGCTGTTGGTGAGGCCGGTGGCCAGGCCCACGCTGGTCCAGATCTTCGAGTAGTTATCGAACGTGACCGAGGACGGCCAGAACTCGCCGTTGGCCACCCCGATGTCCGAGTTGACCGAGGCCAGGAAGATGTACAGCACAGGAGTCAGGACCAGGACGCCGAGGAAGACCAGGACGAAGATCAGCAAAGGGGTGGGCAGCAGCCGCAGGACCTCATGCTGGCGGTGGGAACCGGGACGGTCGACGTGGAAGGCCGCCGTGCCCTGCCTGGTGGCTGTCGTGGTGCTCATTTTTTTGCTCCAGGTGATTCGGCGTCGTCAAGCTTGACGGCACGGAGGTAGACGAACAGCGGAATGGCGATGAGGACCAGGGAGATGAAGGCCATCGCGGCGCTCAGGCCAAAGCGGAAGCTCTGGAAGCTGGTGACGTAGGTCAGGATGGGCAGGACCTCGACGTCGGCCGGCGCCGGAACACCGAACAGCACGAACGGGAGGGTGAAGTTGTTGATGTGGTGCAGCATCCCGATCAGGAAGGCCAGCGCCAGCGGGCCCTTCAGGTAGGGGAACACCACGTAACGGAGCTTGTTCCACCACAGCGCGCCGTCCAAGGCCGAGGCTTCGTGCACCTCGTGGTCTACGGACTGAAGGCCGGACAGGGCCAGGAGGTAGATAAACGGCCAGGAAGCCCAGATCTGGACCAGGACCAGCGTCCAGAAGGTCTGCGGCCCGTTGAGCCACAGGCCTACGTGGATGCCCACCGTGGCAAGGGCTTCATCCACGATCCCGCCGGGCTGGAGCATGGTCCGCCAGACGGTGGCCACTACGAAGGACGGCAGGACGTACGGAATCAGGAAGATCGAGCGGATGACTGCCCGGCCTTTGAACGCGTTCTGGGTGGCCACGGCCGCGGCGATGCCCAGCGGCAGGGTCACCACCATGGCCAGCAGCGAGTAGCTGACGCTGAGCCAGACGGCGTGCAGCAACGGGGAGTCCGTCACCGCTTCAACGAAGTTTTCCACTCCGATGAACGGCGAGCTGATCCACTTCCGCAGGGTGTACTGGTCCAGATTCAGGACGGACATGTAGATGCCCAGGAGCAGCGGGACCACGATGATGATGATCATCAGGGCTCCGCCCGGGATCAGCATCCATAGCGGGCGGTTGCGTTCGCTCAGGCCCTTGCGGCGCAGTCCGCCCTTGTGTCCGGGCTGGCGCCCGGTGTCGTCGGCGGGGCGGGGCGCCCGGCCCGCGGCGGTATCCGCCGCAGGCCGGACTTCATGGGAGGCGTCGGTCGACATCAGAACCTATCCTTTGGAGGCCCGGTCCAGGGAAGCCTGGCCCTTGTTCTGGGCGTCCTTGATCCTTTGTTCGAGGGCGGACTCGTCCACCTTGCCGGCGGCCAGGTCAGGGACGGACTGGACGGTGACGTTAAGGAGTCCCAGCTGGATATCGCCCCAGGCGCCGGTGAACGGAGTGGCCTTGGACTTGGCGGCGGCGTCGGCGAGCGGCTTGAGCTTGGGGTCCGTCAGGCTGGCCAGGGCTTCGGCGTTTGCAGGCAGGTCGCCGAAGATCTTTTGGTAGTTCAGCTGCTCATCCTTGGAGGTGATCAGCTTGATGTAGGCAAAGGCCAGGTCCTTCTGCTTGGAGTAGTCCGCCACCACGAGGTTGTCGCCCGAGAGGATGCTGGCGGCGTCGCTGTCGGACTTGGACTGCGTCTCACCCGGGGCGATGGTGGGCATCAGTGTGTATTCGTACTTGCCGGCAACTGCCGACTTGTCGAGTGTGGGGATGGAGCTGGAGGTGGTCATCATCAGGTAACCGGCCTTGCCGCTGGCGAAAGCTGCCACGGCGTTGCTGTTGCTCCAGCCCACGGAGGCGGGGTCAACAACCTTGTCGTTGGTCAGCCAGCCGAAGTACGTTTCGTAGGCCTTCTTGACGGTGGGATCGTCCATCTTCAGCTTGTTGCCGTCAACCAGCGGGTTGCCGGCCTGCACGGCCATGGCCCAGATGAACTTCCAGGGGTCGTAGTTGTCCTTGTAGCCGGTGGCGATGCCGTACGTGTCGCCCTTGGTCATCTTCTTGGCCTGGGCTGCCAGCTCGTCCCAGCTTGTGGCCGGCTTGTCGATGCCGGCAGCGGCCAGCAGGTCCTTGTTATATGCCATCACGAACGGACGGCTGACGAAGGGGATGCCGGCCTGGTGGTCCTTGTCCGGTCCTGAAATGCCGAGGGCTGCCTGGTTGAAGCGGTCCTTGCCGCCAACAGCCTTCCAGTCGTCGTCCGAGAGGGTCACGAAGGCCTTGGTGGCGTAGGCAGTCGGCGTGAAGGTGGTGCCCAGCCCATAGATGTCAGGCCCTTGGCCCGATACGACCGAGGTCTGGATCCGGGTGAGCTCGTCATTGGCCGAGGCGAAGGTCTCGAACTTCACGTCGGCGCCGGTCTCAGCCTTGAACTTGGCGGCGATATCGCTCTGCCACTGTTTCTGCTGTTCGGGGTACTGGCTCAGGACGCCGACCAGGACGTTGAGGGTCTTGCCCGTACCGTCCACTTTCCCATTCGCGTTGGTCGAGCCTCCGCTGTTGCCGGAGCCCCCGGATCCACAACCGGTCAGGGCGAGTGCTGCAGCCGTGACTATTGCCGCGAGCCCAGTAGTCGATTTAAACCTCATTGTTTTTCTCCTCTAGGACACCCGCATGGCCACATCCGTCCTGTGGCGGAAATCACTGCAGGCGACTCGAGAGCCAGTCTAGGAAGATGGCAAGACGGTGGCAAGCGGTTGCCAAAAATTGCCATGAGTGCTCAGATTGATGCATCGGAAGTCAGGGCACGCCGGCGGAAATTTTGCCGTGGCGGTTGGTCCAGCCAGTAGGGAAAGGTCCAGTGCCATGGCTGATTCAAGGGCCGCAGACACCACCAGGGGAAGCTCAAGAGCGGCAACCCGCCAGGAGCGGCCACCCACTATCCGCGATGTGGCGGAACTGGCCGGCGTTGCCACGTCCACGGTATCCCGGGCGCTCGCGCGGCCCGACAGGGTGAACCCCAGGACGCGGCTGCGGATCGAAGAGGCCGCCGCGGAACTCAACTACGTTCCGAGCTCGCAGGCGCGGGGACTGAGCTCGGGACGGACCAATGCCGTGGCCGTGCTGGTGCCCGACATTACCAATCCGTTCTACTTCGACATCATCCGGGGCACGCAGCACCAACTGAAGGCTGCGGGCGTGACCCAGCTCCTGGTGGACACCGAGGAATCCAGCGAAATGGAACTCGATGCGCTGCATAAGATGCGCAAGTCCGCAGATGGATTCATCCTGGCCGCCTCGCGCCTGACCGATGCCCAGCTGGCGGAGGTTTCGCAGTCACAGCCCCTGGTGACCTTCAACCGCGCTTCCACCAGCGCACCCACGGTGATGATCGATACGCCGTCCGCCATCATCCAGGCCCTGGAGCACCTTGCATCGCTGGGCCACCACAAGGTCTGCTATGTGGCGGGGCCACCTACCTCGTGGTCCAACCAGATGCGCTGGAAGGTCTTCGAGGAGGACGCGACGAAGCGGGGGATGGAGGTGCACCGGATCGGCCCGTACACGCCCAAGACGACGTCTGGGGCGGCGGCGGCGGATGCCGCGGTCAGGACGGGGGCCACGGCGTGCATTGTGTTCAACGACCTGCTGGCCATCGGCATGCTCCAGCGGCTGCAGGCCCGTGGCATCAGGGTTCCGGCCGACATGAGCATCGTTGGTTCGGATGACATTTTCGGCGCGGACTTCTGCAATCCCCCGCTGACCACCATCTCAAGTCCCATTGAGCAGGCCGGAAGGGTTGCAGTGTCCATGCTGCTGGCGCAACTCAACCCGCTTGCGGGCAACGCCAGCCGCCAGCTCGCGGTCATGCCCACGCACCTGACCATCCGCGAGTCCACGGGCCCCGCGCCCCGGTAGTGGACACGGGGGAACTACTCCTCAACGCCTTCTTCGCGGTGAACGGCAGGACCCCAGGTCTCATCGGCTGTTCCGAAATGGATTGGGGTTGTAAACGCGCCCACCCCAACCAAAAGGTGGGCGTACGACGGCGGGAGCCCACCCGCCGTCGTACGCCCGCCCTTGGAGTGCGGTGCTTAGGCCTCTGCCAGCACAGCCCCGGCGGGAACCTCTGCCGGGACGCCGGGCTCGTTCCGGCCATACAGCCAGTCGTTGTACTGGAAGTTGTTGTCGCCGCGGCTCTTGAACAGCATGTTCCGCAGGACGCGTGCCACGCCGTCCACGTGCCAGGACTCCCCCCAGATCCGCGCAGTCCGCTGCACGCGGGCGGTGCGCGCCGCGCGGGTTTCGTTGAACTCGCGGAAGGCATCCTCCCATGCACCGGCGTCGATCCCCTCAGGGGTGAAGACCTTGCCGCGGGACACGTCCTGCAGGACGGCCGCGTCCTCCAGCGCCTGGCAGGCGCCCTGGGCCAGGTACTGCAGCATCGGGTGGGCGGCGTCGCCGATCAGCGCCATGCGGCCGGAGACCCAGTTCTCGATCGGGTTGCGGTCATACATGGGCCAGCGGATACCGGTGGCCAGGTTCTTCAGGGCTTCCTGCACGGCGGGGACGCAGTCCTTGTAGGCCGCCTGGAGTTCGTCCACGCCGCCGTACTGCTCTTCTCCACGCTCAAAAGACGGGGACTTGAACACTGCCACGGTATTGAGCAGCTGGCCCTTGCGGAGCGGGTACTGGACCAGGTGGCAGTTCGGGCCGAGGTAGACGATGACGTCCTCCAGGTCCGCGGCGGGGGTTTCCTCGGTGATGGGCACGGTGCCGCGGTACGCCACGTAGGCGGAGTTGACGGGGCCGTCGTTGGCAACGGTGGCGCGGAGGGTGGACTTCAGCCCGTCCGCTGCCAGGATGGCGTCCGCCTCGAACACCTCGCCCTTGGCGCTGTAGGCGCGGGCCCGGTCTCCGTCGGTTTCCACTTTCTGCACCAGGACGTCGTTCACCAGGGTGACGCCGGCTGCCTGGCATGCTTCGAGCAGGATCCGGTGCAGGTCGCTGCGGTGGATCACCACGTAGGGGGCGCCGTAGCGTTCCTCGAACTCCCCGCCCAGGGTCTGGCGGGTCAGTTCCTCCCCCGTGACCGCGTCGCGGAACACCAGGTGCTTGGGCTGGACGCCGATTTCCAGCGCCTTTTCCAGCAGGCCCCAGCGCTTGAGGACGCGGGAGGCGTTGGGCGCCATTTGCAGGCCGGCCCCGACTTCACCGAAGGCCGGTGCCACCTCAACCAGGGTGACGGCGGCGCCGTTTTCGCGCAGTGCCAGCGCGCCGGCCAGTCCGGCCATGCCGCCACCCACCACCAGGACATCGGTGGAATCTTTGACGTTAGACATTGGAAACTCCTACTGCTGTTGATTTCTTGATTTTGATGCCCACTGCAGCGATCAGGACTGCCGCTGCGGCTGCTGCTCCGGCAAAGGCCAGGAAGTTTGAATTCACGCCCAGGCCCGCTGCGAGCAGGAGCCCGCCGGCCTGCGGTGCGGCCACGGCCCCGATCCGGCCCACGCCCAGGGCCCAGCCCAGCGCAGTACCGCGGAGGTGTGCCGGGTAGTGGCTGGCCACGGCGGCGATGATGAGGCACTGCGTGCCGTGCGTTCCCACGCCGGCAAGCACCAGCATGAAATAGACGACGGCGACCGGCGGCCCGGTGACCAGGACCAGCAGTCCGATGGCCGCCACCGCCGCTGCCGCGATGGCAGTGGGGATGGGGCCGAACCGCGTGCCGGCCCAGGCGGTCAGCACCGAGCCCGCCACGGCCCCAAGGTTGAGTGCCAACGCGAACGTCAGGGCGGACCCGAGGTTGTACCCGGCCAGCTGCATGAGGTTGGGCAGCCAGGTGCCCAGGCCATACCAGGCGAAGAGGGTCACCAAGGTGCCGATGGCGAACAGCAGGCTGATCCCGAGGTACGGCGCCCGAAGAAGGGAGCCGAACCCGACGGCGTCCCTGGCACCCCCGGTCCTGCCGCCGGCTTCGGGTGCCAGCGTCTCCGGCAGGTAGCGGATGCCCAGCGGAATGACCCCCACCAAGGCGACGACGGCGACCAGGAACATGACCGGCCAGCCGAAGGCGGGAATCAGCGGGATGCCGGCGAGTGCTGCGATGGAGCCGCCGATCGGCACACCGGACATCATGAGCGTGGCGATAGTGGAGCGCCATTTTTCCGGGACGAGCTCGGCTACCAGGGCGTTGGCGGACGGCACCAGGCCGCCCAGGCCAACGCCCGCCAGGAGGCGGAGCCCGCCAAAGACAGGCGCGTTGGGGGCGAATGCGCAGAAGATGGTGAAGACGGAGAACACTATGGCGCAGCCGATGATGGTGCGACGCCGGCCCCAGGTATCGGCCATGCGCCCGGCGAAGACCGCTCCAATCATCATGCCGACGAAGGCCATCGACCCGATGGTGCCGGCAGTGGCCTTGGTCAGGCCCCAGCCGGTATCGCTGATGAGCGAGCCCTGGACCGTCCCATACACGATCAGGTCATAGCCGTCGAAAACGACCAGCAGCCAGCACACCAGCACGGCGAGCACGGAACGCCGGGGAAACCCGGAACGGCCTGCACCCGCGGCGGGGGCGGCCGTGCGCTGCGGCGCTGCAGCGGAAGTTGTGTGATTCATCCCATTACTGTGCTGTTAGGCGCGCCTTGAGGCACATAAGATTCTGTTATGCAGAATCTTCCGGCCCGGCGGAAGCCCACCTATTCCATCGAAGCAGTGGACAACGCCCTGCAGCTGCTCCAACTCCTTCGGGACGTGGGGAGCCTGCGGCTCAAGGACGCCGCGGCCGAGCTTGGGGTGGCGCCCTCCACGGCGCACCGGCTCCTGGCCATGCTGGTCTACCGGGGTTTCGCGGTCCAGGACGAGACCAGGCGGTACGTTCCGGGTCCTGCCATGGGCGCGGGCCCTGCCGGCTTCAGCTGGACGCGGCAGTTGCGGGACATCTCCCGGCCGCACATGGAACTGCTCTGCGCGCGCACGAATGAGACCGTGAACCTGATGATCCGGGTGGGCACCAAAGTCCGCTTCCTGGACACCGTGGAAAGCACCAACATCCTTAGGGTCGGGGACCGGCAGGGCACCCTGCTGCCGGCGCACAAGGCGTCGGGCGGAAAGGCCATCCTGGCCGAGCTGGAACCGGCGGCACTGGACCAGCTGTTCCGGAGCCCGAACGCGGAGCTGGCCGGCGACTATATTCCCGACGCCGAGTACCCGGCCTTCCTGCGCGAGCTTGAGTCCGTCCGGGCCAATGGATTCGCCGCAAATTTCGGGGGCACCGAGGAGGGCATCAGCGCCTTCGGGATGGCGCTGCGCAACGGGCGGGGCATGGTGGTGGGGGCCCTGAGCGTGGCCACTCCGGTGGCCAGGTTCCGGCCCCTGTTCGACGCCGGACTGGTGGGCGTCATGATGGAAACCAAGCGCCAGCTGGAAATGGACATCGCGGCCAATCCGGCGGACGGGGCAGCAGGCGGCTGACCCGCACTGTGGGACCAAAATTCTGGTAGACAGAATATGTTGGGGGTCACAGCGCATCCTTCCCTAAGGTCGAATCCACGCCGCAGTCAGTCCGCACGCAAGGAGAAGGCCAGTGTCGATCAGCGCTGAAAACCAAACCCACGAATCCGTGGCACAGGAACACCATGTCCCGGAGCCCACCGCCGAGGAAGCTGCCCAGCTTGAGCAGCTGTACCGGGATTTCGATAAAGAAAACCTGATTCCGTTGTGGACGGAGATCGCGGACCTGATGCCGATGGTCCCGTCCCCCAAAGCCGTGCCGCACGTGTGGCGGTGGGATGATCTCTACCCGCTGGCCGCCCGTGCCGGGGACCTGGTGCCCGTGGGCCGTGGCGGGGAACGCCGCGCGATCGCGCTGGCGAACCCCGGCCTGGCCGGCACCCCGTACGCCACCCCCACCCTCTGGGCCGCGATCCAGTACCTGGGCGGCCGGGAAACAGCCCCGGAGCACCGCCACTCGCAGAACGCGTTCCGCTTCGTGGTGGAGGGTGAGGGCGTGTGGACCGTGGTGAACGGTGACCCGGTCCGGATGTCCCGCGGCGATTTCCTCCTCACCCCGGGCTGGAACTTCCACGGCCACCACAACGACACCGACGAGCCCATGGCGTGGATCGACGGCCTGGACATCCCGTTCGTGCACTACGCCGATGCCGGGTTCTTCGAATTCGGCACCGAACGCGTCACCGACGAGGCCACCCCGGACATTTCCCGCTCCGAACGGCTGTGGGCCCACCCCGGCCTGCGCCCGCTCTCCGGCCTGGAGAACACCACCAACTCCCCCATCGCCGCGTACCGGTGGAAGTACACCGACGCCGCGCTCCGCGAGCAACTGCTGCTGGAGGACGAGGGCCATCCCGCTACCGTGTCCCAGGGCCACGCCGCCATCCGGTACACCAACCCCACCACCGGCGGGGATGTCATGCCCACCATCCGCGCGGAGTTCCACCGCCTGCGGGCCGGCGCCGGGACCGAGACCGTCCGCGAGGTGGGCTCCAGTGTCTGGCAGGTCTTCGAAGGCACCGGCACCGT
The DNA here is from genome assembly GCF_000813845.1 of Pseudarthrobacter phenanthrenivorans. Taxonomy (GTDB): domain Bacteria; phylum Actinomycetota; class Actinomycetes; order Actinomycetales; family Micrococcaceae; genus Arthrobacter; species Arthrobacter phenanthrenivorans_B. The sequence goes on from NZ_JWTB01000045.1 coordinate 15,132, forward strand.
GACCCTGAACGGCGAAACCCGGGTCCTGGCCAAGGGCGACCTGTTCGTGGTTCCGTCCTGGGCAGCCTGGTCCCTGCAGGCCGGGACTGAGTTTGATTTGTTCCGGTTCAGCGACGCACCCATCTTTGAGCGCCTGAACTTCAACCGCACCTACATCGAAGGACGCACCAAGTAATGAAACTCCTCACCCTCCGCCTCGATTCCACAGGCAACGGCGGCACCGAAGCGCGTACGACGGCGGTCCGCCAGGACGGCGATACCCTCACCGAGATCCCGGGGTTCGCCGACGTCGGGGCCCTGCTGCAGGACCCCGCCTGGGAAACCACCGCGAAGGCGGCCAACGGCGCAACGCACCCTGTGGCCGGCGCCGACCTTGCCGCCGTCGTCCCGTCCCCCGGCAAGATCATCTGCGTGGGCCACAACTACCGCAACCACATCAAGGAAATGGGCCGCGAAGTCCCGGCGCACCCCACCCTGTTCGCCAAGTACGCCGAGTCCCTGATCGGGCCCAACGACGATCTGGCCCTGCCGCAGGAATCGGACACCGTGGACTGGGAAGCCGAACTCGCCGTCGTGATCGGGAAGCAGGGCCGACGCATCCCCGAAGCGCAGGCCGCAGAGCATATCGCCGGGTACGCCGTACTGAACGACATCTCCATGCGCGACTACCAGTTCCGCACCATCCAGTGGCTGCAGGGCAAGACCTGGGAGAAGTCCACCCCGTTCGGCCCGGCCCTGGTGACCCAGGACGAATTTACCCCCGGGCCGCTGATGACCTCGGCCGTGGACGGCGAGGTCCAGCAGTCCACCCCCACCTCGGACCTGGTGTTCACCCCGGAGTTCCTGGTCTCCTACATCTCCACCATCATCACCCTGAACCCGGGCGACGTGATCGCCACCGGCACCCCCGGCGGCGTGGGCCACGCCCAGGATCCCAAGCGCTACCTGCAGGAGGGCCAGGTCCTGGTCACCACCATCGAAGGCCTGGGCCAGCTGACCAACCGCGTGGTCAAGGAAGCCTGATGGTTGCCCGGCACGACCAAACCACCGATCCGGTCCTGCTCGACGGGCTCCTGCAGGCCCGGCGCGGCACCGCGTTCTTCGCCCGCAAGCTCAACGAGCTCACCGACGCGGAGCTGGACGGGGACTCGCTGCTGCCGGGCTGGACCCGCCGCCACGTTGTAGCCCACGTGGGCTACAACGCCCGGGCAGTTTCCCGCCTGGTGGAGTGGGCGGCCACTGGCGTGGAAACACCCATGTACCCCTCGGTGGAGGTCCGCAACTACGAGATCGACTTCGGGGCCACGCTCAGTCCCATCGCGCTGCGGAACCTGTTCGACCACTCCGCCGTGCACCTGAACGTGGAGTGGCGGGACCTGCCCGCCGACTCCTGGCACCACAAGGTCAAGACCGTCCAGGGCAGGACCGTCCCGGCTGAGGAGACGGTCTGGATGCGCACCCGCGAGGTTTGGGTCCACGCCGTCGACCTGGACAACGGGGCCACCTTCAAGGACATCCCCGCGCCCGTCCTTGAACGGCTGCTCAAGGACATCACCGACGCGTGGCATGCCCGCGGCACGGACAAGGACCTGGTGGTCCAGGTGGACGGCACCGCCTTATCGTTCGGGGACACAACTGCCGCGTCGCCCACCATAGTGTCGGGCCCGCTGGCTGCCATCGCCCAGTGGGCCACCGGACGGGGCACGGACGGAACCAGGGCACAGCACGACGGCGGATCCGTCACCCCGGTGCCGGCCGCGCCGGCCTGGATCTGACGCCGGCGCCATGTGTCCACCGCGCCGGAGGCGGGCCAGCGCGGCCGGTCCGCCTCCGGCATTGCTGCCCGGCACCCTGTTTCCGCCTGGACCTACTGCGCCTCGGGCTGGAAACCAAAAATGCTCCCCGGGAGTTGGAACAGAATCCATAATCCACCCCCACCAGGCTGGATAGCATGAGGTAACCGGACAGAGCCGTCCGGCAGGACCCAATGCAAAAGGACAACCCATGGCCGCGGTTACGGTGGATGACATCCTCTCGGATCTTCCGCTTGGCTTCGCCAGCCTCATCCTCCGGCCCGCACCATCGGCGCCGGATATCGAACGGTTCCTGATCGTCGACGCCGATGACGAGGGCGTCCACGCCGCCGGGGCATTTGTCCTGCTTATCGGCGTCCGCGGCCGTTCCGCATTGCCTGCCCTCCGCCGCCTCCTGGACAATCCGCCGCCCGTCGTGGCGGTCAAGGGCAACCGCGAAGATGTCGCCGAGGCCGAAGAGCTCCTCGGCGCCGCCGGTTCCGGGCTCCTGCTGGTGGACCCGGCCGCTGACTGGGACCGCCTGCTTTCCATTGCCAAGGACCGGATCCAGCCGCGCAGCTACGAACGCGAAGTACTCACCCTGCTTGAGGAAGACCTGTTCGCCATTGCCCAGACAACCGCCCGGCTGACGTCGAGCCACGTCCTGGTCGAGGATGCGGCGAACAAGGTCCTCGCCTACTCCACGGTCACCAACGACATCGATGAACTCCGGAAAGCGTCCATCCTGTCCCGCCGCGGCCCGAGGAAGTACGAACTGCTGCTCAAGGACCTGGGCGCCTACCGCGAACTCCACCGCACCCGCCAGCCCGTGCGGGTGCCTGCCAGGCCGCAGGACGGCCTGCGGGAACGGGTGGCCATCGCGCTCTTCGCCGGTGAACGGATCATGGGGTACATCTGGCTGCAGGAAACCGGCGACGGGTTCGGCCCGGACGTCGAATACGTGCTCACCGGGTCCGCGGCCCGGGTATCCGCCGAACTCATCCGCTACCGCAACCAGCAGTCCGTCCACATGCGGGAGGACCGGATTGCGCGGATCCTGTCGGGCCCGGCGGAAGCCGCCGCCAGTGCACACAGCGGCAAGATCCCGTCGGAGCGTCCCGCAGCCCTCCTCCTGATCGGCATGTCCGACGCCGACTCCCGGGCTGAAGACGCCGCGCTCAAGCACGGGGAACTGGCCAACCTTGCCTCCATCCATGCCGCTGCCTACAAAGCATCCGCCGTCGTCGGGCAGTTCAACGGTGACACCGCCATCATCATGCCGGACCTGCAGTCCGGGACCGCCGAGGCGGGACTGCGGTCCCTCGCCGAAGCAATCGTTCGGGACGCCCGCAAACACCTCGGCATCACGCCGTCCGCCGCGGTGGGGCCGCTGGCCCCGGACCTGCTGTCCATCCACACCGCCACCGGAATCACCGAGGCCCTGCTGGCCTGCGTGCGCAGCGCAGAGGCGGGGTCGGTGGCCACCGTTGACGATTTCGAAGCGGAAATCCTGTACCGGCAGGCGGTGCGCAACTTCCACGATGCCCCTTTCCGACACCGCAGCCTGGCCGCATTGCTCCATGACGACGCCGAGCTCGCAACAACCCTGCAGGCGTATTTCGACGCCTCCTTCGACGTCGGCGAATGCGCCAAACGGATGAACCTGCACAAGAACACCGTCTACTACCGCGTTGCCAAGGCGGTCCGGGTCACCGGGCTAAACTTCGGCAACCCGCGCGACTCCCTGGTGGCCCTGCTCCATCTCCAGGAATGGGCCGCCTCCAACGACAATCCAGGCAGGAAATGAGCACCACACTCAGCGCACCGCCCCTTGGCCTCCTCCTCGGGGACATCGTCCGGCGGCACCGCCCGCAGAAGAAAGAAGGAGCCGTCCCGGGAAACATCCCCTTCCTGGCCACGGTCCCGTTCGACCGCTTCGGCATCGCCGTCGCCACCACCTCCGGTGAAGTCTTCAGTTCCGGCGACGCCGACGTCCCCTTCTCCATCCAGAGCATCTCCAAAGTGTTCACCCTGGCCATGGCCCTGCAGGGAAGCCGCTCCGCCCGGCTGTGGTCGCGGGTACTGCGCGAACCCTCCGGAACGGCGTTCAATTCGCTGGTCCAGCTCGAAGCTGAACACGGCATCCCCCGCAATCCCTTCATTAACGCCGGCGCCCTGGTGGTCACGGACCACCTGATGGAAGAGACGCCCGACGCCGCCACGCAGCTCCTGCGGTTCCTCACCAGGCAGGCAGGCACGGAGGAGGGGACGGCCGTCCCCGGCCCGTCCATCGACGAAGCCGCCGCCGCGGGCGAACTGGCCGGCAGCAGCCGCAACCTGGCCCTGGCGCATTTCCTGAAGGACTTCGGCAACCTCACCCAGCCGGCGGAATCGGTGGTGGAGAACTATGTCCGCCAGTGCTCCATCATGATGAGCTGCGTCCAGCTGGCCAAGGCCGGCCTGTTCCTTGCCAATGACGGCCAGGGGACCTCCGGCAGGGTGCTGAGCCCAAGCGAGGCCAAGCGGATCGGGTCCATCATGCTGACCTGCGGCATGTACGACGCCGCGGGCGAATTCGCGTACCGGGTGGGCCTGCCCGGCAAGAGCGGGGTGGGCGGCGGCATCCTGGTCATCGTCCCGGGCCAGTGCGCCATCTGCGTGTGGAGCCCGCGCCTCGATGCCAAAGGCAACTCCCTTGCCGGCACCGCTGCCCTTGCCGACCTCTCGGACCGCACCGGCTGGTCAGTCTTCTAAGTTTCCCCATCCAACAAGATCTTTTCCGGATCGAAAGGAATACCCATGCCCAACAACCCCAATGAAGAGGTTGAGTTCGACCACGTTATTGATGGTGGT
>NZ_JWTB01000046.1 GCF_000813845.1 Pseudarthrobacter phenanthrenivorans
AGAACCACGAAAACCAACCACACCAAAGTGCGGCCAGATCCAGGTTCATATTCTTGGAAATTGCTTCTTATACAAGATGCTCGCGTCCACTATGTAGTTCTCAAACAACAACCCCAAACCACACACCCCACACACCCAAAAGCGCGTGGACCGTCATGGCCAGGAAAACCAGAAACAAACAAACCCGGAACACACCCCCCCACAAAAGAAAGGAGCCATCTCCCGGCCCTGTTGCCTCAGGACCCAACAGTGTGCCAAACACGAAAACCACCACATCACCACGCCCACCGTTCCAGAACCACCACCAGGTGGGGCTCGTACTAGAGAAGGACACGACAACACAACAGCCGCTATTTGTTGATATTCCACCCATGAGCACCCGCCGCAGGACAATCGCCTGCGCAACGGGCTTGCTTCCTGACAACCCCAACCCCACCGCATACACGATGAGTGGCTGGTTGTAGGTGCTCCTTAGAAAGGAGGTGATCCAGCCGCACCTTCCGGTACGGCTACCTTGTTACGACTTAGTCCCAATCGCCAGTCCCACCTTCGACAGCTCCCTCCCACAAGGGGTTAGGCCACCGGCTTCGGGTGTTACCAACTTTCGTGACTTGACGGGCGGTGTGTACAAGGCCCGGGAACGTATTCACCGCAGCGTTGCTGATCTGCGATTACTAGCGACTCCGACTTCATGGGGTCGAGTTGCAGACCCCAATCCGAACTGAGACCGGCTTTTTGGGATTAGCTCCACCTCACAGTATCGCAACCCTTTGTACCGGCCATTGTAGCATGCGTGAAGCCCAAGACATAAGGGGCATGATGATTTGACGTCGTCCCCACCTTCCTCCGAGTTGACCCCGGCAGTCTCCTATGAGTCCCCACCATCACGTGCTGGCAACATAGAACGAGGGTTGCGCTCGTTGCGGGACTTAACCCAACATCTCACGACACGAGCTGACGACAACCATGCACCACCTGTAAACCAACCCACAAGGGGAAGGACTGTTTCCAGCCCGGTCTGGTTCATGTCAAGCCTTGGTAAGGTTCTTCGCGTTGCATCGAATTAATCCGCATGCTCCGCCGCTTGTGCGGGCCCCCGTCAATTCCTTTGAGTTTTAGCCTTGCGGCCGTACTCCCCAGGCGGGGCACTTAATGCGTTAGCTACGGCGCGGAAAACGTGGAATGTCCCCCACACCTAGTGCCCAACGTTTACGGCATGGACTACCAGGGTATCTAATCCTGTTCGCTCCCCATGCTTTCGCTCCTCAGCGTCAGTTAATGCCCAGAGACCTGCCTTCGCCATCGGTGTTCCTCCTGATATCTGCGCATTTCACCGCTACACCAGGAATTCCAGTCTCCCCTACATCACTCTAGTCTGCCCGTACCCACCGCAGATCCGGAGTTGAGCCCCGGACTTTCACGGCAGACGCGACAAACCGCCTACGAGCTCTTTACGCCCAATAATTCCGGATAACGCTTGCGCCCTACGTATTACCGCGGCTGCTGGCACGTAGTTAGCCGGCGCTTCTTCTGCAGGTACCGTCACTTTCGCTTCTTCCCTACTGAAAGAGGTTTACAACCCGAAGGCCGTCATCCCTCACGCGGCGTCGCTGCATCAGGCTTGCGCCCATTGTGCAATATTCCCCACTGCTGCCTCCCGTAGGAGTCTGGGCCGTGTCTCAGTCCCAGTGTGGCCGGTCACCCTCTCAGGCCGGCTACCCGTCGTCGCCTTGGTAGGCCATTACCCCACCAACAAGCTGATAGGCCGCGAGTCCATCCAAAACCACAAAAGCTTTCCACCAACCACCATGCGATAGTCAGTCATATCCGGTATTAGACCCAGTTTCCCAGGCTTATCCCAGAGTCAAGGGCAGGTTACTCACGTGTTACTCACCCGTTCGCCACTAATCCACCCACAAGTGGGCATCATCGTTCGACTTGCATGTGTTAAGCACGCCGCCAGCGTTCATCCTGAGCCAGGATCAAACTCTCCGTTGAAGTAAAACAAAAACAGACACAACCAAAACCACCGGAAATAACGGCGACAAAGGCTGCACAAAATTTGAAACCAGCTAAAAAAACCATGCACACCACGGGATGGCGCACACAGCACATTTCAACCAATCACATTACATAATCGGTATCAACAAACTTGGCACACTATTGAGTTCTCAAACAACAGACACA
>NZ_JWTB01000047.1 GCF_000813845.1 Pseudarthrobacter phenanthrenivorans
CACCACCGCCACCGCCCGCGGCCTCCAAAACCCCAACGAGCACCGCACCCTCACCCAACTCCGCCCCGACATCGCCGCCAGCCTCCTCCTGGGCGCCGGGAGCTTTGCGGGTGGCGCGGGTGGCGCGGACACCACCCATGCCGACGCAGGCCACGGAAACCCTGCAGGTGAAGCTGCCGGAAGCACGGGTGGGATCGGGAAGGTCCCCACCCCGCGCGCGGACGTCCTAATCACCGTGCCGGTGTTCGCCCTGCTCGGCCTCACCGACGAACCCGCCGAACTGGACGGCTACGGCCCCATCCCCGCATTCATGGCCCGGAAACTCGTCGCGGACGGCGCGGACTCGTTCCACCGGGTGCTGGTCGACCCCCGCGACGGGGCACCTTTGGAGATCGGCCGCACCCGCTACCGGCTCACCCCGGCCATCAAACGATGGCTCAGGATCCGCGACCGCAAATGCAGCTTCCCCGGCTGCAGCAACCACACCCCGGACAACGATACCGACCACCTCACCGCCTGGCACCACGGCGGCGCAACGGATGTCAGCAACCTGGCACAGCTCTGCCCCAAACACCATCGGCTCAAACACCACAGCCACTGGACCCCGGATCCGGCAACCCCGGACGAGCCCCCGGGCTGGACCTCACCCACCGGCCGCCACTACAACCCCGAACACCCCACCCCCGAACCAACCCACTGGCCACCGGGCATTCAGCCGGTGGATGCCGTTGCGGAAGCCAATGCGGTGGCGGCTTCACGGGGTCCCACTGGCCCTGGTACCTGCGTCCCAACAAACGCAGCCGGTTCGGATGGTGCCACGGCCCGCTTGGAGGACGTGGAATCAGAGGAGGATGAACAGTGGGAGCAGCTGCTGGCAGATATGCCCGCGTGGCCCGATCCGCCACTTGAAGAACCAGACGGCGAGAACCTGCTCGATCCGCGCGGGCTGCCGGCGTCAGATCCGCTGTGGGAAGACTTTTACGCGCGGCCGTTCTTTCTGCCACCCGACCCGTTCAATGACTGGGAACTTCTGGAGTCACAAACCTAGAGCGGCCGAAACCAGGCCGCTGCCGGCCGAAACGCCACATACCTGCGCTCAAGGATCACGGCCTAACGGCGAGGCCTACACTCGCCGCCGTGCCTTGCAGCCTTACGCGGCCGCGCCCTTACCCCAGCCCCACCGCCTTGCCAAAGAGACTAAAGCCGACGAATGCCACAATGTCCAACAGCGCGTGGGCAATGACCAGCGGCATGACGCGTTTGGTCCGGGTGTAGAGCCAGGCGAAGACAATCCCCATCACAGCGTTTCCAATGAAGGGACCGAAGCCCTGGTACAGGTGGTAGCTCCCGCGAAGCACCGAACTCACACCGATAGCAAGCGGCATGCTCCAACCGAACTTGCCGAAGCGGTCCAGCAGATAGCCCACCACAATGACTTCCTCGAGCACAGCGTGGCGCACCGCCGACAGGATAAGGACCGGAACAGTCCACCAATACGCGTCGAGGGCACTGGGAATGATGGCGGTGGTGATGCCGAGCGCCCGGCCGGCCGCATAAAGCCCCAAGGACGGTATGCCGATCAGCGCGGCGAGCCCGACGCCCTGCAGGAGGTCCCGGCCGGGCCGGGCAAAGTTGAATCCGAGTTTCTGGAAAGCTGATCCGGAGTTGCGGTCCTCACCGGGCCCCGCGTGGCGCTGGTCGGTCAGGAAGTAGAAGACCAGCAGCACCGGCACCAGGGCAAAGATGATGTCCAGTAGCTGGTACGTCAGGTCGAAATACTCGCGGGTGCTCTGGGAACGGTTCAGGGTGGACGTGCCTTGGGCCAGGGGCGCGCGGGTCATCTTGTCGAGAAGCTGCACCACGGAATAGACAGCCGACTGACCCAGGGACAGGCCCAGGACGATCCATACTTCGAGCCGCAGGCGGCGGCGGGAGGGAACCAGCATGTTCCCATCTTGCCTTCAGTTTCTGGATCCGGGCTGATGGAGCAGAAGGTGTCAGCCAGAGCGGCACCGAAGCTGCCCCGCGAAACCTGGATCAGGCGGGGGCGACAATCACTTCCGTGCCGTTGGCCTCGAAGGCAGCCTTGTCGCGCGCAGAAATGCCGGAGTCGGTAATCAGCCGGGTGAAGTTGTAGCCGTCCATCGTGGCGAAGGCCCGCACCCCCACCTTCGAGGAATCGGCCAGGACGTAGGACACCCGGGCCCGGCTGGCCAGCAGGGCATTGACGGAAGCCTCCCCCTCCCCGGTATTGGTGGGCCCGACGTCGGGATCGATGCCGTTCACGCCGATGAACGCAATGTCCAGCACCACCTTCTGCATGATGATGTCCGTATAGGGCCCCACGAGTTCATACGAGCGCGGGTTGAGGATCCCGCCGGTGACCATCACCTTGATGTTGGGCCGGACCGCCAACTGGCCGGCGATATTAATCGCATTGGTGACGACGGTAAGGGTGGGCTGGTTGGACGGGGCGTTCAGGTCTTCGCGTGTGGCCAGGATCTGCGCCAGCGCGGTGCTGGTGGTCCCACCGCAGAGACCGATGACCGCTCCCGGCCGGATCAGCGCGGAGGCGCACTGTGCAATCTGCTCCTTGGCTTCGGCGTGGTCATCACGGTTGTAGCGGCCGGGCAGGTCGTATGCCAGGGCGCCGGTGGTGGCACCACCGCGGGTGCGCGTTAGCAGGCGGCGCTTGGCAAGGCTGTCCAGGTCGCGCCGGGCCGTGGCGGGCGAAACGTTGAGGGTGCTGACGATTTCGTCGACTTCCACCTGGCCGGTCTTGGCCAGCAGGTCAAGAATTGCGGTTAACCGGTCAGTACGCGTCATCCAGAAGGCCTTCCACTACACCAGCCACCACCTGCAGTGACGTTTCCTGATTGTATCCCATGCTAAACAATCAGGAACAATCAAAAAGATGGAACCATCTACCGCTGGCGAACGCCGGCCCGCCACACAGCGTACGTCAGGGGCATGCCCGGGCGGTAAGCGAGGTGCGTCGCGGAGGGCGCATTCAGCAGGTGCAGGTCGGCCCGGTGCCCGACGGCGATCGAGCCCACCGCGCGTTCGCCATCGGCGTCCCGGCCGGTCTCACGGTGCAGGGCCAAGGCACCGCCGTAGGTGGCGGCCCTGACTGCCTCGTGCACGCTGAGGTGCATCTGGAGGACGGCAGTGGTGACGCAGAACGCCATCGAACTGGTGTAGGACGTGCCCGGGTTGCAGTTGGAGGCCAGGGCCACCTGTACTCCCGCGTCCAGCAGCGCGCGGGCGGGGGCCAACGGCTGGCGGGTGGAGAGGTCGCAGGCGGGAAGGCAGGTGGCCACGGTGCCGCGCGGGCCGGCCCCGGTGGCGGGGTCCCAGCCGGACCAGGAGGCAGCCAGCGCCTTCACGTCCTGGCCGGCCAGGTAATTGACGTGGTCCACGCTTGCGGCCCCCACTTCCACGGCCAGCTGCACGCCGGGGCCCTCCCCCAACTGGTTGCCGTGCACGCGCAGGCCCAGGCCGGCCTCGCGGCACGCCAGCAGCACCCGGCGGGACTGCTCGGCGTTGAAGGCACCCTCCTCGCAGAACACATCGGCCCACTGGACGTAGGGCCGGACGGCGGCCAGCATCGGACCGCAGACCATATCGGTGTAGGCCTCCGGGTCCTGGCCGGCCGGAACCAGGTGGGCGCCGAGGTAAGTGACCTGATCGGCCACGGTGGAAGCAATGCGGGCGCTTCGTGCCTCGTTGTCGACGTCCAGGCCGTACCCGGTCTTCGTTTCAAGGTAGGTGGTGCCCTGTGACACCGCTTCAGCAACCCTGCCCATGGCCAGCCGGGTCAGGTCATAGTCGGCCGTCGCACGGGTGGCGTTCATGGTGACGGCGATGCCCCCGGCGGCGTAAGCCTCCCCCGCCATCCGGGCTTCGAATTCTGCGGTGCGGTCCCCGGCGAACAACAGGTGCGTGTGCGAATCCACCCATCCGGGAAGCATGGCCCGGCCGCCGGCGTCGATGGCGTCGTCAGCTGCGGGAGCGTCGGCGGCGGCGCCGATCCACGAGATCCGCTCCCCCTCAAGTACTACGGCCGCATCCTTGAGGACCCGGTGTTCGAGGTCCTGGGTCATCAGTTCGGCAATGTTGGTAATGAGGGTGCTCATGGGACCATTCTTCAGCGCCGGATGGACCAGCGGGTCGCCGCCAGGGCGCGCGCTGTCCGGGATTCCGGACCTTCGCTGCCAGCCGCGCCGGTTTCCTGCTGCCCGGCGAGGATCTGCTCCGCTGCCAGTTCAGCCATGGCAGCAGAGGTCTGGAACCCGTAGCCGCCCTGGCCGGCGAGCCAGTAAAAGCCCGCGGCCTCGGCGTCGAAACCCGCCACCGGAACCCCGTCCGCGGCTTCCGTGCGCAGCCCCGTCCAGGCCCGGCGGATCCCCGTGATGCCCAGGCCGGTGATCGAGTTGAGCTTCACCACCAGTCGTTCCACGTCGCCGGGCCGGGGGCGTGCGTCCTCGGGCCCGCTGGGCACAGTTTCCGACGGGGAGATCAGCACGTCCTGCCCGTCGGGCCGGAAGTAGAACGAGTTGTCCGCTGCGGCCACCATGGGGGTTCCGGCAGGCAAGGGATGGTCGACGGCGGCAATCGCCGCAGTGCGCCGGTACGGCTGCAGCCCCAGTTTTTCGACGCCGCTGATCACCGCCAGCTCGTCGGCCCACGCTCCGGCCGCGTTGACCAGGACAGCCGTTTGGAATCCTTCCGCGCCGGCGCCCACCTGCCATCCGGAGCCGAGCCGCTGCGCGGAGTGGACCCGTGCGCCCGTGATGATGTCGGCGCCGGCGGCAAGCGCCCGTTTCCGGTGCCCTTCCAGCAGCAGGGGCGCGTTACAGCCAAATGAGCCGGTATCCAGCCCCGCCGCTGCAAAGGTCCCCGGGAGCAGTGCCGGGCACAGTTCAAGCGCACGTTCCACGGTGATGGACTGCATGTGGCCGCTGGCTTCCGCGGCAACATCCGCTGCCGAGCCGATGAGCATGAAGCTGCGCGGCGTCAGGACCGGTTCCGGCAGGTCCCGGTCCTGGGCTGCTATCAACTCGAGGGTCCGGACCGTGAGCTCCTGCACCACGGGAGGCCCGTAGCTGGGGATCAGCTGGCGGGCGGAGCGGGAGGACGTGTGGTACGCCAGTTCCTGCTCCGCTTCCACCAGCGCCACGCTGCACCGGCCGGCCAGCGCGGCGGCCAGGGACAGGCCGGCAATGCCGCCGCCCACGATCAGGACATCGTAATGTGCTGCCATCGGTCCATCCTCGCAGAGTTCGTGCCCTCGGGCGCTGCCGTCAGGCTGCTGCCTCGGCGCGGCTGGCGACGAAGGCACCCACGCATGCTTCGACGTCGTCCGCTGAGTGGGCGGCGGACAGCTGCACCCTGATCCGTGCGGCACCCCGCGGGACCACGGGGAAGCTGAAGGCGGTGACAAAAACGCCGTGCTGCAGCATCCGGTCGGCCACCTTCGCGGCCACCACGGCGTCGCCGAACATGACCGGGACGATCGCGTGCTCGCCGGGAAGCAGATCAAATCCCTCTTCGGTCATCCGGCGGCGGAACAGCCCGGCGTTTTCGAACAGGCGGCGGCGAAGGTCGGCCGAGTTCTGCACCAGGTCCAGCGCCTTGAGGGTCGCGGCAACAATGGCGGGAGCCAGGGAATTGGAGAACAGGTAGGGCCGCGCCTTCTGGCGCAGCATGGCCACGATCTCCCCGCGTCCGGAGACGTACCCGCCGGACGCTCCGCCCAAGGCCTTGCCGAAGGTGCCGGTGTAGATGTCCACCCGGTCGGAGACACCGGCGTGCTCGGGAGTCCCGGCCCCGGTGGCGCCCATGAAGCCCACTGCGTGGGAATCGTCCACCATGACCATGGCGCCGTACTTTTCGGCGAGGTCGCAGATGGCCTCAAGCGGGGCCAGGTAGCCGTCCATGGAGAACACGCCGTCGGTGACGATCAGTGTCCGGCGGGCGTCCTGTGCCTCCTGCAGGCGGGCCTCGAGTTCGGCCATGTCCTGATTGGCGTAGCGGTAGCGGCGGGCCTTGCAGAGGCGGATGCCGTCGATGATGGAGGCGTGGTTGAGCGCGTCGGAGATCACGGCGTCGTCCGGGCCCAGCAGGGACTCGAAGACGCCGCCGTTGGCGTCGAAGCAGCTGGAGAACAGGATGGTGTCCTCGGTGCCGAGGAATGTCGAGACCCGGGCTTCGAGCTCCAGGTGCAGGTCCTGGGTGCCGCAGATGAAGCGGACGCTGGCCATGCCGAAGCCGCGCTCGTCCATGGCGGACTTGGCTGCGTTGATGATGTCCGGGTGGTCCGCCAGGCCCAGGTAGTTGTTGGCGCAGAAGTTCAGCACATCAGCGCCGGGGCCGCCGATCCGGCCGGCGGTGATGTGGCTGGACTGCGGGGAGCTGATGCTGCGTTCGGTCTTGTAGAGCCCGGCGGAGCGGATTTCTTCCAGCTCGTCGTGGAGCTGGTCCTTGATGGAGGTGTACATGGGTTTCCTTACAGTCGGGTCTTAGAGCCTGGTCCAGTCGAGGACAACTTTGCCGCCCACGCCGCTGCGGGCGATCTCGAAGCCCTTTTCCCAGTCCGTGGCGGGCAGCGTGTCCGTGACGACGGCGGAGATTCCGGCGTGCAGGACCGGGTTGGAGGAGAGCATGGCGCTCATGGCGTACCAGGTTTCAAACATTTCCCGGCCGTAGATGCCCTTGAGCGTGAGCATGTGGGTGACCACCTTGCCCCAGTCGATGGTGATCTCCTGGCTGGGCAGGCCCAGCATGGCGATCCTGCCGCCGTGGTTCATGTTGTCGATCATCTCAGGCAGGGCCGACGGGTGCCCGGACATTTCCATTCCGACGTCGAAGCCTTCGCGCATGCCAAGCTCCCGCTGGGCGTCGCGCACCCGGGTGGTGGAGACGTCGATGGCGAGGTCGGCGCCGAGCTGCCGTGCCAGTTCCAGCCGCGGTTTGGAAACGTCCGTGATGACGATCTTGCGGGCACCGGCGTGGCGGGCGACGGCGATGGCCATCAGTCCGATGGGGCCTGCGCCGGTGATGAGGACGTCTTCGCCCACCAGCGGGAAGCTCAGCGCGGTGTGCACCGCGTTGCCGAAGGGGTCGAAGATGGCACCGAGTTCCGGCGTGACGGAGGGGTCGTGGTGGACCCACACGTTGGTCTCGGGGATCACCACGTACTCGGCAAACGCACCGTCGCGCTGGACGCCCACGCTGACCGTGTGGATGCACATCTGGCGGCGGCCCGCGCGGCAGTTCCGGCAAATGCCGCACACCACGTGCCCCTCGCCGGAGACGCGGTCCCCCACCTTGACCTCGCGGACGTCCCCGCCCACTTCCACCACTTCGCCGTAGAACTCGTGGCCGGCGATCAGGGGGGCTTCGATGATCCCCTGCGCCCAGGAGTCCCAGGACTGGATGTGCAGGTCCGTGCCGCAGATCCCGGTGGTCATGACCCGGATCTTCACATCAGCAGGACCGGCAGTCGGTTCGGGCCGGTCGACGAGTTCGAAACCGGCGTGCGGGCCGGACTTGTACAGGGCCTTCATTGGCGTCCTTACTTCTTGCGCTCACGTTTCGGGGGGTTGTCCTCCCCATTGAAGCCCCGTCCATGCTTTAGCACAACAGGAATTTTCTCAATCGACGATGTAGCGAATGCTAAGGATTAGACTGGTGCCGTGGAGGTTCATCAACTCGAAATCCTGCGCGAACTCGGCGCACTGGGCAGTGTCAAGGCCGTGGCTGACACCCTCATGGTGACTCCCTCAGCCGTCTCGCAGCAACTGGCCCACCTGCAGCGCACCGTGGACGTGCCTTTGACCCGCAAGGAGGGCAGGAACCTGGTGCTCACCGAGGCCGGCCAGGTACTCGCCGACGCCGGAGCCGCCGTCGTCAGCGCCATGGCGGAGGCCCGGGGTGCCCTGGTGACGTATCACGGTTCGCCGGCCGGCAGGGTGACGCTCTGCGGTTTCCACAGTGCGGGGCAGGCCCTCTTCGCGCCGCTGGCCCGGATGCTGGACCGGCCGGAGCACCCCCGGATCGAACTGTCCGATGAGGACGTGGCCCAGCAGGACTTTCCTGCCCTCACCGCCCGGTACGACCTGGTCCTGGCGCACCGCATGGACCACAGTCCGCGGTGGCCCGCCGAAAGGGTTGCCGTGATCCCGCTGGCGCACGAACCCCTGGACGTGGCGCTGCCCGCCACCCACCCGCTGGCCCGGCAGGAAACGGTGACGGCGGACGACGTCGGCGCCGAGGCCTGGGTGACCAGCCACCCCGGCTACTCCCCCGCCGATGTCCTGTCCGCGGTCGCGGCCGTGTCCAGCCGGGAGCCGAACATCGTCCACCGCATCAACGACTACTCCACGGTGGCGGCGCTGGTCGCGGCCGGCGGCGTCATTGGGTTGCTGCCGAGGTACACGGCAGGGCCGGTCCTGAACCCGGACATCGTGCTGCGGCCGCTGGAGGGGATCAGCACGAGGCGAAGGATCGACCTGCTGGCCAGGCCGGAAAACCTGAAGCGGCGTTCAGTGGTGATGGTCTGCGAAGCCCTTGAGGACATCATGGCCAGGCTGGTGCAGCAGGGCTGATGCTGCCAGGCCAAAGCGTGCCTGGGGACGGACGTCAGGAATCCTGGTCGTCCTGGTCTTCCGGGTTGCCGTTGCCGTTGCCCATTTTCTTGCCGGGACCGTGACCAAGGCCATGGCCAGGTCCGTGGCCGCGTCCCAGGCCCATTCCGGGTCCGTCACCGGCACCCTCCACGATCCGCTTCGCGGTCACCGTCTCCCCGTCCTTGACGCCGGAGATGCGCACAGTCTGTCCGGTGGCGATGTCCGCGATGGTTCCGTCCGTCGGCCTAAGCCGCTTGCCGTCGTCGCCCGTTGCTCCAGGGCTGGCCTCCGGGCTGGCCCCTTGGCCTGAACCGGCCGCAGCCGGAATCCTGGTGATCCTGGTGTCGCCGTTGACGGCGTAGGTCTGGGAGAAGCCGTCCTCGCTCTTGACCGTAATGGCCGTGCTGCTGACGGATTCAACGGTGCCGCGCTGTTCCAGGATGGTCTGGAAGGTGCCGTCAGGATTCTTGACCACGCCCTCGCCGTGGAGCGGCTGCGCGCGCTGGGCCTTGTCCGCCTTGTTGTGTCCTGGAGCCGTGCCTGAATTGCCCGGCGCCGACTGCGACGGCGCCGGCTGCGAAGGGGTGGGCGACGGCGGATCGGCGGCCCATGCGAGGGCAACGCCGGTGCCCGTCAGCGCCAGGGCCACCGCCCCGGCCAGCATCGTCTTGCGCATTCCCAAGGGTTCCCGGACCGCCATCGCTGTTCCTCCTGCATGCTGCGGGGGCGCCAGCGCCCCGTGGGCTCCAGTGTAGGTCTGTCGGCGACCGGCAGCCACGGGTACTTTCCGCCCACGGCATCTGAGTACTTAACGCGAAAAACCGGGTAGCGCCCGGGTGTTGATGTGAGGCTTCACAACGACACCCGGCGCTACCCGGTCGGGTCAGGCAGGGCTTCCTAGGCGGAGACGCCCAGTTTCTCCAGGATCAGTTCGCGGACGCGGGCTGCGTCGGCCTGGCCGCGGGTGGCCTTCATGACCCCGCCCACGATCGCGCCGATGGCCTGGACCTTGCCGCCGCGGATCTTCTCGGCGACGTCGGGCTGGGCGGCAAGTGCGGCGTCGATGGCTTCCAGGAGGGGCCCGTCGTCGGACACGACCGCCAGGCCGCGCTTTTCGACGATCTCTTCCGGGGTGCCCTCGCCGGCGAGCACGCCGTCCAGGACCTGGGAGGCCATCTTGTTGTTGATCTTGCCGGCCTCCACCATGCGGCTCAGCTCCACCACGGTGGCAGGCTGGACGCCCAGCTGGCCGGGGTCAACGTCCGCGGCCTTGGCACGGCCCACGATCTCGCCCATCCACCACTTGCGGGCCACGGACGCGGAGGCGCCGGCGGCAATGGTTTCCTCGATCTCGTCCAGGACGCCGGCGTTCACCACGTCGCGGAACTCCAGGTCGGAGTATCCCCAGTCGGCCTTGAGGCGCTTGCGGCGCTCTGCCGGCGGCTCGGGGAGGGTGGCGCGCAGTTCCTCCACCCATTCGCGGGATGCAACCACGGGTACCAGGTCCGGTTCCGGGAAGTAGCGGTAGTCATCGGCGTCGGACTTGGGCCGGCCCGAGGTGGTGGTGCGGGTGTCCTCGTGCCAGTGCCGGGTCTCCTGGATCACCGGGTTGCCGGAGTCCAGGACGGCGGCGTGGCGCTGGATCTCGTAGCGCACGGCGTGCTCTACGGCGCGCAGCGAGTTCACGTTCTTGGTCTCGGAGCGGATGCCGAAGCGTTCGCGGCCGTGCGGGCGGAGCGAGACGTTGGCGTCGCAGCGGACGTTGCCTCGTTCCATGCGGGCATCGGACACGCCAAGGTTCTTCACGATTTCCCGGATGGCGGCCACGTACGCCTTGGCGAGTTCCGGTGCGCGGGAACCGGCGCCCTCGATGGGCTTGGTGACGATTTCGACCAGCGGGACGCCGGCACGGTTGTAGTCCACCAGGGAGAAGTCTGCGCCGTGGATGCGGCCGGTGGCACCACCCATGTGGGTCAGCTTGCCGGCGTCCTCCTCCATGTGTGCGCGCTCGATCTCCACGCGGAACACGGTGCCGTCTTCAAGTTCGATGTCCAGGTAGCCGTCGTACGCGATGGGCTCGTCGTACTGGGAGGTCTGGAAGTTCTTGGGGGTGTCCGGGTAGAAGTAGTTCTTCCGGGCGAAACGGCAGGACTCGGCGATCTTGCAGTTCAGGGCAAGGCCGATCTTGATGGAGGACTCCACCGCCGTCTTGTTCACCACCGGCAGGACGCCGGGCATGCCGAGGTCCACCTCGTTGACGTTGGTGTTGGGTTCGTCGCCGAAGACGTTCGGGGCGGAGGAGAACATCTTGGTCTTGGTGTTGAGCTCCACGTGGACCTCGAACCCCAGGACGGGATCGTACTTCTCCATGGCCTCGTCGAAGCTCAGGATGTCGTCGGTGCTCATTTATTTTGCCTCCTGGGTTTCGAGGGATGCAGCGGCAAGGTCGGGCGCCTGGGCCAGCAGCGGGCCGCCCCACTTGGCTTCGAGCAGCGATTCCAGGACCGCGCCCACCCGGTACAGGCGGGCGTCCTCGCGGGCCGGGGCCAGCAGCTGGATGCCCACGGGCAGTCCGTCCTCGTCCGCCAGGCCGCCGGGCAGCGACAGGCCGGGGACGCCGGCCAGGTTGGCCGGGATGGTGGCAACGTCGTTGAGGTACATGGCCAGGGGGTCGTCCAGTTTTTCGCCGAGCGGGAACGCCGTGGTGGGGGCGGTGGGCGAGATCAGGACGTCGGCCTGCGCGAAGGCGGCCTCGAAGTCCCGCTGGACCAGGGTGCGGACCTTCTGCGCGGAGCCGTAGTAGGCGTCGTAGTAGCCGGCGGACAGGGCGTAGGTGCCCAGGATGATGCGGCGCTTGACTTCGTCGCCGAAGCCGGCGGCACGGGTGGCCCCCATGACGCGTTCGATGGTCATCGGGCCGTCCTCGGGGAGGACGCGCAGGCCGTACCGGACGCCGTCGAACTTGGCCAGGTTGGAGGAGGCCTCGGACGGCATGATCAGGTAGTAGGCACCCAGGGCGTACTGGAAGTTGGGGCAGGAGACCTCCACGATCTCGGCGCCGGCGTCCTTGAGCAGTTCCAGGGCGTCGTTGA
This sequence comes from Pseudarthrobacter phenanthrenivorans, assembly GCF_000813845.1. Taxonomy (GTDB): domain Bacteria; phylum Actinomycetota; class Actinomycetes; order Actinomycetales; family Micrococcaceae; genus Arthrobacter; species Arthrobacter phenanthrenivorans_B. The sequence goes on from NZ_JWTB01000047.1 coordinate 11,723, forward strand.
AGCGGTTTTCGACGCCGGCCTGGTAGCCCTCGCCGTGCAGTTCCTTGATGATGCCGATCCGCAGGCCCTCGACGTTGCCGGTCTTCGCGGCGGCAACGAGGTCGGCCAGGGGCTCCGGCAGCGACGTGGAGTCGCGGGGATCGTGGCCGCCGATGACCTGGTGCAGGAGTGCCGAGTCCAGGACGGTCCGGGTGACCGGGCCGATCTGGTCAAGGGACGAGGCCATGGCGATGGCCCCGTAGCGGGAGACGCTGCCGTAGGTGGGCTTCACGCCAACGGTGCCGGTGACGGCGCCGGGCTGGCGGATGGAGCCGCCGGTGTCCGTGCCCAGGGCAAGGGGGGCTTCGAAGGCTGCCACGGCGGCAGCCGAACCGCCACCGGAGCCGCCGGGGATCCGGTCCAGGTCCCACGGGTTGCGGGTGGGGCCGTAGGCGGAGTGCTCCGTGGAGGAGCCCATGGCGAATTCGTCCAGGTTGGTCTTGCCCAGGATGGGCATCTTCGCGGCGCGCAGGCGTTCCACGACGGTGGCGTCGTAGGGGCTGTGCCAGCCTTCGAGGATCTTGGAACCGGCGGTGGTGGGCTGGCCGATGGTGACGATGAGGTCCTTGACCGCGATGGGGACGCCGGCAAGGACGTGCAGGGCCTCGGCGTCGGCGCCGCCGGCGGCGCGGATGGCATCGACTTCGGCAGCGACGGCGAGGGCTTCCCCGGCGTTGACGTGCAGGAAGGCGTTGACCTTGCCGTCGACGGCGGCGATCCGGTCCAGGTGCGCCTGGGTGGCCTGCACGGAGGTGACCTCGCCTGCGGCGAGTTTTTCGGCCAGCTGCGCGGCGGAGAGCCGGATCAGGGCGTCGGCACTGATGTTCTGTTCAGTCATGGTTATGCCTCATCCAGGATGGCCGGGACCTTGAAACGGTTGTCATCGGAATCCGGGGCGCCGGAGAGTGCCTGTTCCGCTGTGAAGGTGTGCCCCACGACGTCCTCGCGGAACACGTTGGTGAGCGGAATCGGGTGCGAGGTGGCCGGAACGTCGTCCCCCGCGGCCTCGCTGACGGACTTGACCGAATCGACGATGACGGCAAGCTCGCCGGCCATCCTGTCCAGCTCTTCGGCACTCATCTCGATGTGAGCGAGCCGCGCGAGATGCGCGACGTCGTCACGGTTGATCGCAGCCATGGATCTCCCCTGCAAAGTTCGAATTGTTTTCCGATCCAGTCTAGTGGGGAAACGCAGATGCCCGTCTGACGGCCCCCAGCGGGCGTCAGACGGGCACCTTCGGTACCCGGCCCTGCCTCGGGGACAGGAGCGCGGGCAGCTACAGACTAGCCGATACCAATGGCTCCGGTCAGCATGCCGACGCCAAGCATTACCAGGGAAATCACGGCGGTGCGCCACAGGACCTTCTTGTGGTGGTCGCCGAGGTCCACCTTGGCCAGTGAGACCAGCAGGAGGATGGCCGGCACCAGCGGGCTCTGCAGGTGGAACGGCTGGCCCGTGATGGAGGCCCGGGCCATATCGGCGGCGCCAACCCCGTAGTGCGCGGCGGTCTCGCTCAGGACCGGCAGCACGCCAAAGTAGAACGCATCGTTGCTCATGAAGAACGTCATGGGGATGCTCAGGATGCCGGTGATGACGGCCATGAACGGGCCCATGGAGGTGGGGATGATCTGGACCAGCCAGGCGGACATTGCTTCCACCATGCCGGTGCCCTTGAGGACGCCGGTGAGGACGGCGGCGGCCATGACCATGCTGACGACGGCCACGATGGAGGGTGCGTGTGCGATCAGCTGGGCGCCCTGGTCCTTGACCTTGGGGAAGTTGACCAGCAGGGCGATGGCGGCGCCCACCATGAAGACGAACGGCAACGGGATGATGTTGGCCACCAGGACCACCATGACGGCGACGGTCAGCGCAAGGTTGAACCAGAACAGCTTGGGGCGCAGGGTGCTGCGGTTGGGGTCAAGGGCGGTGTCGGTGAGTCCGGCGCCGCTGTCCTCAAGGAGGGTGTCGGTGCGCTCCAGCACGGCTACGGAGGATCCTGCCAGGGAGCCGCCGACGGCGGGGGCTGCTCCGCCGGGGTTGCCACCCTTGCGTCCGCGGCCGGTGCCGGGCCCGCCGGCGGTGGTGCCGCCGTCGAAGTCTTCCGCAGTGTCCGGCACGGCCCAGATCTCGGGAGCGGTGGCACGGAGGCGGTTGCGTTCCTGCAGGCCCAGCAGCCAGGAGAAGGCGAGCACGACGACCAGGCCGGCCACCAGCGAGGGGATCATCGGGACGAACACGTCGTTGACGTCGATCTTCAGGGCGGTGGCGGCGCGGGCGGTGGGTCCGCCCCACGGCAGGATGTTCATGGTGCCGTTGGCCAGGCCGGCCACGCAGGTGAGGACCACGGGGCTCATCTTCAGGCGCAGGTACACCGGCAGCAGCGCGGCGGTGGTGAGGATGAAGGTGGTGGACCCGTCACCGTCCAGCGACACGGCAGCGGCGAGGATGGCGGTGCCCAGGACAACCTTGGCGGGGTCGTTGCCCAGCTTACGGAGGATGAACTTCACCAGCGGGTCAAAGAGGCCGACGTCGATCATCAGGCCGAAGTAGATGATGGCGAACATCAGCAGGGCCGCGGTGGAGGTCATGGACTTCATCGAGTCCATGACCATGTCGCCAATGCCCAGTCCGGCGCCGGCGAAGAGGCCAAAAACAGTAGGGACAATGATCAACGCCAGCACTGGCGTCAACTTCTTCGTCATGATCAGCACCATGAAAACCGCGATCATGGCGAATCCAAGTATTACCAGCACAGCCGGCTCCTTCTTGTGAACGGCACCACAGCGTTGTGATGCGTGCTACAGACTGTAGGGTGGCGGCCGTCACGGCAGTGCCTTTGGCTCAATTGATTGGCATACTGCTTATTGGGAGCATTTTGCTCATTGTGCTCACGCCGCCAGAGGTCGGCGCGGCAGCCCCTGATACCCGTCGAGGAGGATGACATGCAGCGTTCCGCGCCCCGGCAGCAGCTGCGGTTCTCCACCCAGACGCTCCTCCTCCAACTCGCCGTCGTCCTGCTCGTGGTGCTGCTCAGCGCCGCCGTGCATGCCTGGCTGACCTACGACCGGGTGGGCAGCAACGCCGAAGACCAGGCGCTGACGCTCGCCCGCACCGTCGCCTCGGACCCCGAAGTGCGGTCCGATGTCCTGGCGATCAGCGAACAGCCGGGCACTCCGCCGGCCGCCGAACTGCTGGCAGGTCCGCTTCAGGCCTCCGCGGAGGCGGCCCGGACCAGGACGGGCGCCCTGTTCGTGGTGATCACCGATGAGACAGGCATCCGGCTTGCCCACCCCGACCCGCAGCGGCTCGGCGAGAAGGTCAGCACCGACCCGTCCGAGGCGTTGTCCGGGCAGGAAGTCACCACCCGGAACACGGGAACCCTGGGTCCCTCCGCCGGCGCGAAAGTTCCCGTGTATGCCCCGGGCACTTCCACGGTGGTGGGCGAGGTCAGCGTCGGTTACTCGATGGACACGGTGGCCCAGAGCGTGGCCCGCGACATTGGGCCCGTGGCGCTGACCGCCGCCGGCGCGCTCCTGGCCGGGATCCTGGGTTCCTTCCTGCTCCGCCGACGCCTGCAGCGCCTCACCCTGGGCCTGGAGCCGGAGGAAATCAGTACGCTGGTCCACGACCAGGTGGCGGTGCTGCAGGGCGTGGACGACGGCGTCATCGGCGTCAGCGCCGACGGCCGGGTGAGCGTCTTCAACGCCGCCGCCCAGCGCCTGCTGGGGCTGCCGGACCTGTCCGGCACACGGTGGGAGGATGCCCCTGTTCCGGAACAACTGAAATCCCTGACGCGCCCCGGAGCCGGTACCGCCGGTCCAGCCGTGGCGGCCGGCGGATTGAACCAGGACGCCCTGGAGCTGGTAGCCGGCGGCCGGGTCCTGGTGGTGAACGCCCGCAAGGCCCTGCACCGCCGGGAAGACCTCGGCTGGGTCGTGATGCTGCGGGACCGCACCGAGCTGCAGCAGCTCACCCGCCAACTGGACGCCGTGGGCACCATGTCCACGGCGCTGCGGGCCCAGCGGCACGAATTCGCCAACCAGCTGCACACCCTGGCGGGCTTCCTCGGCATCGGCCAGCACCAGGAGGCTCGCGACTACCTGGCCGGGCTGGCCGCCACCGGTCCGTTGAAGTTCCCCGTGGACCAGGCCGAGCTGTTGCAGGACCCGTACCTGCAGGCGTTCGTGGGCGCCAAGGGCGTGGAGGCGGACGAGCGCGGCGTGGCCCTGCGCATCGGGCCGGAGACCCTGGTCCGGGGGCGGGTCACCGAAGCCCAGGACGTGACCACGGTGCTGGGCAACCTGATCGACAATGCGGTCAACGCCGCCGTGGCGGGCTCATCCACGGACCGCTGGGTTGAGCTTGAGGTGCTGGACGAGCCGGCCGACGACGGCGGCACGCTCCACATCGTGGTGGCGGACTCGGGTGACGGGCTGGCAGACGGCGCAGATACCGAGGGCGTCTTCGCCGAGGGTTTCACCACCGCGTCGGGGCCCGTCCGGGCAGGCGGCGGGCAGGGCTTTGGACTGGCCCTGGCGCGCCAGCTGGCCCGCCGCCGCGGCGGTGACGTAAAAGTGCTGGAGCGGGGAACCAGGGGCGGCCCGGGGGCCGTGTTCATGGCCACCCTGCCGCAGACGACGGCGGGAAACCCCGCCGCCAACATCCCGGGGGCAGCCGGAAAGGATGGAGATGGCTGACGATTTTCGGGTCCTGATCGTGGACGACGACTTCCATGTGGCAAAGCTGCACGCCGCCTATGTCGACTCGGTGGCGGGGTTCCTGGCGCTGGCACCCGTTGGTACGGCGTCGTTGGCGCTGCAGGCCATCCACAGCCTGCGCCCCGACCTGGTGCTTCTGGACGTGTACCTGCCGGACGCGTCCGGCCTGGACCTGCTGCAGCAGCTGGATGTGGACACCATCATCCTCAGTGCCGCGTCCGATGCGGCGTCCGTCCGGGTGGCGTTCCGCCGCGGCGCCCTGGGGTACCTGCTCAAGCCGTTCACGGCCGAGTCGCTGTCCCAGCAGCTGCGTTCCTATGCCCGGTACCGGCGGCTCCTGGGCCAGCCCGGGGCGCTGGACCAGGAGGCGGTGGAGCGGGCCAAACGTGCGCTGGTCCCCGGCGACGTCACGCCGTCGTCGAAACCCCGCTCCGCCACCGAGGCCGCGGTCCTGGAATCGCTGATCCCGGGCGAGCAATATTCGGCGGCGGAGGTGGCTTCCCGGGTGGGCGTGTCCCGGGCCACCGCCCAGCGGTACCTGTCGTCACTGGCCGACGATGGCGCCGTGGACATCCAGCTCCGCTACGGCACCACCGGCAGGCCGGAACACCGTTACGGCCTGCCGGCACGCTAGGGCAGGGAAACTACGCGCTCTTCTGGGCGACGAGTTCGATCTCGACGAGCATCTTCGGGTCCAGGAACGGCAGCACGTGGACCAGGGAGAGCGTGGGGCGGATGTCACCGAAGACCTCGCCGTGGGCGCGGCCTGCCTCTTCCCACTTGGTGATGTCCGTCAGGTACAGCTTGGACTGCACCACGTCTTCGTAGGCGAAGCCGGCGTCGGCCAGGACCTTGCCGAGTTTCTGCAGGATGTACTGCGTCTGGGTGTAGAAATCGTCCCCGACAATGCCGTCGTCACCGCTGGCCGCGGTCGCGGAAATGTAGAGGGTGTTGTCCACCTGGACGGCGCGGGAGTAGCCTAGGGTCTGTTCCCAGACGGATCCGCTGCCGAAGGTTTTGCGCATGGGTGGCCTTTCAACGCTGGAATGGGTCGCCACCACTGTAGGGCTGCTACAGGTCGAGCCGGTAAACCAGCAGTTTTGTGTCGGTGCCGGGGACGAACCAGTCCCGTTCGGGCACGCGCTGGAAGCCGGTCCTGCGGTACAGGCCGTGCGCGCTTTCCCAGTCTTTCCCCGTGGTCAGCGCCACCGCGCGGATGCCGGGCAGGGTTCGGGCGTAGCTGATGATGGCGTTGACCATGGCCTTGCCGGCGCCACTGCGCTGGACGGCCGGGTCCACCACCAGCATGCGGAATTCCAGTTCGTCAGGCAGGGCAATGTCAGCGTAGGGTTCGCCGGCGAGAGCCAGCGTGACCGAGCCGACGATGGTCCCTTCCCGTTCGGCCACCCAGATGGTGGCCTGCTCTGCGCGCGCCGCCACGTCCATGACCTTGACCATGTAGGGGTGGTCGGCGTCGTCGAAGTACCCGGCGGCAAGGTAGGAGTCGCCGGTGATGCGGGCGACGTCGGCAAAGTCGGCTTCGACGGCGGGACGGATGGTTAACTGCGGCTGCACCCATCAATGGTAGTGGCGGACGGGCTCAGGGTTCGGTGGAAACGCGCTTTCCGTGACCGAACTATCACATTGTGCTGGGACGGTTTTCCTCCAGCCGGGGAAGACGGCTCCTAGAGCGGAAACTTGCCTGACAGCTCCAGGCTGGCGGCGCAGGTCCAGGCGTCGAGCCGCTCGTCGTCGCTGGGGCCGCCGTCGAGCGGGCTGGTCAGGCGGGGCCGGCGGACCCAGCAGCCGGCTTCCTCCGCGATCAGCGCCCCGGCCGAGAAGTCGTGTTCGTTCAGGCCCCGCTCCCCGTAGGCGTCGTGCGTTCCGTCGGCCACCATGCAGAGGTCCAGGGCGGCGGAGCCAAGCCGGCGGACGTCGGCAAACCCGTCCATGAGGGTGCCGAAGGCGGCCGCCTGCTGCGACCGGATGTGGGGCTCGTAGCTGAACCCGGTGGCCAGGATCTGCCCGGCGCGGCCCGGGACGGGCCCTTCGAGCCGGGTGGTTTTCCCGCGTTCCTCCAGCCACGCACCCTGGCCGCGGGCGGCGTAGTAAACCCGGCCCAGGGCAGGGGCGTTGACGACGCCGGCCAGCCAGGCGCCGTCGGCATCGGCCACAGCCACGGACGTGGCGTAGTAGACGATGTTGCGGATGAAGTTGGTGGTGCCGTCCAGAGGATCGATGGACCAGCGGAAACCGGTGGGATTGGCCGGGCGGGAAGTTCCCTGTTCCTCGCCGGTGATGCTGTCGCCGGGCCGGGCCGCGGCAATGACACCGCGCACGGCGGTCTCCGCCGCAACGTCGAAGGCGGTGACCCAGTCACCGGCGGCACCCTTGTTGCTCGCGTCCAGCGCGTCGCCGTCCCGGCCGGCCAGGACTTTGGCACCGGCCGCGGCGGCCTGCATCGCCACCTCCAGCAGCTCCGAAGCGGACGTCATGCGTTCTCCTCCACCTTGTTATCTCCGGCAGTGTTCTCCGCTGCAGGCGCCGGCATGGCCGCCTCTTCATTGCCGCCGTCACCTAATGCTGCCGGGCCGCCGTCGAGCAGCCTGCGGAATCCGTCCTCGTCCAGGACGGGCACGCCCAGCTGCTCCGCCTTGTCCAGCTTGCTGCCGGCGCTTTCGCCTGCCACCAGGTAGCTGGTGTTCTTCGAGACGGACCCGGAGGCCTTGCCACCACGGATCAGGATGGCTTCCTTGGCTTCGTCGCGGCTGAAGTTGGGAAGGGAACCGGTGACCACCACGGTGAGCCCTTCGAGGGTCCGGGGCATGGACTCGTCGCGTTCGTCCTCCATGCGGACCCCGGCGGCGGCCCAGCGGTCGATGATTTCCAGGTGCCAGTCCTCGGCAAACCACTCCTTGAGCGCCGCCGCGATGGTGGGGCCCACCCCGTCCACGTGGGCCAGCTCCTCTTCCGAGGCTGCCCGGATCCGGTCCATCGTGCCGAAGGCCTGGGCGAGCGCCCGGGAGGCGCGGGGCCCTACGTGGCGGATGGACAGGGCCACCAGCACCCGCCACAGGGGCTGGGTTTTGGCCTTGTCCAGTTCCTTGAAGAGCTTTTGGGTGTTGGCGGTGGGCTTGGACGGCGACTTGGCCGTGCCCTTGCTGAAGAAGTAGGGCACCAGTTCGTACTCGCCGGTGGGCACGCCCTTGGCCTTCTTTTCCCGGCGGATCCGCACCTCGGCCAGGTCCTCCGGGGTGAGGTCGAAGAGCCCGGCTTCGGAGGTCAGCGGCGGCACCTCAGGTTCTGCGGGCTGGGTCAGCGCGATGGCCGCCTCCCAGCCCAGGGCTTCGATATCGAAGGCGCCGCGGCCGGCCACATGGAACACGCGCTCGCGAAGCTGGGACGGGCAGGACCTGGCGTTGGGGCAGCGGACGTCCACGTCGCCCTCCTTCGCCGGTGCCAGCGGAGTGCCGCAGGAGGGGCACTCGGTGGGCATGACGAAGTCCCGCACCGGCGGGTCCTGCTGGTCGCGGAGGGACAGGACCGGGCCCACGATCTCGGGAATGACGTCGCCTGCTTTCCGCAGGATCACGATGTCGCCGATCTTGACGCCCTTGGCCTTGACCACGTCCTGGTTGTGCAAGGTGGCCATCTCCACCGTGGATCCGGCCACCTTGACCGGCTCCATGACGCCGAACGGGGTCACCCGGCCGGTGCGGCCCACGTTGACCTGGATGTCCAGCAGCTTGGTGTGCACTTCCTCCGGAGGATATTTGTACGCCACGGCCCAGCGGGGAACGCGGGTGGTGTTGCCCAGTGCCCGCTGGGTGGCGAAATCGTCCACCTTGATGACGATGCCGTCGATTTCGTGGAGCAGCTTGTGCCGCTGGTCCCCGTAGCGCTTGATGAAGGCCAGGACGTCGTCCCGGCTGGCCAGCACCTCGAAGTACGGGCTGACCGGCAGGCCCCACTCCTTGAGCAAACCGTACGTTTCGGACTGGCTGCCGGCGGCCAGTCCTTCGCGGGCGCCGATGCCGTGCACGAACATCTTCAGGGGCCGCTTGGCCGTCTCGGCCGGGTCCTTCTGCCGCAGCGAACCGGCGGCGGCGTTGCGCGGGTTGGCCAGCGGAGCCTTGCCGGCCTCGATCAACGCCTCGTTGAACTCCGCGAAATCCTTGGACGGGATGAAGACCTCGCCACGCACCTCCATTTCGGCGGGGAAGCCGCTGCCGCGCAGTTCCTGCGGGATTTCCTTGATGGTGAGCAGGTTGTGCGTGATGTCCTCGCCGGTGGTGCCGTCGCCGCGGGTGGCAGCCCGCACCAGCTTGCCGTCACGGTAGAGGAGGTTGACCGCCAGGCCGTCGATCTTGAGTTCCGTCAGCCAGGCCGCCCTGGTGCTGCCGTCACCGATTTTTTCGATGCTTGCCTCCGCCCGGTTGAGCCACGCATCCAGCTCCTCCAGGGAGAAGACGTCCTCCAGGCTGTACATCCGCTGAAGGTGCTGCACGGGTGCGAACGCGGCCGATACCTCGCCGCCCACTTCCTGCGTTGGCGAATCGTTGGCCACCAACTCCGGGTGCAGCGCCTCGATCTCCTCGAGCCGGCGGAAGAGCGTGTCGAACTCGGCGTCCGAGACCAGGGGCGCGTCCTCCTGGTAATACGCGAACCGGTACTTCCGCACCAGGTCGGCGAGGTTTTCGTACTCCTCGCGGATGGCTTCGGTGGGGATGGTTTGGGGCTCGGTGGGTGCCGTGGTCCGGGTTGCGGTCTGTTCTGCGGGTCCTGGTCCTGTGCTCACAGACCTATCTTGCCTTACACCCCGGACACTGGACGGGCGCACGGGCCGGGGCGGCTCCAAACGGGCCGGGGCATGCCATGGGTCAGCGGCCTGGGGTCAGTGCGACCGGAGCCGGTTCCGGCCCCACAGCGCGAAGGCGCCGGCAGACATTCCCACCAGCAGGACGCCGGCGGGAATGGACAGGTTCAGGCCGCCGCTGCCCGGGGCTCCGGTGCGTGCCGCCGCGGCCTGGGTTGGGCCGGTGGATCGTGGAACCGGCTTGTTCCAGGTGGATTCCGACGACGGTGCGGCCGCGGTGGAGGACGGGGAGGCGGACGTGGGGGTGTCGGCCGGCAGTGTTTCGTCAGGCTGGATGGCCTCGGCAGTCCCGGGAACAGGCGCCGTGGGTGCCGGCGCCGGCACGCGCGGAGGTGCGGCGGGCGCGGACATGTGCGGGGCCGCGGTTTCGCTGGGGGCTGGCTGGGCGGGCGAACCGCCATCGCCCGGCGGATCGGTGGGTGCCGCGGGCTTGCCGGGCCGCCCGTTCGCCGTCTTGTCCGGTGCGGGGTCGTCTGTGGGTGCCGCAGTGGTGGCAGCAGGCGACGGGTCCGGGGAATCGGCCAGGGCCGGCGCGGAGGCGGGGAGGCCAATGGCGAGGGCGAGGACTGCCGCGGAAAAGGCAGCGGGGACAGCACGGAATGGAGGGGAGGATGGGCTCACGGTTACCTTTCGACGCCCACGGATCCCCCGTCCGCGGCCTTCTGGGTTCCGAAGCAGTCTTCTACACTCTGCCGGACGGCCGCAAATCCACCCGCATGACGGCCGTCCGGGTGCCGGTCGGTTCAGTCCCGGTTTTCGGGCGGCAGCGCCACCTGGATTTTCCGCGCCTTGCCGCGCCCCACCACGTACCCGCGGCCCGGGATGAAGTCGGGGCTGACCCTGCCCAGGGAGGTGTTGAGCAGGCTGTCGCCCTCGATGTCGCCCGGGTTGAGCAGCAGGCCACGGCGCCCGGACTTGAAGGGCTGGGCAAGCTGCCAGGCGGAGGACCAGGTGGAGGATTCCGACTCCCCCACCACCCATTGGTCTGCCTTCAGCGAAGCCGTGACAAGCTGCGCCATTCCTGATTCGGCGATGGTGTCGGTGAACTCCGTGAGGCCTTCGATGAAGATTGCCACCATGCCAGGGTTGCCGGTGGAATGCTCCACCAGGTCCTCCACGACGCCGGCAAGGTCATCAGGCCCTACGACGGCCCGGTTCCACAGGGGCAGGGACGCGACGGCGGAGCGCCGGGATCCCACGTAGATCAGCTCCGTGGCGGGGTTGGACCGCCGCAGGGCATAGGCGAGGGTGACCAGGGCCACCGTCCGCCCTGCCCCGGGCGGGCCGGCCAGCAGCAGAGGGCCGCGGGCCATGATCTCCGCGGGCTGCAGGGACTCGTCATCCACGCCAATGACCGGCAGGTCCGGGTTGCCGGCGGGCAGGACATCGAGGTCCACCTGCTCCGGTAGCCGCTCGATGCCGGGGGCGGTGTCGAGGCCCTGGCGCAGCATTGCCTCGCTCAGCTTGTGGACTTCACGGGCCTGCAGGGCCAGGTTCGAGTTCCCGCCAAGGACGGCCAGCTGCACTTCAAGGCCGTCGAGGAGTCCGCGGCCCGGAGGGGAATTGGCGGTGAGGACGTCCCTGGGGACGTCCATGGAGATGTAGTCGTCCTCGTTGGAGAGCCGCAGGACCAGGCGGCGCTGGATCGAGGCCAGCAGTGATGCCGGGACGGCGTTGGGCCTGTCCCCCGTCACCACCAGGTGGATGCCCAGGGTCCGGCCGTCGGTGGCAAGCTGCAGGAAGATGTCCCAGAGCCCGGACAGCTTGCTGTGTTCGTAGGCCTCACGGAACGCGGACATCCCATCCACCAGCACGAAGATCCGTTTCTCGTCCGGCCTGTTGGCCAGCTTCCGGTACTCCACGATGGTGGATGCCCGCACCTCGGCGAACTGCGCCGCCCGGAGCTCCGCGATGTCCCGCAGGAGGCGCAGGAGCCTGCCGACGCGTTCCACGTCGTCGCCGTTGATGATTTCACCCACGTGCGGAAGCTCCTCAAGCATGCGCAGCCCGGCCGATCCGCAGTCGACGCCGTACACGTGGACGGGGCCGCCCCGCGGGGTGACGGCGGCGGCTATCGCGATGCCGCGCAGTGCGGCCGACTTGCCGGAACCGCCTGTTCCGTAGATGGCCATGTTGCCGTCGCGGTCGGGTTCGTAGAACACCGTGGGCTGGTCCTGGTGGACGGGGTCGTCGGCAACGCCCAGCAGCAGCTGCTCGTCCGTGCGGGGGTTGGGCAGCTTGGAGAAGTCGTAGGTCTTGGCCAGCTCGTCCAGCCACGGCTTGCGCGGCGGCTGAATCGCCAGGGCATCCGCGGCATGCACGATCGTGGAGGTCATCCTGGCGATGTCGTTCGGCCCGGCGGGCTCGGCGGCGACCGGCTTGTCAGGGGCCGGCGGTTCCCAGCTGGGCCCGGAGCCGAAGGCCATTTCCACGATGTCGATCTGCGGCCGCTGCGGCTTGTCCGTGGTCCAGCCGCCGGCGTAGCCCGTCTGGAATCCCTGGATGCGGCCAGGACCGGTCTTGGCGGCGCCGCGGCCGGGAATCGCGGGGTCGAAGTAGGCGGCGTCCGGGACGCCCAGGATGTCGGTGGCGTCGTCCTCGTCGGCCATGCGCAGTGCCACGCGGAGGTTTGTGTTGGCGCGGAGGTTGTCCTTGATGACGCCGGCCGGGCGCTGGGTGGCGAGGATGAGGTGCAGGCCCAGGGATCGGCCGCGCGCGGCAATGTCCACGACGCCGTCCACGAATTCCGGGACGTCGTTGGCGAGGGCCGCGAACTCGTCCACGATGATGATCAGGTACGGCGGGGCATCGGGGTCAGCCTCCCGCTGCAGGGCCAGCAGGTCCTTGGCCTTCTTCCGGTTCAGCAGCTGCTCGCGGTAGTGCAGTTCGGCCCGCAGCGACGTCAGCGCCCGGCGCACCAGGTGCGGGGACAAGTCGGTCACCAGCCCTACCGTGTGCGGGAGGTTGATGCAGTCGGAGAACGCGGCGCCGCCCTTGTAGTCCACGAACAGGAAGCTGACCCGGTCCGGGCTGTAGGCGGCAGCCATGCCCATCACCCAGGACTGCAGGAACTCGGATTTGCCGGCGCCGGTGGTGCCGCCCACCAGCGCGTGCGGCCCTTCGTTCTTCAGGTCCAGATACAGCGGTTCGATGCCCTTTGACCCCACCAGGGCGCGGAGGGTGCCGTTGTCCTTGCGGTTGGCCACAGCCGTGGCACGGACGGAGTTGTTTTCCGTCCAGCGCTCGGCGACGGCCTGCGGGTTGTCCAGGAAGTCCTTGCCGATCAGCGTGGCGTAGGAGACGGCGCGCGGCAGGTCGGAGTCGTCGTTGACCGGCTTTCCGACATCGACCACCGGCGCGAGCATCCGGGCGAGCTGGGCCGCGAGTTCGGCGTCCACGCTCTCGCAGCTGACGGGGTAGGTGTGGCGGCCCAGGCGCACCTGGCCGGTGGTGGTGCCGTGGTCGCCGTCCACCACCATGAAGTCGCGGCAAGCAGCAGGCAGGGCCTGGATGTCCGTGGCCACCCACAGGACGTGCACGCCGGAGTCGGGGCCGCGTTCGGCCAGCCGGGTGAGGCGGCCGCGGTCCACGGGGGCGTCGTCCTCCACAATGACCAGCACCGACGGGAGGACCGGTTCTTCAAGTTCGTGCTTCACCGGGTCGATGCCGGGGCGCAGCTCCGGGGCGGTCCGCCTGGCCGCGGCCTCGCGGGCATCCACCAGGTCCTCAAGCCTGGCCAGCAGGGAGGACCCGCCCGCGGAGCCGGCGGCGAGGTGGTCCCCCGCCAGCGGACTGTGGCCCGAGCCGACGTGGGGCAGCCACTGCAGCCAGTTCCAGCGTTCCCTGGACTGGGCGGAGGTGATGGCGGTAAGGACCACCTCGGCCGGTGAGTGGAGCCCCACCAGTTGGAGCACCATGCCGCGGGCAACATCGTCCACCAGTCCGCGGGCTCCGGCGATGCCCAGCGCCCCGGAGGTCCGCAGCTGGGAGATCACGGGGACGCCTTCGATCTCGCTGAACTGCTTGATGCAGTCCTGGATTTCGCGGCTGTACTGCACCTCGGTGTCGTTGTTGGACGGTTCCTCGAGGGGGATGCGGGACGGCGCGGTCCCCAGCCCGAACCGCAGGCCCAGGAAGGAGGGATGCTCGGGCCGGTGCGTCCACAGCAGCGGTCCCAGTTTGTAGATGGCGTCCACGGTGTCGCTGACGGATGGTGCTTCCTGCAGCCTGACCGCGCGTTCCACCTGCTGCAGCTCCGTAAGGTCCTGCCGGAAAGCGGCCATGGAGGCGCGGAACTGCTTGAGCTGTTCCTTTTGCTGCTTGCGGCTGCGCATCTTCTGGTCCACGTAGTGGCCGACGATGAACAGGGGCATCATCAGCATGAAGACCATGGAGAGAACGTTCTGCGTGACCGCGAAAATCACCGCACCCATCATCAGTGGCGCCACCAGCATGATGTAGGGGAAGGGCTGGTCCTCGGGCCGCTTGGGTCCGGCGGGCAGCACGCGCTTGGGTACGTCGAACCGGGGCACCACGCGCGGTGAGCGGTTGAAGTTCAGCAGGGGCGACGTCGGTGCTGCCGCGTGGTTGTGCCCCAGTGGCACCACGGTCACGGTGGTGTCGCCCAGGGTCACGGTGTCGGAGGAGTTCAGGGTGGCGCGGGTGACCGGCAGGCCGTCCATCAGGAGGCCGTTGGCGGAGTTCGTGTCGACGATCTCGATGCTTTCGCCCACCGTGATCCGGGCGTGCCGTTTGGAGGTGAGCGGGTCCGTCAGCCGGATGTCCACGTTGCGGTCCCGGCCGATGTAGCTGGTGCCGGTGGGCAGCGAAAATTCGCGGCCGACGTCGGGCCCGGACAGCACGCGCAGGGTGGCGGCGGCCGGTCCGCGGTTGGCTCCGGGCTCATGGAACTGCTCGCTGACCTGGGCCAGGGATACCACCGAGCCGGGCCGCAGGCCCGATTCGAGGAGGTTGTCCCCGCGGGCCAGGACGTTTCCGCTGATGCCGGCACCCACGAAGGCTTCGTCGATGCGCAGGGAAAGGTTGTCCGGGGCAGGCACGCCCTTGCGGTCGGGGTCCGCCGCCCAGAGCACGGTGGCGATATCGGCCACCGTGGCCAGGCCGTCCACCGTGACGGCCAGGTCCTTGGCGTCGGCGGGTTCCCGGCGGAGTGTCAGGCGGATCCTCATCCTTCGTCCACGCCCCTCATCTTTTCGAGCAGGTACAGGTCATCGGGGGTCACCAGGTGGGTGGTGACAGCGTGCTCCACCAGACGCGCCCGGCGGTTGGTGGCGAGCTTGCCGCCGCCGCCCCGCAGTCCCACCACGCCCACCCGGTCAAGCTTGTCGCAGACGTTGTCCAGTTTCCGGTTGAACCGCGTCAGGGCCCAGCCCAGGGTCTTGGCGGCGGCCGCCGACGACGGGATGGTGCTGAACCCGGTGCCTTCGCGCCGCAGCACGGGTTCGGCGAGCGCCACAATCAAAGCCTTCTGGGCATCCGTGAAGACCACCGGGCCGATGGTGGTGTCCCCGCTGGACGCGCCTTCCCTGGCTTCCTGCCGGAAGGAGGGCGTCCTCAAGTGCACGGCGAACTCGTAGGTGGTGGGCCCGGCCGTGAAGATGACGTTGGTGTGGCTGAAGACCAGCGGAATCCGGGCGCCGGGTGACAGCCAGGCCTGCATGCCGCCGGAGGCGTCCGCAACGGTGGCGGAAAGCATGCTGCCCACGTTGCTGAGCCACCAGATGCCGTCGTAGCGGGCCACCTGCAGGAACTGCCGGTGGAGGTACGGGTTGTCATCCACTTCCAGGTCGCCCTCGCGGCCGATGTTGAAGATGTCCTCGTCCGATGGTTCGTACCATTCGCCACAGAAATCTATTGCTAGATCCCCCATGATCTGTGCCTCCTCAAGTCAGAACTGTTCGTGTAAACGTCAATGCCGTTGGTGCGGAGCGGTCCGCGTTCCGGGCGGCAGCCACGTGGCCGCGGCGGAACATCACCTGTCCTGGTGTCGTTGCCCTGGCTGTCATGAGGCGGTGCAGGCTATGGAGCCTTCCTCCATTGGCGAGAACGCGCCGTCCGCCCGGACGATCATGACCTGGATGCAGGTCTGCCCGGTGGGGTTGGCCCGCACCTTTGCCTGCGGTTCGGTGACGGAGTGGAACTCGGCGCTGTTGCCGCCGATGGTGTAGACCTTCCACTTGTAGGTGTCCCCCTGCTTGGGTTGCGGGTTGGTCCACGTGAAGCTGGCTTCCCCGTCACCGCCCACGGTGCCCTTGAGGCCTTCGACGTCGGGCACCGTGCCGTTGTCCAGGGCGTCCGCGGGGGGCTTGCTCACCTGTTGGGTAGCCACGGTCTTGGGTGTTCCGGTTGCCGTATTGGCCACCACGATGCCGACGGCGGCGGCCAGCGCCAGGAGGGTTCCACCGGTGAGGGCGAGCCACAGGTTGCGCTTGCGGTGATCGGTTTCGGGCGCCGGCTGCGGGTCCTCCGTCGTGACAGCGCGCTGAACTGTCGCATCGGCGGTGTAGGTGGTGTCCTCCCCGGCGTCGCCGGCCCCCGTGACCGGGGACCCGTAGGGCGCCGATCCTGCGCTGCCCCGCAGCACGGTGGACTGTGCCCAGGTGCCCAGCCGGCCGCCGTCGTCCGCGCCTGTCACGGGGAAAGCTGGTTCGGGCGCCGGCGCTCCGGGAGTGCGGGCAGGGATGTGCGGCACTGCCGGGGCGGACTGCCATTGGCCTGGTTCCGGAGGGGCATAGGCGGCAGGGGCAACGTTCGACGGCGGGACGGCACCGCCGGCGCCTCCGGTGCCGTCAGCCCCGGTGCCGGGGCGGGTGCGGGCCGGGAAGGTGGGGGCGCTGCCGGTCCGTTCCGGGTCGATCGCGGCGATGCTCCGGACCCGGGTTTCCTCGGTGCCGTCGTCCGGGTGGCTGTCCTCCTGCTGGGGTTCCTCCAGGACTTCGAAGGGCGTAACGGAGAGGTTGAGCTCGGCCTGGATGCGCTGCAGAGCCAGGGCGAAGGCGTGGGCCGACGAGTACCGGGACCCGGGCGACTTTGCCATGGCCGTTGCCAGGGCCAGCTCCAGGGATTCGGGCACATCCGCACGGCCCAGGCGTGGCAGCGCCATGTTGCTGATGCGGTTGATCAGCTCGCGCTGGGAGTTGTCGGCGCCGGGCATGACGAACGGCGACCGGCCGGCGAGCAGGGTGTAGAGGGTGGCGCCGAGTGCCCAGACGTCCACCATGACCCCATCCACGGCGCCGTCCCGGAACTGCTCGGGCGGCGACCAAGGGATGGACATGCCGGAGTCGTCCTCCGCGTCCCCTGCCAGGGTGCCGGAGATGCCGAAGTCGGTGAGGGCAGGACGGTTGTAGTCGGTGACCAGGATGTTGGCGGGCTTGATGTCCCGGTGGGCGATGCCGGCGCGGTGCGCGGTTTCGACGGCGGAGGCCACCTGGATGCCGACGGCCAGGACTTCATCGACACTGAAGCGCTGCCGCCGGTACCGCACATCCAGGCTGGGACGGGAGCAGTACTCCATGGCCAGGTAGGAGTGCCCGTCGTCGGTCACCTCCGCCTCGAAGATGGTGACGATGTACGGGTGCGAGGACAGCTGGGCCATCAGGTTGGCCTCAGACTCGAAACGGCGCCGGGCGCCTTCGGTCTTCAGGTCCGAGAGCAGGACCTTGACGGCGACCTTCCGGCGCGGCCTGTCCTGTTCGTACAGGTAGACGTCGGAAAAGCCGCCGGAGCCCAGCAGGCTGATGTAGGTGAACCCCGGGATGCGGGGCGGCGGCGCAACCGGCCGTTTGGAACTCAAGGAATCTCCTCAAAACGCATCGAGATGTTGTCGCCCAGCTCCGCGATATCGCCGTCGAGCAGGATGGCCATCTCGTTCTGGGCCAACCGCCGCGGCGGCTGGCCTTCGCGGACCAGGACGGTTCCGTTGGTGGCTTTGAGGTCGCACAGCATGACATGCCAGCCCTCAAGCCGTACCTCGACGTGCGACCTGGAGATGTCGCCGCCGGGGCTTGCCACCTGGACCAGCCGCGGCATGACGCCGCCCTGGACCCTGGAGACGGACGGCTGCCGGCCGATGACCATCGATTCGTCAAGGTCCAGCAGTTCACCGGTGGACAGGCGCATCCGCCCCAGCCGGGGACGGGCCACCTGCACCGCGTCCGGCAGCAGGGCGCTCCCACAGACGCTGCACTGGGCACGGGTGGGTGGATTGGGGTGGCCCTGCGCGCAGACACGGGCCAGCACCAGCGGGCCGCCGGCGGCGTCCTGCCGGTCCCCGCCTGAAGCGGGCCCGCCTGCAGCCGGCCCGGTCGGTGCAGAGCCGGATGCTGTTCCCGGCAGGCTGCTCTTCATTACCGTCTGGCCATCGTGGTCGGGGTCAAAGGCCTGGCCCGGTCCGCTGCCGCCGCCTGCCGGTGTGAAGGGCACCGGTGTGAAGGGCGCCGGTGTGGAAGGAGCTGCGGGGGTGGATGGAGCCGGGGGTGCGGATGGTGCCGGGGGTGCGGATGGAGCCGGGGGTGTCCCCACCGACGGTGCTGGCGCAGCCGCGGCTGGTCCGGGCTCCGCTGTGCCCGTGCCGGTGCGCCAGGGCACCGAATCGATCAGGCCCGGGGAGGCTGGACGGGGCTGGGCAGGATCAGGCTGCGAGGAACCGGGGTGCGGGGAGTCCGGCCGCGAAGGATCAGGGTGGGCAGGGGATCCTGCGTCGGCTCCCGGACTGGATGCGGCGGAACCGCCGGGACCTGATGGGGATGCTCCTTCCGGGCCGGCCTGGGCCGCAGCGTCTCCGGCTCCCAGCGCGGGCAGTGGTTCGGCCGCCTGCAGGGCGGCCTGCTGCTGCGGGAGCACGTGGCCGGAATCCGCGTCCGGCTCCTCCCGGACGGCGGCATCCTCGATATTCCGCATCACCGTGCGGTCCCACAGATGGTCATAGGACGACGTCATTTCCACCGCGGACGCGGCGTCGGCCTGGTTCCGGGCAGCGCTGACTGAACCATTGCTGCCTGTCCCGGCGCTGCCTGAATCATTGCTTCCCGGCTCTATGCTGCCTGCCTCAGCGGCATCATCATCCGCGGAGGCTGCGTCCCGCCCAGCCCCGTCAAGCCCAGCCCCGTCAAGCCCGGCGCCGTCAAGTCCAGCCGCGTCAAGCCCGGCCGCGTCAGCGCCGGGAAAACCAGCGCCGGCCGCACCTCCCGCCGGATGCGGGCCTTCGGAGTCCAGGCTGGCCGCGTCAACGGCACGTTCCCCGTCCATATCGATAATGGCGCCCGGGGCAATCGTGGCGTCCGGGTCAAAGCTTTCCCCGGCTGGTAGGCCCGGGCCCTTGTCGCCAGCCTGCCCTGCCTGCCCGGCCTGTAGCTGTACCCCGGGCTCAGGATTGGCTTCTCCCCCGATGGCCCCCACCTCGGTCCCGGCGGAAGCGGTTACGGACTCTTCCGGCTCCCCACGGAAGTCCCGTGCCCGGCCCCCTGCACGCCACGGCGCCCCCGCATCCGGCTGGCCTTCCCCGGCTGTTGAACGGGAGGCGGCACCGCCGCTGGCACTATCGTCGGGACCGTCCACCTCACCGGCGCTGTCCACCTCACCGGCGCTGTCCACCTCACCGGAGCTGTCCACGGCGAAGGTGCCCCCGGCGGACGGGGAGGTACCCGGCGCCGTCGTACTGTCCGCGCCGGCGGGGCCGTGCACCGCGGCGGGGCCGTGCACCGCGGCGGGGCCGGACGGAACGCCGAGCGTCAGGGACTGCAGCAGCACCACACCTTCGCCGAGCGGCAACTCCGGGTACTCCCCCGCCTGCCCGCTGCCGGTGCTGCCGGCCGCGGCTGCCAGCCTGCACCTGCCCGGCACGACGAACTTGCGCTCGTTCCAGGTGGTGACATCCCGGCCGTCAAGGTCCACCGCTCCACCGGGCTGTTCCACGGTGAGGTCGATGTCGCCGCGCAGGAATACGCGCAGCGGGCCGTTGAAGTCCAGGATCCCGAATGACGGCAGCTGGGTGAGCGATCCGCCTGAGCCGCTGGTGACGGCCGCAAGGACCTCGTGCGGCTCGGGCCGTCCGGCCAGGAGCTCCCACACGGCGCCGGCCAGTTCAGCCGGCAGCCCGGGGCCCAGGAGCACCGCGGTGCGGGACCGCACAACACCCAGCCAAGTGCCCGGAATGTAGCTAGCGCCGGTCATCGTCCGGCTCCCCCGCGTTCCCCGGAGCCTCCGCGGCCGGTTCGGGCAGCGGCTGCGTCACGGGCGCGGCTGCCGCGGGCCGCGGCAGCGTCACTTCGTCGCCGTCCGCGGAGGTGTGCCGGGGCGCCGTGGTGCCGGCGCCGTCGTCGTTCGATACGTTCGACGCATCCACCACGATGGCTGTGACGTTGTCCCTGCCGCCGCTGCGCAGGGCGGCCTGGATGAGCGCGTCCACTGCCTCCTGCGGATCAGCCGTGGTGCTGAGGATCTGGAGGATCTCGTCATCCGGCAGTTCCCCGGTCAGGCCATCCGAGCACACCAGGACGCGGTCGCCTTCCTCGACGGGGAGCAGCCAGTAGTCCGCCTCGGTTTCATCCCCCGTACCCAGGGCACGGGTGACCACATGCCGGCGCGGGTGGACGGTGGCTTCCTGCGCGGTGATCTCGCCCGCGTCGACCAGTTCCTGGACCTCGGAGTGGTCCACGCTGATCTGTTCGAAGCGCCCCTGGCTCAGCCGGTAGGTGCGCGAATCACCGATGTTCAGGACCAGCCAGTACGGCATGCCCATCTGTTCCACCACCACGGCGCCGGTCAGCGTGGTGCCTGCCCGGCCTCCCGTGGCGTCGCGGATGGAGCTGTCGGCCCGGACCAGGTATTGCTGGAGGACCGCTGCCGTGATGCTCCGCTCCCCCGACGCGACCTGTGGCATTCCGGCCAGGGCACGCACGCACAGGCCGCTGGCTATTTCGCCGGCTTCATGGCCGCCCATCCCGTCCGCGACGGCAAAGACGGGATCGGAGGCGATGTATGAATCCTCGTTCAGCTCCCGGCGGAGCCCGCGGTCCGTCCCGTAGCCGACGGACAGGCGGAGGCCTGGTCCCGGCTGGATGGTGGGGGAAACACTGGCGGGGTGCTGGTTCATGCCTGTCCTAGGTAAAAGGTGCGGTCTCCAAAATGCACGCTGGATCCCGGGGTAACAAACGTGGGGACGCCCGGCACCAGGGGGGTGCGCAGGCCGTCCGGGGTGGTGACGGCGCTTCCGTTGGTCGATTGCCGGTCCGTCACCCAGATGCCCGTGCCATCCGTGAGCAGGTGCAGGTGCGTCTTCGAAATCGAGCGTCCGGGGTCGTCCACGGCCAGCAGCTGGGCGTGCTGTTCCCCGGCCTGCCCCACGGGATTGCGTCCCACCAGCACGCTGCGGTCCAGCTGGAAGTCGCGGCCGTCATCCAACCGGATGCGGAGGACGGCCACGGGAGCCGGGCCGGTAGTTCCGGGGCGCACCTGGGTGCGTTCGACGTCGTCGTCAACGTGCTGCGGAGCCACCCGGTGGCCGGCCGCGGGCGGTGCGAAGGACGCCGGCGACGTGTACGGCATGGTCTGGGAGGGCAGCGCCTGTGCGGGCATGGGGGCCGACGGCGGAACCTGGGTTGGCGACTGGGCAGGTGCCTGGGCGGGGGGCATCTGGGCAGGCTGCGCCACCAGACCCGGGGCTAGAGGTGGTGTGGCCGCCGGTGCCTGGGCAAGGGGCTGTTTGGCGCCCGCCACCGGCGACAGCACCTGCTGTACGGGCGGAAGGTCCAGCGGTGCGAAGCTGTAGGGCCCTTGGATCCCGCCGGTGGTAATAGGATCGCGGCCCGCCTTGACGTCGAACACCAGGGTCCTGGCAGCGGTGTCGTTCCAGGCCCGCAGTCCGCCGTCCTTGTCCCACCGGCTGGAGACTACTACCAGCACGGCCCACGCCGCGCCGAGCAGGAGCAGCGGGCCAAGGATGAACAGGGCCGCGTCGAACCACTTGAAGACCACCACCAGGACTGCCGCCAGCAGGGCCAGGAGGATGCCTGCGCCGGTAATGAGTCCGCGCAGGAAGACGGCGCCGGCGCCGGGGGCATAGCCGTCCTGGTCGGCGCTGCGGATGCCCATGGCCAGGTTGCCGGGGGTCTTGCCGGTGCGGCCCTCCAGCCCCAGGACGACGAACAGGTAGGCGAGGGTCACCCCCAGGCCGATGCCACCAAACAGGACCAGGGAAGAGGTGTCGTAGATGATGAAGCCGCCGCTCCGGGTCCGGGTGATGCCGGCGAATCCAATGGCGAAGGTCACCACCAGCACAGCAACGCCGGGCAGCCAGTCGATGACGGCAGCACCGAGCCGCTTGCCCGCCGCAGCCGGAACAAGCTGAAGGTTCACTGCCATTCCCGTTCCTCCCCCTGGAGCGGCCCCCACGCTGGTCGAACCGCCGGAACTGCCCGGCGCCGTGCCTGCCCGCAAGGTACCCATGTGCGTTGTGCCCGCGTCCGCGGGGTTCATGAATGCGGTGGCCGCCGGCTGACCGGCCGGGGGCCTTTCCACTACCGGGATAGTACCGGGAATCCCCGGCGCATGCGCGGGACGCGCTGCCCGCGCATCCGGGCCGCTCCGGTCGTGCAAGGGCTCAGCGACGCTGCTGCGGCGCGCCGCCCGGTTGGGCAGCGGCGCCCCGCAGGCAGGACAAAAGGTGGCCCCTGGCCGGATCTGCTGCCGGCAGCGGGGGCAATATTCGGCGTCGGGCATCACTGCTTTGCAGGTCCTTGCTCAGCCGGCCCCTGCTGGTCCTGCGGTGGCGTCCCGGGGTGCGGGGCCGACGCTGCGCCGGGAGTTCCCGCCTGGCCCCCGGCGCCCGGCCCGTCCGCGGTACGGCGCCGGCGTGCGGCAAGGATTCCGGGGACAGTCGGCAGCGCAAGCCGGCTGCCCAGCCTCAGTCCCTTGCCGGAGTTCATGGCGGTCCTGGCATCCGCGAGCAACGAGCGCGGCGAGAACCGTGCCTGCTGCCGGCGCCAGAAGCCCATGCCGGAGGTCATTTCCTTGAGCGAACCGTCAACGATGGTCCAGTATTCACGGACCTCATCCTCACTGGGCTCCCCCGCACCGAAGATCGAGGCATCAGCGCGGCGCGCCAGCATGGTGGTGGTGCCCTGGGTTGCCGGGAAGGCCTCGGCCAGGACCGCTGCGCTTTCGCGCCGCGTCGACCGGGTATCGATGGCGGCCCCCAGGTCGGTGGCAAGGCTCACCACCTCATTCCAGCCTCCGCCCACCCGCTGGGCGGGGTGGCCATCGCGGAAACGCGACTTCCGGCGTCGTGTCTTCAAGAGGGCGATCAGCAGCAGGGGCAGGGCCAGGATAACCAGGGGGATCGCGACCACGCCCAGCGCACCCAGGAGGGCACCCCAGAACAACCACGGGTTGTCCTTCTTCTGGTCCGCGTCCAGCGCGTCCGGCGAGGAGTCCGGCGGCAGGTCAGCCGGCTCCTGCGGCGGGGGCGGCGGCTGCAGCACCTGCGGCTTGGGTTTGGACTTGCTCTCCGGGTCCGGCGGGATCGGGATGTTGTCCTTTGGCGGGGTGGGATCGAAGCTGACCCAGCCCACCCGTTCAAAGGCCACCTCGACCCACGCGTGGACGTCCTTGCCGGTGATTTTCACTTCGCCGGCCCCGTTCTCCGGGCTGGTGGGCTCCGGGTAGAACCCCATCACCACACGGGACGGGATGCCCAGGTGCCGGAGCATCAGGGACATGGCCACCGCGTACTGTTCGTCGTCACCAAGCATCTGCTTGGCCGTCAACAAATTCCTGATGCGGGCCGCGCCATGGCCGGAAACGCTGGGCAGCTGCCCCTCGCTGACCAGGCCGTTGCTGAAGGCGCCCGTCTTCTGGAAGTGCGCCTCGATCTGGCGCACCCGGTCGATCGCGGTGGGCGCATCGGCAGACAGGTCGTTGGCCTGGGAGCCCACCACCGGCGGCACCTCCAGCGGGGCCGGAAGGGAGATTTTGGCGAAGTCGTACTGCGTCAGCTGCCCGTGCTCAAGCTTGACCGGATCCGAGACCTGCACCGTGTAGGAGTCCCCGCGGGCCAGGCCGCTGGTGGTGACGGCGGTGTCGGTTCCGGGGTTGAAGTAGAGTCCGGCGGCCGCGGTCGAGCCGGCCTGGTCAAAGCTGATGCCGGTGGTCTTCCGGCCGCCCGGAACGAAGTAGCCCTGGTAGTCCTCGATGTTGATGCTGATCGAGTAGTCGTTGGTGGGCACCACCCCGGACGTGTCCGCGAGCGTGTTGATGGACTTGGCGTCCCCCACCTTGCTGAAGTTTCCGGAGCCGTTGGGATCCATGTTGTAGTTGGTGCCATTGAAGGCGTCCAGGGCGCCGAGGCGGACCCGGCCGTCCCGCGGAAGCCCCTTGACCACGAAGAGGGTGTCGTCCTTCTTGTCCTTGACGTAGGTGCGGAAGCTGGCCAACGGCGTGATGTAGTCCTTGGGGTCGAACGGTGGCACCACCACGTTGCGGAGGACTTTGCGGTCCTCGCCCGCGCTGACCAGCGGGGCAGCCACCGCGGTGATGCCCACGCTGACGGCAATGACCCCCGCTGCCATGCCCAGCCGGCGGATCCTGGCGCGGCGTGCCGTGGCACTGTCCGTCAGCGGGCTGTTGACCGCCACCCGACGCGTATTGCTCCGGCGCAGGGCGTCGCGGCGGAACGTTGCCCAGGCGATGCCCAGCACCGTCAGGCCGATGCCGCGTTCCAGGGTCAGGAATGCAGCGTTGGTGCTGAAGGCGATGCCGGTGACGAACAGGACCAGCACCGGAAGGAGCGGCAGGTAGGGGCTCCGGAGCCGCCAGGTCAGGAGGGCGGCCACGAGTGCGGTGACCAGGGAACTCAGGAACGGGACGATGAGCACGCCGCCGGCCGTTCCCACCGGGACCCCGACCGTCAGCATGTCCTTCCAGGCGAAGACGATGCCCAGCAGCAGGGTCCGCAGCGACTCCAGGGTGGGGACGAACCCGGCGATGGCCGCGTCCGGCAACGCCAGCAGGGTCCCGAACACAAGGTAGGCCGCCAGGGCAAAGGCGGTGGTAATCAGCAGTCCCAGGCGCAGGTGCGCGTTGGCCGCTCCAATGGCGAGGCCCAGGACGATGCCGCCGAATCCGGACAGCTGGTAGTAGGGGTCGCCGCCGAAGCTGAGTCCGAAGCCGAGCAGGCCCAGTCCCAGCAGGACCACCAGGGCGCCGGCGTCGAGGAGGAAGTGCCAGAGCGGCTGGCCGTTGGAGAACGCCGAATCGGTGGCGGCTGCCTTGCGGCGGGTACGGGTTTGCGGGGAGCGCGTTGGTGCGGGGCGGCCCGGTGCGGTGCTCATGCGGCAGCCTTTCTCAGCACGATGGCAAGGTCGGCGAGGTCGCCGAGCGTCAGGACGGTCAGGTCCGCGATGTTCGAACGTGTGGGTGCTGCGCCGGCTTCCACCCTGACGGCAAGGCTGCGGACACCGGGCGGGACGGAGGCGGCGGCCGAGCGGAGCTGGGTGGCGGTCACGTTGCTGCCCACCACGAAGAAGACCACCGAGGCGTTGGGAACGGTGTCGGCCAGGGTCCGGGCAAGGTCGACGGCGGTGCGGCGCATCGGAGTGCCCACGATCCGGGTCATGTCATCGAGCATGTTGCGGCCGGTTTCGCAGCGCAGCGGTCCCTTTTGGGTCAGGACGTCCAGTTCGCGCTGTTCCCGGATGGCTTGCCGGCCGATGGAGGCAGCCACGGAGATGGCCATCTCGAACTCGGTTTCCGAGGAGTATTCGTCCGTGTTGATGGACAGCGAGATGGCCAGGTGGGCGCGGCGGGTTTCCTCGAACTGGCGCACCATCAGCTTGTTGGTGCGGGCCGTGGTCTTCCAGTGGATGTGCCGGCGGTCATCGCCCGGCACATAGTCGCGCAGGGCGTGGAAGGAGACGTCGGCGCTGGACAGGTCAGTGGTGGGCATGCCTTCGAGGTCCCGGATGAATCCGGCGGCGGAGCCCGCCAGGGCCACGGTGCGCGGGTGGACGAAGAGGTCTTCCGGTTCGGTCCACAGGACCTGGCGGCGCAGCAGGTGGAGGGGGTCCGCGCGGACGGAGCGAACCGGTCCCACCACAATGACGGCGCGCCGGGCGGTGGGGATGGTGAACAGGTCCTCATGGACCTGGCCGGGCTTCATCCTGGGCAAGTGGAAGACGGCCGTGGTGCCGCCCACGGGCAGTTCCAGCGCCGCCGGCAGGAGCGGGCGTGCCGACGTGTTGGAGACGGCGATGCTGCCGACGGCGCTGTCCCCCACCGCTACCCGGGTGCGGGCGAGGTCCAGCACCACGCCGTAGGAGGACCGGCCCAGGATGAAAGCTACCGCGATCACGAACATGGTGAACGCCGCGATCGCCGCAGCGGTGGCTTCCTGCCAGCCGAAGGCCTGGCCGGTGATCCCCAGCAGGATGGCGGCGGCGAGGACCGACCAGCCCAGGATGCTGACCACGGAAATGACCGGCCACGCATATTTCAACCAGTAGCCGCGGACGGCCCGCCAGCCGGGTGCCAGGGCTTGGAGGGCTGTGCTGCTGGCCTCGGACCATACCGCTGCTGGGTGCAGGCGGGAGGGTCGGCCGTTGCGGTGGAACAGGTTCTGGAACAGGTGCTGGAACCGCTCCACGAACCGGGTCAACGGTGTGCCGCTGGACGTGCCGTCCGACATAGGGATGTGCCTTCGTTGTCGCGCTGGAAAAGGGTGGTGTGGCTGTGGGCTGGCCGGGTCAGGCGTTGGTGCGCTGCTGCGGGGCGGCGACGTCGGCCAGGATCCGGGTGAGCACGGCTTCGGCGGTGGCGCCGGAGAACTCCGCCTCTGGGTCCATGACGAACCGGTGGGTCCACACCACGGGGGCCAGTTCCTTGATGTCGTCGGGCAGGACGAAGTTCCGTCCCTGGGAGGCTGCCCAGACCTTTGCTGCCCGGACCATGGCCAGGGCGCCGCGCACGGACACGCCGAGCCGGGTTTCGGGGGCGCTGCGGGTCTCCTCGCAGAGCCGGGAGATGTATTCCAGTACGGCGGTGTCCACGTGGGCGGTGGCGGCGAGGTCGGCCATGTCCGCCACCGCCTGGGTGGTGATGACGGCGGACAGTTCCTTGGAGCGGTCCTTCAGGTTGTTCCCGCCGAGGAGCCGCACCGTGGAAGCGTGGTCCGGGTAGCCGATGGACGTCTTGATCAGGAAGCGGTCCAGCTGGGCCTCGGGCAGGCGGTAGGTGCCTGCCTGCTCGATGGGGTTCTGGGTGGCCATCACCATGAACGGCCGCCCGGCCGAGTACGTCACGCCGTCCACGGTGACCCGGGATTCCTCCATGACTTCCAGCAGCGCGGACTGGGTCTTGGGCGAGGCACGGTTGATTTCGTCGGCCAGGACGATGTTGTTGAAGATCGGGCCCTTGTGGAACTCGAACTTCTGCGTCTTCTGGTCGTAGATCGTCACGCCGGTGACGTCGGAGGGCAGCAGGTCGGGGGTGAACTGGATGCGGTTGTTGGACCCCTGTACGGTGGCGGCCAGCGCCCGTGCAAGAGAGGTCTTGCCCGTCCCCGGGGCGTCCTCAAACAGGACGTGGCCCTCGGCCAGCATGGCGGTGAAGGTAAGCCGGATGACGTGTTCCTTGCCCAGCACCGCCTGCCCCACGTTGGCAACCAGCTTTTCGAATGTGCCTGCAAACCACTCGGCCTGCTCGATGGTCATGGTCATGAAAGTTGTTCTTCCTCTGGTTGTGGCTGGTTGAAGTGCTTGTTGGCAGAGCAGGTTGCGCCTGCCCTAGTAACTGGCGGGGCAGGATCCCATTCCGGCGGTTGACCCGGTGATGGTGTCAGCCCTGATGAACCGGTACTGGTTGGTCCACCGGGTACCGTTCCGTTCGTAGATGTAGTACCAGCGGCTGGAGCCCCAGCCATCGCGGTAGCACTCGAGCCCAAGGTTGGACCCCTGCGGCATCATGTAGGACGTGCAGTTTCCGGAGCCCCAGTGGTCGCCGGTGCCCTTGGCTTCTTCAAGGCAGCTGTTGACCCGGACGACGACGTTCCACAGCTTGGGTCCCGGCGGCGGCGGGGCAGCGCCGCTGCTGGATGTATCGCTGCCGATGCGGCCGGCCTGTCCGGCGCTGATGGCCCGGACACGGAGCGTGACTGTCTGGCTGTAACCAACGGTTTTCGAGAATGACCGCTGATTGGTGTCCTGCCACGCTCCGCCGTCGACACTGTACTGGTAACCGGTCACTGCCCGGCCGTTGCCGTCCGGCTGGTTCCAGGTCCAGGAGACCGTATTGTCACCCACGCCGCCGCTCTTGCTTCCCGTGACATTCGGGGCAAAGGCCAGACCATACGGGTTGACGGCGTTGGACGGGGCGCTGGCATCACCGGCGGAGGTACTCCGGGAGGAAACAGCCCACACCACCACCGAGGTCTGGGTGCCGTTGGCGGCGGCAACCACGCCTCCGCCGGCAGGGATAGTGCCGGAGCCCCCTCCGGAGGTCAGGCTGTAGCGGTAGGAAATTTCGCTGAGCGCCGAGCCGTTCCGCTGGGCGTCCGTCAGCGGCGTAAACCGGACATCGATCTTGCCGCCGTTGCCGTTGGTGTCCACCAAAGTAGCTGAGGGAGCCGCCACCGTTCCGGGTTTGCCTACGGCACGCGTGGCGGCCGACGGCGCACTGGTGTTGCTGGTGCCGGCTTTGTTCGTGGCCGAAACGGTGAAGGTGTAACTGGACTCCGAGTTGTCCACCGTGACGTTCTGCGACGTACCGGACACCTGCTGGCTGGCAATGGCGGCTCCGCCCCGAAGCGTAGTCAGCGTGTAGGCGGAAACGGCGTCACCGTTGTTATTGGGTGCCGACCAAACCACCCGCAACTGGCTCTGCGAGCCCACCGGCGTCGCCTGTGCCACGCTGGGCGCTGCAGGGGTTGCCGGGACACCGGCAGGGACTTCCGCCGCCGAATATGGGCTCCATTCGGAGGGGTCCTTGGCGTCGTTGCGGGCCAGGACCCGGACTTTGTAGGAGACGCCGTTCTGCAGGCCCTTCCAGACGTAGTTGACGGATGTCAGTCCCTGGACCTGGGCATTCTGGCCGGCAGGAGCCGGGGATATCTCCAGGTCGTAGGACTTCACCGGCGAGCCCTTGCTGGCCGGAGCCGTCCAGGTGACCGTCAACTGCTTGTCGCCGAACTTCAGCGACGGCGCCAGCGGGGTGTCGGGCTTCACGTCAGGACGGACGTCGGCCGAGGCCGGGGACCGGTCGGATTCACCGAACTCGTTGGTGGCCGTCACCTGGAAGTGGTAGGTGGTGTTGTTGGTCAGTCCATTCAGGGTGCAGGTGTTGGCCGGGCAGTCCTGCCGGAAGCCGCCTTCCCCATACACCGTGTACTTCGTGATGGGCGAGCCGCGGTCCGCCGGCGCGGACCAGTTCAGCAATGCGGTCTGGTCCCCCACGCTCTGGGCCTGGGGCGTGGTGGGAGCTGCAGGCTTGTCCTTGACAGTCAGCCGGACCCGGGCCGTGGCATGCCGGGAGCTGTCCTGCGTTTTGTCCTCCACCGTGTAGGCAACCACAAGGGTCCCGGTGAAACCCGGGGCAGGGGTAACGGTGATGGAGTCACCATTGACGCCCACGTTGCCGCTGCCGGTCTCGGTGTTGGCGGCGATGATCTTGAGCGGTGTTTCGGGGAACGGGTTGGCGTCGTTTGCCAGGACGTTGATCGTCACCGGCTTGCCGGCGGCGGCGTTGTCCTGCACGTCGTCGTTAGCCACCGGCTTGGGCCGGTTGGAGGCGGTCACGGCAAGCTGGTACGTGGCCGTGGCTTCAAGCCCGCGGGGGTCGGTCGCCTTGACCTGGACGGCAGCCCTGGTACCGGTGGCCGTGGAATCCGCCGCCGAAACCTTCAGCGTCTGGCCTTCGATACGTGCGTTGAAGCCGCCCGGTGAGTCGCCCACCAGCTGGTACTTCATTTTTTCGACGTCGTCCTGGTCAGGATCGGACGTCAGCTTTCCAAGGTCAGTGCTGGCCGAGTCCCCCTTGGGCACATCCACGTTGGCGCCGAGCAGTTCCGGCGGGTTGTTCTTATCGGGGTCCGGGAGCACCTTTGTACGGATGCTGAGGGTGGACTTCAGGCCGGCAGGATCGTCCGGGCCCGAGCCGTCGGTTACTTCGAACGTGAGCGAACCGGGGCCAACGTAGTCAGCTCCTGCAGAGTATCTCAGGCCGACACCGTCCCGGATGATGGGGTCGCCGCCGTCCGCGCCGATGAGTTTGATGCGGTCGGCCTGGGTCAGGCGGGGCGACCTTCCTTCCCGGACCTTGACCCATTCCTTGAGGTCCACGTCGACGGACTGTCCGGCGACCACCTCGATGACCTCATCCTTGGCCAGGGTGGGAACCTGCTGGCCCAGCCCAGGCACCCAAATGATTGCCGTGGACTGCTGCCCGTCCACGTCTTCCACGGTGTACGGGATGAGCTGGGGCTGCTCGGTGAGGTCCACCAGAACGTTGCCATTGCCGCCGGGGCGGGCAGTCGCGGCCTCGGTGCTGATCTTCAGGTTCTCGCCCACACCGTCCGGGTCCTCGTCATTCTTGAGGACGGGAACGTCCACGGCGGTCTTGCCCATGGCCTGCGCGGACGTCACCCTGTCGTCCCTGGCGATCGGGGCCTTCAACGGCACGTCGTTGTCAACCACCAGCCGGATGGTTGCCTGAGCCGCAGCGTCCCTGTCATCAGCCACGGTGTACCGAACATTGACGGTCCCGGCTTCCTTCGGTGCAAGCAGGATGACGCGTCCGCTGTTCTTGCTCACTGTCGCCTGCAGCGCGGGATCCGCCTCGATGCCGTCGGTGAGGATGCGGATGCGGTCACCGTCGGGATCGGTATCGTTGGCTGTCGCGTCCACGGCGATCTGCCTGCCCGGGCGGACCCGGACTTCATCATCCACCGGCGTGGGCTTCTGGTTGATCTCCCCGCGAGGGGCTATGCCCACCGTCACGGTCCCGGTGTTCACGGCACCCTGACGGTCCACGACTTTGTAGCGGAAGGTGTCGGTTCCGGCGCCGTCCCCGGCGGCGGTGAAGTCGATGAAGTTGCTGCCTACCGTGGCGGTCCCCATGGCAGGTGTGCTGTCAATGCCGGTCAGCTGAACGGAGTCGCCGTCCGGATCGATGCCGTCGAGGGGCACCGGAATGCGGACCGTCCCGGCGGCAACCACGCGGGCAGTGAGGTTCCGCGGCTGGGGGCGGGAGTTCTCTGCGTCCTCCAGCGGGAGGATATGGATGGTGACCGCGGCCGCGCTCTTCTGGCCCTGTGGGTCCACCGCGTTATAGATGGCGCGGACGGTCTTGGGCTGGCTGCCGGCAATGAAGCGGAGAGTGTTCTCGGAGACGAAGCTCTTGCCATCGGCGGCATCGACGGCCTGCGGCAGGACGGGGTCCACCGTCAGTTCCTGGCCCTGCGGATGGGTGTCGTTGTCCAGGACCGGGATGGTGACGACGTCGTTGACGCGGACGTTCACCTCGTCCGGTTTGGGTTGCGGCGCCTCCAACACAGCGGGGGCCGGAACGGGCACCACGGACACGCTGCCCGTGGCGGACTTCTTGCCGTTGGACATGGTGTATTCGAAGAGGATGGGGTCCTTGGTGCCGAGGATGTCCGTGATCCTCAGGACGCTGTGGTTGATTACGCTGACGGAGACGGTGGCGTTGTCCGGAAGTTTGACGGACTGCAGCACCAGGACGCCGCCGGATGGGTCGGAGTCATTCGCCAGCGGGTCCAGGAGCACACTGCCGCCGGTAGGCATGAGGGCAACGTCGCGCACCGCCACGGGGTCGCCGCCGTCGTTGCCGGACTCGACGTCCACGCGGATGAGGCCCTGGCTGCTTTGCGGGCCGTTGCTGGCGATGTAGGTCAGGTAGACCGGGCCGGGCGTGCTGCTGCGGAACGTGAAGGTACCGCCGTCGGTCACGGGGCCGAGTTCGGCGGGGCCGTTCGCTTCCACCTGCGCCAGCCGGAGGGCACCTCCGTTGGGGTCGACGTCGTTCTTCAGCGGTGAGATCACCAGGTCCTGGCCCACGACGGCGGTGACGTGGTCGGCATTGACCACCGGCGCGAGGGCGCCGGGCGGCTGGACGTTGACCACCACCTTGCCGGTGACGGTGGCGCGGCCGTCCCAGATGGTGACCTGGACGTTCTTCTTCCCCGCGGTAGCCCCGGAGTCCTGGAAGGTGAGCAGGCCGTCGCGCCGGACCTTCACCTGGTCCTGGTCGTTGTCGGCCTTGGCGTCCAGCAGGACGAGGTCGTCGCCGTCGGGATCGATCCAGTCGGTCAGGATGTTCTGGCTGACGGTCTTGCCCTGTTCCACCAGCATGGTGGTGTCTTCGCCGCGCTTGAACTTCGGCGGCTTGTTTTCGTCGGGCCCCACCACGCTGAGCGCCACCTGTCCGGTCGCGGACAGGCCCCTCCCATCGGAGGCGCTGTAGTTGAATGTCTCCGTGCCTGGCTTGGCGTCGGCTGGAACGGTGATCTGGAAAGCCGTGCCGCCGTAGATGTTTTCTAGGGTCCCCGATTTGGGTCCGTTGTCCCCCACCGCTGCGGTGAGGACGTCGCCGTCGGGGTCGGAATCGTTGTCCAGGACGCTGAGGATGGTGGTCCGGCCCGGGCGGACACCGATGGCGTCCGGCTTGGTTTCAGGCGGCCGGTTGGGCTTGGTGCGGTCCGGCAGGACGTTGATGGTGTTGTTGTCGGCGGACTCCTGGTCCTGGTCATCGGACTGGTTCTTGGGCGGGACGACGTCGTCCCAGTTGTTGAC
>NZ_JWTB01000048.1 GCF_000813845.1 Pseudarthrobacter phenanthrenivorans
GTTATGCGGGCAAGGGCCGCTCGTGAGGCAGCGGGAAGCTACAGGTTGCCGGTGGCGATGTTGAGCATGCGGCGCAGCGGCTCGGCGGCGCCCCAGAGGAGCTGGTCGCCTACGGTGAACGCGCTGATGTACTCCGGGCCCATCTCCATCTTGCGGATGCGGCCCACCGGGATGTCCAGGGTGCCGGAGGCAGCCACCGGGGTCAGCTCGGCCATCGACGCTTCCTTGGTGTTGGGAACCACCTTGGCCCACTGGTTGTCCTCGTCCAGGAGCTTCTCGATCTCGGCGACGGACAGGTCCTCGCGGAGCTTGAGCGTCAGGGCCTGGGAGTGCGAGCGCATGGCGCCGATTCGGACACAGAGGCCGTCCATGATCACCCGGTTTTCCTCGGAGGTGCCCAGGATCTTGTTGGTCTCCACCCCGGCCTTCCACTCTTCCTTGGACTGTCCGTTGCCCAGGTCCGCGTCGATCCAGGGGATCAGGGAGCCGGCCAGGGGGACGCCGAACTGGGTGGCGTCGATGTCGGTGCGCTGGTGGGCCAGGACCTTCCGGTCGATGTCCAGGATGGCCGACGCCGGGTCGTCCAGTTCCGTGCTGACCTCGGCGTTGAGCGTGCCGAACTGGCTGAGCAGCTCGCGCATGTGCCGGGCGCCGCCGCCGGAGGCCGCCTGGTAGGTCATGGAGGTGCCCCACTCGACCAGGCCGTTCTTGAACAGCCCGCCGAGGCCCATGAGCATGCAGGAGACGGTGCAGTTGCCGCCGATGAAGTCCTTGGTGCCGTTGACCAGGCCCTTGTCGATGACATCGCGGTTGATGGGGTCCAGCACGATGATCGAGTCGTCGTTCATGCGCAGGGTGGAGGCGGCGTCGATCCAGAGGCCGTCCCAGCCGCGGCTGCGCAGCTCGCCGTGGACCTGTTTGGTGTAGTCGCCGCCCTGGGCGGTGACGATAATGGGCAGCTTGGCCAGGGTGTCGAGGTCGAACGCGTTCTCGAGCTTGCCGGCGCCATCAGCGAAGGACGGCGCGGCACCTCCCGCGTTGGAGGTGGAGAAGAACACCGGGTTGATGTTGGCGAAGTCGCCCTCGTCCTGCATGCGCTGCATCAGGACGGAACCGACCATGCCGCGCCATCCGACCAGGCCGACGGAAGGGGTAGCTGCTGTAGTCATTGGTCCAGTTTAGACTTCGCATCCGGAAGGGCGCAGTCGGTTACGTCACGCCGTGGACGGCTTAGAAAGATACGACGGCGGCCCGCACCAAAGGCGCTATTCGACGGGCCGCGGGAGGCCCCTGGCTCTGCGCAGCTTTTCTGCTTTGCGCTCCTTGAAGTAGCTGGCCCAGGCCACGGTGAATGGAAAAATGCAGGCGGGAAAGACCCACCAAGTCCGGCCAGCAATGTCCCATGCATTTTGGATGATGATTTGGACGACGAAATAGACCAGTCCCCCCATGCATGCCGTCAGCAGGATGGCAAGGAACAATAAACCCCCGGAGGAGTTGACGGGTTTTATAACGCCCAAACCGTCGTCCTTCCGGACTCCGTACTCTTCCTCCGTGTACGCGATGGCCTCACCGTTCTCTCCCAGGCGGTGCAGC
This sequence comes from Pseudarthrobacter phenanthrenivorans, assembly GCF_000813845.1. Taxonomy (GTDB): domain Bacteria; phylum Actinomycetota; class Actinomycetes; order Actinomycetales; family Micrococcaceae; genus Arthrobacter; species Arthrobacter phenanthrenivorans_B. Next base: position 1,597 of record NZ_JWTB01000048.1, read on the forward strand.
TCTCGGTCTTCCGGCGGCTGGTAGGGAACGTAGCCAGGTTCCTGGGGAACGTCCCGGCTACGCCTGGCCATGCCGGTCCTGGCCCCAATCAAACTGGCGGGCGCTGGGTTCCGGGATTCCCCTTTCCTCCCGGAGCCTCTTGGCCCTCGAGGCCACCTTCGCCATGCGAAAGGCGTACACGGCACCGCCAACTCCGGCGGCTGTTAAGAACAGCGCACTCCACATCGGGTCTTCGCCCCTGGTGGTCGGTCCGGCAACCAGGAAAACGGAGAAGACTGCCACGGCAGCAAGAAAGACCGCCATTATGAGAAAGCCGACGGCGGACCGTACCTGTGCATGCGAACTAGCTGTGACTATGCCGAGTTCCTCCCGTGAGTAGCTGTGCAGTTCACCCGTCACGGTGGGGTGGAGGATCCGCTTCTCATTTCCTCCGGCTGCCACCTCATGTTTTCGTGCGGTTCATTCGTTGACATGTCCTGCTCCTGGTTCCGGTGCGGGCCGTTCTTTGCGCAGCATTTAAGTTGTTGGGAGCTCGCCCGGGAAGGGCTGGCGGCTGTTAGGGAAGTTCTCCCGCGTGATTTTCAACGTTCCGGGGCGTTCCTCGAACCATTTCCGCGCCTGATCATCTGTGGCTTGGTACAAAGGCTTAGGAAGTCCCCGTGCCCGCCGGAGCTTACGTGCCTGAATTTCATCGCGAATCAAGCCCAGCGTGTAAAACCAGCCGCCCGTGAAGAGGACCGTGCAGACGAGGCACAGCAGAAACGCTCCGATGTTCAAATAGATGACCCCGATAATCATCCAAATGGGGGCAAGGATCGCAGGGACTGTTAACAGCACTTCAATCAGGGTCAGGACCACCAGGCTGTGGGTGGGATTGTTGGAGCTGTAGGCCGAGGACCCGCCCAAACCCCACTCCTCAGGGGTATAGGCCTTGATGACGTCGTCCTTGCCGTACCCGTAGTAGTAGGGGCGCTAGGGAGTTAACCCTCTTTTTGTCTGTTCTAGTCATCGGTCAGGGGCAATCCGGATCGAAATGAAACAAGGCACCGGTGAGGGCCATCCTCGCTTAGAGGCACAGTGGCAGGACCAACGTCGTCACCGGCGACCGTTGCGCAAACCCAACCCTTTGCCTCCTTGCGCACCAAAAGTTCACACTGCCCTTGCGGGCCGCTGGTCCTCCGGCGCGCACCACCCTCTGGATGATTCCTAAGATGGTCTCGAACCACATAGGACTTGGCGGCGTCAGCCGAAAGCATTGGATCCAGCGGCATGATGAACCACGCCTGCACGGTGCGCGGCTGGAACAGCAGTTCTGTCCGGTCTGATTCCATGTGCAGGACGGTGTCGCCCCTGGCAGCGCTTCGGAGGAGGTGGGTCATCGTTTTTCCTAGTGCGCCCAAGCTTGCTACCAGTCCGGCCTGCTTGAGCGGCGGGTAGGAGGTTCAAGGGTTTTCCCGGCCGCCTTCCGGAGGCGTGCGGCCTTGCGCTCCTTGAAGTAGTAAGCCCATGAGGTGGGCACCAGGACAATGACAATGGCGCAGCCGATGACGAATTGCACCCAGTTGGTGACCCCTTCGCCAGTGAGCAGAATGATGGCCGTTCCACAGAAAACAGCCGAAAACACTGAGATCAAGATAGCAAGGAACAGCAGGCCGCCAGCCGAATTGATGGGCTTGATGGCGCTGCCGGTTGAGCCCTTGTAGACCCCGTATTCCTCGGGCGTCAGTCCCTGCTTCCCGGCTTCCAATTCGATCTGGCGTTTGTAGTAGCCTTTGCGCCGTGCCCGAGGCTTGGGTTGGGGCGCCTCGCTGCTCATTTGGTTTCTCCCCGGGTTGCCCGAATCCGGGTGAGCAGGCCGGCTGTGTCCAGGCCGGTGATTTCCTCGACATCCTTTGTGGGATCAATGACTTTGCCCACCGCCCAGCCGAGGCCATCTGGTCGGATGAGCAGGTGGTCTTCACCGGAGATCGACTTAACGCGGATGAACGCGGTCCCCTCGGGATGGGTTTGCCTGTGTTCCTCGATGAGGAACAGTTCGGCATCTGCGCCGTCGACATCGGGGTCCTGGGCGAAGACGAACCAAGTTCCCAGCGTTCTGGGCTGCATCAGCAGAGATACCTTGTCCGACTCCACGTGCACCACGGTATCGGTTTTCTCCCCGTCAACCAGGCTGATTTCGGACCACCGGACGGCCTTGGACAGGGCGTATGCGACGGGCACCGCCGGCCCGTCCAGTTCAAGTTCGTCGTCGACGCTGGCAAAGCCTCGGCCCAGAAGGGAAGAACTTCCGGCGATGCAGATCGGATCCGACCTGACTTCCTCTTCCAGACGGAGTACCTGGCTGGACTTCCTGGCGGCTTCGGTATCGAACCTTCTGATCAGGTATGCGATTTCGGCAAAGCCGAAGCCGACTGCCGTGTCCGGCGATTCGATGAGTTCAGTGCTGGTTGTCACGAGTTTGTCCTTTAGTTGAATTATCCGAAGCCGAGGAAGCTGGCCGTACTCTTGCCGAGGTCTGCCAGGTTCTTGCCGGTGTCTTCGACGAACTTGCCGGGATCCTTAACGGCGCTGGCCACTGTGTCCACCACGTTGCTGGCCGCACTGTTGACGAATTCCTTGACCGCAGGGATCTCGTAAATGGCAATTCCGGCACTGACTACGGTGCAGATGGTTCCGGCGGGAGGCGGCAGGAAGCAGGCCACGCCAAGTGCCGTCTTGGCGACCGACCAGCCGGCCTCTTCGTATTTCCCTTCTGCGACATACCCGGCGGCGTCGAAGGCGTTCAGGCCCACGCCTGCCCAGCCCAGGCCCCGGCCGAGTCCGCCCTTTCCAAGGCCTTCCAGGATTGCGCCCTGGCCTTTGAACAGCCAGGGGCTTTCTTTGAATACTCCGCCGAACTGGTTGAGCGCCGGGATATATTTCTGAAGATTCTTGAGTCCGAGGATATCTGTCCCGGAATCCAGCAAATTGTAAGTGATGCTCTTGCCCGGAAGCTTGGCCCAGAGTTCAACATCAGTAAAGCTGTCCAGGCCTTTGGCGGCCATCGTGCCCAAACCAAAAACGTTTTTCGGCAGATCCAAGCCCGCCTTGATCTGGCCGCGAAAACCCCACCCGTCCCGGAACGGCGAACCCTTGGCCAGCCAATCGGGCCCCAAAGGATGCGCGGGAGATCCGGAACCTGGCCCGCCAGATCCGCCGAAGCCCGGGCCGCCCGCGGAGCCGGGTGCCCCGCCGCTGGCCTTTTCCTGCTCATCGGCATTCTTTAGCAGAAGCTTTGATTCCTGCTGGAGGCGAGTAGCAGTTTGCTGCAGGAGCGCCCGGTGGCTGCCGTTCCAGCTGGACCGGAATTGTTCGGCATCACGGCCTTTCCAGGCCGTACTGCCGTTGATCTGGCTGCTTAGCTGCGTCGACTGCTGCTGCAGCAGGTCGGCCGTCTTGTTGAACTGCTGCGCGAGGGTCCGCAGTTGCTCGACGTCGGCGCCCCACAAAGTTCCTGCCACCAGGATTCCCCCCAATATTCATTCAACAGCCCCAGAGTGCTGCGTGCCCCAGCCTAGGCCAGGACCGAGCCACCCGCGATGGGCGGCCTCCCCATGCCGCTGCCAAAAGCGCTAGCTCTGGTCCGACTGCTCCAGGACAGCTGCCTTCCGGGCGCGCAGCGCGAAGAACGCGCCGAAGGTGAAGACCTGCGTGACCACCACGAGCACGATGGCCCCGGCGATCTTGTTACCGCCCAGGATCATGGTCAGCCCCACGATTGCGGAGAGCAGCGCGAGCAGGGGCAGCAGCATGTAGCCCAGGACGAACAGGGATTCGGGTTTCTTCAGCATGTTCCTAGCCCTCGGTCCGGGTCCATTTGGTGAAGCGGTAGCGCGTGCCGTTCGCGGCAGTCAGCCAGCCGTCCGGCGGGACGGAAGCGGACGCCTCCCAGGTGGGGCCGAGCTCCGGGGCGAAGGTATCGCCGTCGGCCTTTACGTCGATGGTGGTGACCACCGCGACGTTGGCGAGATCGGTGGACTGGCGGAAGACGTCGCCGCCGCCCAGGATCCAGACCGTCTCGCCGCCGTCGACAAACTGCGACTCCAGGAGCGCGTCATCCAGGGAGGGGACCACGACGGCGCCCTCCGCCTCGGGCGTGCCGGCCCAGCTTTTCTGCCGGGTGATGACGATGTTGGTGCGGCCGGGCAGGGGACGGTACTTGTCCGGGAACGACAGCCAGGTCTTGCGCCCCATGATGACGGGGTGTCCGGTGGTGAGCCGGGTGAAGTGTTTGAGGTCCTCGGGCAGGTGCCACGGCATGTCACCGTCCTTGCCGATCACACCGTCGGCGGTCTGCGCCCACACCAGCCCGACGCCGGTGATCGATGCGGCCAGTTCCTCAGTGAAGGATTGGGGATCGGTGAAATTCTCGGTGCTCATACGGCGATCGGTGCCTTAATCGTGGGGTGGTGCTTGTAGCCCACCACGTCGAAGTCCTCCAGCGTGTAGTCGAAGATCGACGCCGGCTTGCGCGTGATCTTCAGCTTCGGGTACTCGTAGGGCTCACGGTCCAGCTGCTTGAGGACCTGGTCCATGTGGTTCTCGTAGATGTGCACGTCGCCGCCGGTCCAGACGAATTCGCCGGGCTCCAGTCCCACCTGCTGCGCGACCATGCAGGTCAGCAGGGCGTAGGAGGCGATGTTGAACGGCACACCCAGGAACATGTCCGCGGAGCGCTGGTAGAGCTGGCAGGAGAGCTTGCCGTCCGCCACGTAGAACTGGAAGAAGGCGTGGCAGGGCGGCAGCGCCATGTCGTTGAGTTCCGAGACGTTCCAGGCCGAGACGATGTGCCTGCGGGAGTCGGGGTTCGACTTCAGGTTGTCGATGAGCTCGGCGATCTGGTCGATGTGGCCGCCGTCCGGAGTGGGCCAGCTGCGCCACTGCACGCCGTAGACCGGGCCCAGGTCCCCGTCCTCGTCCGCCCATTCATTCCAGATGGTGACGCCCTGGTCCGTCATCCACTTGATGTTGGTCTCACCGCGCAGGAACCACAGGAGCTCGACTGCGACGGACTTGAAGTGGACCCGCTTGGTGGTGATCAGCGGGAAGCTTTGGGAAAGGTCGAAGCGCATCTGGCGGCCGAAAACACTGGTGGTTCCGGTGCCTGTTCGGTCCGACTTATGGGTGCCGGTGGCCAGGACATCGCGCAGGAGGTCTTCATAGGGCGTTGGGATGCTCACGCCTCAAGTCTACTGGCTGGAGATCTGCGGCCCGCGGCGATTCGGGCACGCGGCGGGAGCCATTGCCCTTGGCGCGGGCCCCGGGGTGTGGCTGCGGGGCCGTCAGTTTGGGCGGCGGCCAGAGCAGCATCACCAGCAGGACGGCCAGGTCCAGGGCGCCGGCAGGGTTGAACCAGCTTGCTGTGCCGGCAGCCGGGTCGGGGCGGGCTGCGTGGTTCCCCGCTATGGCCGCCAGGCCTGCAGCAACTGTTGCGACCGTGCGGAGGAGGCGGTTCGCGGTTATGGTCCTGAGGAGGCCATCAACATCAGTGCTCAGTCCGGCCAACGGCGGCCGCCGGGCCGTCAGTGCCAGCACAAGCAGGGTCCCCACCGCCAGAACCAGCAGCGACCCCCCAAGGTACGCTGCGATTTCAACCCCGGGAATCCGTCCCTCCCCGCCGAAGGCGGCATAGCCCCCGTCACCGTCCGACCGTGATCCGTAGGGTTGGGCGGAGTAACCGGGCAGGGTGGCCGTCCATGCGATTTGGACGATGGAAAGAAGGAAGATCGCCGTGACGGTCCAGGACAGGCGGCGGGGCAGGAATGTGTGCATGCGCCGGACACTTCCAGGCTGAGCGCGCACCGACCCGGTTCTGGGATAGCTCAGTTGGCCGAGGATGTGCACGGCCAGGCAGCCGAGTACCGGCCACGCGAGGGCCGGCAGGATCTCAACAGTTCCGTTGCGGGTTCCTGGTACGGGAAGGATGCCCGCGTTGGCGGCCGGCAGCAGTGAACTCGCCAGCCAGCCGATGACTCCGGTGCACAACGCGTGCCGGGAGGCCGCCGCCAAGACGTCGCGGCCGCGGGCACCACGGACCAGGTATCGCAGCAGGAGGTAGACCCCAGCGGTGAGCAGGAGCGGCCAGAGAACGGCCATAGGTGGAACGTCATGGACAACAGCGATCGTGGCAGCCTGCACTTTTCCCCCAAAAGTGTGCGTCGTCCACTAAGTCAATGCTGCGGGGTCCGCTGGGTCAAGCTCGGCTTGCGCTAGTCGTCAAACGGCTTGAACTGCTCCACTGCCACAACCTGCTTCTTCCCGCCGCAGGCCACATGGCACACCACCACCTCGCCCGGGGACAGGTACGGCTCGCGGGCGGGCAGGAGCTTGGCCAGGTGTGCCGGCATGTGCGTGGCCAGCTGCTTGAGGACGGTCGGCAGGGCGGGCCGGTGTGTACAGGCCACCACGGCCCGCTGCTTGTCGAACAGTGATTCGATCACGGATGCAGTCTTCTTGGGACTGCGCTGGTGTTTGTGTTCGGTCAGCCCCTCCGCCAGTTTTACCTTCGCGCCGTTGGCCTTGGCATAGGGTGCGACGGTGGCAACGCAGCGCAGCCACGGGCTGGTGACCACCCGCATCGGCTTCCAGGCCTGCAGGAGCCGCCCGACGGCCTGTGCCTGCCTGGTTCCGGTGGCCGCCAGCGGGCGTTCGCCCTCCGCCTTGCTCCAGGACGAGCGCGGCTTGGCCTTGGCGTGCCGGAGCACCAGCAGGGGCCATGTATCCAGCGTGCCTTGTTCGTGCGCGTCCCGCAGGTAGTCAAGAGGTACGACGTCGGACGGGTTGGACAGCAGGCGGGCCGCCTTTTCGGGGGCGCACCACATGACGCTGTCCACTTCCTTGCCGTCCGGTACCAGCGTGGTGCCGTTGGTGACCTTGACGGCCCAGTAGTACACCACCTTCAGGCCAGAGGCCACGTGGTAGTGGATGGGCGGCAGCGGGATCCCCAGCGGTGCCTGCAGGCCAATCTCCTCCCACACCTCACGGACGGCGCATTCGGGAACGGTCTCGCCGGCGTCGATCTTTCCCTTGGGCCAGGACCAATCGTCATAGCGGGGCCGGTGGATCAGCAGGACTTCGAGGCGGTCCTTGTTGACGCGCCACGGGATGGCACCCGCAGCGGTTACGGCTACAGGTTCCCCCGGGTGGTCGGTCTGGTCGGCTACAAGTGCATCACTCGACAAAGCGGCTGCCTATCGCCGGCTCAGGCTGCGTTGCCGCGGCCGGGACGCCAGCAGCCAGGACTGGACATCTTCAAGCGGTTTCCCGTCCTCCGAGAGGTGGTGCCGGGTCCAGCGGCCCTCGTTGTCGAGGTGCCAGCTGGAGGTATCCGGGTCCATGTACCGCTTCAGGAGGTCCAGGACGTAGGTGATGTCGTCAGGGCTGGCCAGTTGCACCAGGGCCTCCACCCGGCGGTCCAGGTTGCGGTGCATCATGTCGGCCGAGCCGATGTACACCACGGGATCGCCGCCGTTGGCGAAGGCGAACACGCGCGAGTGCTCCAGGAAGCGGCCCAGGATGGAGCGGACGGTGATGTTCTCGCTGAGGCCCGGCACGCCGGGGCGCAGGGAACAGATGCCACGGACCACCACGTCCACCTTCACCCCGGCCTGGGAGGCGCGGTACAGGGAATCAATGATGGCTTCGTCCACCATGGAGTTCACCTTGATCTGCACCAGCCCCGGCACGCCGGCCCGGGCATTGCGGATCTCAGTCTCGATCCTGTCGATCAGCCCGGACCTGACCGATCGGGGCGCCACCAGGAGGCGCTTGAAGGTCGACTTCGGTGCGTAGCCGGAGAGCTGGTTGAAGAGCTTGGAGAGGTCCTCGCCCACCTGGTCGTTGGCTGTCAGCAGGCCCAGGTCCTCGTAGTAGCGGGCCGTGCGGGGGTGGTAGTTGCCGGTGCCGATGTGGCAGTAGCGGCGGAGCCCGTCCACTTCCTGGCGGACCACCAGTGAAAGCTTGCAGTGCGTCTTCAGGCCCACGATGCCGTACACCACGTGCACGCCCGCCTGCTCCAGCTTGCGGGCCCAGGAGATGTTGGCCTGCTCATCGAAGCGGGCCTTGATTTCCACCAAAGCCAGGACCTGCTTGCCGGCCTCGGCGGCGTCGATCAGGGCGTCCACGATGGGGGAGTCGCCGGAGGTGCGGTAGAGGGTCTGCTTGATGGCCTGGACCTTGGGGTCCGATGCTGCCTGTTCCAGGAACGCCTGCACCGAGGTGGAGAACGAGTCGTACGGGTGGTGCAGCAGGATGTCCCGGCGGCGCATGGCGGCGAAAACGTTGGCGGCCTTGGACGTCTCTGATTCGTTCAGGTACCGGGAGGTGTGCGGGACGTGCTTGGGGTAGTGCAGGTCCGCGCGGTCGATCGCAGCGATCACGGACAGGCCCCGAAGATCCAGCGGAGCCGGCACCGAATACACCTCGGACTCCTCCACGCCCAGTTCGCGGATCAGCAACGCCCGGATATTGGGGTTGATGTCGTTGGTGACTTCCAACCGGACCGGAGGGCCGAAGCGGCGCCGGAGGAGCTCCTTCTCCAACGCCTGCAGGAGGTTCTCGGCGTCGTCCTCTTCCACTTCCACGTCCTCGTTGCGGGTAACGCGGAAGGTGTGGTGCTCCAGGACCTCCATGCCCGGGAACAGCTTGTCCAGGTGGACGGCGATGACTTCCTCAAGCGCAATGAAGCGGGCCACCCGGCCGGGGACTGCGCCGGCGCGCGGTCCGTCGATGGAAATCAGGCGCGGGAGTTGGTCCGGGACCTTGACGCGGGCGAACAGTTCCTTGTCGCTGACCGGGTTCCTGACCACCACGGCAAGGTTCAGCGACAGGCCGGAGATGTAGGGGAAGGGGTGGGCCGGGTCAACCGCCAGCGGGGTGAGGATGGGGAAGACCTTTTCCGCGAACATCACGCTCAGTTGCTGCCGGGCGGTCTCGTCCAGTTCTTCCCAGTGCATGAGGTGGATGTGCTCGTAGGCTAGGGCAGGCCGGATCTGGTCGGCGTAGACCTGCGCGTGCCGTGCCTGCAGCCGGTGGGCTTCCTCGCTGATCCTTTCGAGCACCTCAACCGGGCTCAGGCCTGCGGGGGAGGGGACGGCGAGGCCCGTGGCGATACGTCGTTTGAGGCCTGCCACGCGAACCATGAAGAACTCGTCCAGGTTGGACGCGAAGATGGACAGGAAGCTGACCCGCTCCAGCAGGTGCAGGGTGGGGTCCTCCGCCAGTTCCAGAACGCGGGAGTTGAAGGCGAGCCAGCTCAATTCACGGTCCAGGAAGCGGTCGGGCCGGATATCGCCCTCGGGCTGCAGGTTCGGGGCGAACTCCGGGATGTCGATGCGGTCCTGGGTGGCCCTGGACGCAGGGACCTCGGATGAGCCGAAGCGGGCCCGCACTGGCACCGCAACATCCTTGGACGTGGCTGTTCCGGTGGCTTCCGGGTTCATGGCTTCTCCTTATAACTGGCGCTCTGTGCCGGCGTTTCCGCCCCGCATGGTCCGGTTTCAACCTTACAAGCATTCACCGGCCCCCGGCCCTTGTTTACACCAGGGCGGGAATGTTCCGTCCGCCCTGCCTACGCGCCGGCCGGGCCGTACATGACGTCCATATCCCACCGGGTGAACCCCAGCCGCCGGTAAAGTGCCACCGCCGCGGCATTGTCGGCATCCACGTAGAGCATGACCGCCTTAAGCCCGGAGTCGCGCAGGTGCCGGATGCCGGCAACGGTCAGCGCTTTGCCCAGGCCCATGCCCTGGGCCTCCGGGGCCACGCCCACAACATACACTTCGCCGATCGCCGGGTGATCGCCGTGCCGCGGGTGGACCTTGGTCCAGTGGTACCCCAGCAGGCGGCCGTCCCGGTCTTCGGCCAGGAAGAACCCCGCAGGATCGAACCAGTCCTCCGCCATGCGCGCCTCAAGGTCGGCCCGTGTCAGGTTCCCCTGCTCCGGGTGGTGGGCGAACGCGGCACGGTTAGCCGCCAGCCAGGCGTCCTCATCCCTGCCCGGCACAAAGGTGCGGATTGCCACTCCCTCCGGAAGAACGGCGTCGGGAAGGTCCGCGCCCGCCGTCGTCATGCGCATCTTCCACAGCTCACGCACCGGCGCATAGCCGTAACGGGCGGCGAGGTCGGCCGCCGCCTCGTGGTTGCCGTGGGACCAGGCTTTGAGGCCGTCAAAGCCGCGGACCTCCTTGAGGGCACCCACCAGCCGGTCGGCCACGCCCTGGTTACGGTACGAAGGATGCACCGCGATTTCCAGGACCCCGCTGCCATCCGGCTCGTCAACCACGACGGCGAAGCCCGCCAGGTCCTGGCCGGTCGCCGGGTCGGAGTCCTCGTCAGGGGCATACAGGGCCAGCGTCAGGAGCGTGTGCGCGCCGGAATCGCCTGCCCGCATGGTCACCAGGGTCTGTTCGGAGATGGACGGGTTGCCGTCCGATTCCTCTGCCGCGGCGAGCACGCCGCGGCAGTCCTTCAGGAGCTGCTGGTCAACCCCGCCCCGGACAACCTGGACGGGCCACTTCTGCGGATGCGCTGGAGTCATGAGCCAAGGCTATACGCCGCCGGCGGTCCAGGCTCAGGCCTCGGTGAGCTCGTCTTCCTGCTGGCGCACCAGAGTCAGGCGGTAACCGACGTTCCTGACGGTGCTGATCAGGTTCTCATGGTCTGCGCCGAGTTTGGCCCGCAGGCGCCGCACGTGGACGTCCACGGTCCGGGTGCCGCCGTAGTAGTCGTAGCCCCATACTTCCGTGAGCAGCTGCTGGCGGGTAAACACCCTGCCCGGATGCTGCGCCAGGTATTTCAGGAGCTCGAACTCCTTGAACGTCAGGTTCAGCGGCGCCCCGTTGACCCTGGCCGTGTAGCTTGCCTCGTCGATGATGACGCCGGCGGCACGGATCTCGCTGGGGGTGTCTTCCTGCTCGGGCACCGCGCGGGCAACGGACAGCCGGATGCGGGCTTCCACCTCCGCAGGTCCGGCGGAATCGAGGACGATGTCATCAACAGCCCACGCAGAGGAAACGGCAGCCATGCCGCCTTCGGTCAGGATCAGGACCAGCGGGGCGCTGAGGCCGGTGGCCTTCAGGAGCTGCGTGAGGGAGCGGGCGCCCACCAGGTCCTTGCGGGCGTCCAGCAGGACGATGTCGCAGGGGTCAGTCTCAAGGAGGGCGGTGGGTTCGGCCGGGAGGATATGGACCCGGTGGTTCAGCAATTCGAGGGCAGGCAGGATGTCCACCGAAGAACCGGTGCTGTTGGTCAGTAACAGGATGTGCGACATTGTTCCTCCAAGGGCCGTCCGCGCATCATTGGGCGACTGAACCGGATTCTCACCGGCCGGTACTGGCTTCCTGCCAGGGGTTCCAGATCCGTCAGCAGGCCGCCGGACAGCCGCCCCGGCAGGGAGCGTAGCTGAACTTTGAGTATACCCGGCGGCGTCTTCCGGACCACAGATTCGCGCTCTGGACGGGTCCGTTTTGCGACATATGCGGTTCACATAAGGCAGGATTGAACCAGGGCCACCAGCCCTGCCACGAGGGGGCGGACCAGCCTTCCGGCCGATGCCAGGATGGGAAAAGCGCAGTGAGTGCACCGACGAAGCACAGGGTGGGCCCCGCATGACCGCGGAATTGCAGGCACCTGCGCGCTCGCTCGGCTCCTGGACTGTGGGTGCCGTCGGAATCGCCGGACTCATTGCCATCGTTGCCGGGGTCTATGCCTCGCCGGAGGCTCTTATGGTGGTCGGCATCCTGATCGCCGCGGCCGTGGGCATCGGATGGCCCCACTTCCTTCGCATTCCCGCCAGGAAGACCCTCGCCGCCGTCATTGCCCTGCCCGGCGCCGCGGCCGCGGTGGCTGCCGCGCTGACGCCCGCGCCCGGTTACCTGGACTGGACGCCGGCCTTCGTGGCACTGGGCATGATGGCCGTTTTCGTGGTGCAGTTGATCCGCGGGACCGGCCAGGCGCAACGGCTTGAGTCCACCCTCGGATGCTGCGCAGGGGTGCTGCTGTCGTGCCTGGGTGCAGGCTGGATTGCCGGCGCCCGCTTCAATGGCGTCCGCGAAATGCTGCTGGTCGCGGCGGTCAGTGCGGCCGTGGCCCTGCTGGCGGGGCTCATCCGATGGCCTGACAACATCATCGCGCCGCTGGGAATTGTCCTTGCCGGCCTGGCCGGCCCCCTTGCGGGACTGGTCCTGTCGGACATCGCCGTCCTGCCCGCTGCAGTCTTCGGGGTCATCGTTGGAGCCGTCCTGGCCAGCTTCCGCCGGCTTGCCACGCTCCGCGGGGCACCGCTGGACATCCTGGCCGCCCTCGGCATGGGCCTCGCGCCGGTTTCGGCTGTGGGATCCCTCGCGTACTTCATAGACAAACTACTCATCTACTAACGGGTTAGGATGGCACCATGTCCGTACTTGCTTTTGAAATTTTCTTCCTTGTCCTGCTCGGCATCGCGAGCCTGTCCATGGCCTGGTTCGCCGGTTTTGTGGTCTACCGCCTCTTCAAGGGCCAGAAGTAGCCACCCCTTTCACCGGGCCGCCCGTTTCTCGAGGTAATGCCAATGCCCATTGAGATTCCAACAGATCTGACTCCCGAACTCGTTCCCCTCTCGTGGCTCATCGGTGAGTGGGAGGGCCGCGGCCGGCTGGGCAGCGGCGACGAGGACTCGGAACACTTCCTGCAGCACGTCTCCTTCACACACAACGGCCTGCCGTACCTGCAGTACCGCGCCGAAAGCTGGCTGACCGACGACGAAGGAACCCGCCTGCGGCCGCTCACCGTCGAGACGGGCTTTTGGGCGCTCGAGCGCAAGCAGCTCGATGCCGACGGCGGCCCCGGGCTGGTTCCTGCGGACATCGTGCCGGTGCTGAAGAGTGCCGACGAGGTGGAAGCACTGCGGAACAAGGACGGCGGTTTCGATATCTCCGTCTCCATCGCGCATCCCGGCGGGATCACGGAGCTGTACTACGGCCAGATCAAGGGCCCGCAGATCCAGCTGACCACCGATATGGTGATGCGCGGCAGCCACTCCAAGGAATACAGCGCCGCCACCCGGATCTTCGGCCTGGTGGACGGCAACCTTTTGTGGCGGTGGGACGTTGCTACTGGGGGAGAAGGCGGAAAGGGGCTGGAGGCACACGCCTCCGCTTTCCTGCACAGAGTCTCCTGATCCGGAAAGGGCCCATGATGGAAGACGGCACGGAACCAGCAGGAACGCCAAGCGGCTACAGCGGACTGAAAGCCGTCTTCTTCAACGGCACCCTCAAGAGATCCCCGCAGACATCCAACACGGACGGCCTGATCGCCATCAGCCGCCGCATCATGGAAAAACAGGGTGTCAGCACCAGGGTGATCCGTACCGTGGACCACGACATCGCCAGCGGTGTCTACCCGGACATGCGCCAGTACGGCTGGGCCACAGACGAGTGGCCGGAACTCTACCCCGCCGTCAAGGACGCCGACATCGTGGTGGTGGCCGGCCCCATCTGGCTCGGGGACAACTCGTCCCAGACCAAGAAACTGATCGAGCGGCTCTACGCGCACTCGGGTGAGCTGAACGGCAAGGGGCAGTGGGCGTTCTATCCGAAGGTGGGCGGCTGCCTGATCACGGGGAATGAGGACGGCATCAAGCACTGCTCGATGAACATCCTCTACAGCCTGCAGCACATCGGCTTCAGCATCCCGCCGCAGGCGGACGCCGGCTGGATCGGTCCCGTGGGGCCCGGCCCGAGCTACCTGGACGAAGGGTCCGGCGGCCCGGAGTCCGACTTCACCAACCGCAACACCACCTTCATGACCTGGAACCTCCTGCACCTGGCCAAGACACTGAAGGACGCGGGCGGCTACCCCGCTTACGGCAACCTGCCGGACGAGTGGAAGGCCGGCACGCACTTCGGTTTCGAAAACCCGGAATACCGCTAGCTTCCAAGGACTTCTACTACATATGACTACGCCCAGCCCTTTGTTGTCGCGCCCCGGCGCCGTCGAGGCCACCGGCCCGGACGCCGGTGTCGCCGCCCACTACGGCGAGCCCCTGCGCGAGCAACGTGCCCTCGCCGCCGGAACAGCCGTCGTCGACCTTTCCCACCGCGGCGTGGTGACAGTCACCGGACCTGACCGGCTGAGCTGGCTGAACACCCTGTCCTCCCAGCAGGTGGCAGGCCTGCAGCCCGGCGAGTCCAGCGAACTTCTGCTCCTCAGCGTCCAGGGCCGCATCGACTTTGACGCGCGGGTGGTGGACGACGGCGGGACCACCTGGCTGATCGTGGAGGCCGCCGAAGCTGCACCGCTGGCTGAGTACCTCAACCGGATGAAGTTCATGCTCCGCGTGGAAATTGCGGACGTGTCCGCCGACTGGGCCGTGCTCGGCAGCACCCGGGCCCTGCCCGAATGGTCCTCGCACCTTGCCTGGCAGGATCCGTGGCCGCATGTGTCCCCGGGCGGGTACTCCTACGCCACCGTCACGGAGGAAAATCATCCCGGGCGTGAGCGGCCCTGGTTTGAGTACCTCGTCCCCGCAGCCGGGCTGGAGGACGCCGTCGCCGGACGTGCCGTGGCCGGCGTCCTCGCCGCCGAAGCACTCCGTATCGCCGCCTGGCGCCCCCGCATCGGCGCCGAAACGGACGACAAGACCATCCCGCACGAACTGGACCTGCTGCGCACCGCCGTGCACCTGGCCAAGGGCTGCTACAAGGGCCAGGAAACCATCGCCCGCGTCCACAACCTGGGCCACCCGCCGCGCCGGCTGGTGTTCCTGCAGCTCGACGGCTCGCAGCACACCCTTCCCGCGGCCGGAAGCCCGGTCATGGCGGGGGAGCGCAAGGTGGGAACGGTGACCTCGGTGGCGCAGCACTACGAGATGGGCCCCGTGGCCCTGGCAGTCATAAAGCGTTCCGTTGCCCCGGATGAGATACTGACGGTCCTGGACGGCGATGAACCGTATCCCGCCGCCCAGGAGCTCATCGTCGCCCCCGATGCCGGCCAGGTTGTGGGGCGCCAAACCGGATTCCTGAGGGGGCCACGCTGATGATTGAGAACGCCGGAACCACGGATGGGCAGGCGGGTGCGGCGGAAGGGCACGACGACGACGCGCTGGCCCTGGCCCACACGCTTTTCCAGGCTGCCCGCGAGGGAAACGATGCGATGCTGGGTGCCTACCTGGACGCCGGGGTTCCCGCCACCATGACAAACTCCGCGGGCGACACCCTGCTCATGCTGGCTGCGTACCACGGACATGCCGGCACGGTGCAGCTGCTCCTGCAGCACGGAGCCGACGCCGACTCCGCCAACGACCGCGGCCAGACCCCGCTGGCCGGGGCGGCATTCAAGGGCTACACGGACGTGGCCCAGGTCCTCCTGGCTGCCGGCGCGGATCCGGACGCCGGTGCGCCATCGGCGCGGGCCGCCGCACAAATGTTCGCCCGCACGGAGATTTTGGACCTGCTGGGCTAGTGCCACCCGGGCGTTGCCCGGCTCTTCAACAAAACTTCAGAAGGATGAGCGGATGGAAAACGTAGAAAAGCCCTGGCCGGCGCTGTGGTCGCTGGTGATCGGGTTCTTCATGATCCTGATCGACAGCACCATTGTGTCCGTCGCGAATCCCCGGATCATGGAGGGCCTGAACGCCGACATCAACTCGGTGATCTGGGTGACCAGCGCCTACCTGCTGGCCTACGCCGTGCCCCTGCTCATCACCGGCCGGCTGGGAGACCGGTTCGGGCCGAAGCGGCTCTACCTGCTAGGACTGGTGGTGTTCACGCTCGCCTCCCTGTGGTGCGGCCTGGCCCAGAACGTGGAAACGCTCATCGCGGCCCGCGTGCTGCAGGGCCTTGGCGCGGCGGTTATGACGCCCCAGACCATGGCGGTCATCACCCGCATCTTCCCGCCCGACCGCCGCGGCGCTGCCATGGCGATCTGGGGTGCCACCGCCGGCATGGCAACGCTGGTGGGCCCCATCCTGGGCGGCGTCCTGGTGGACGGCCTGGGCTGGGAGTGGATCTTCTTCATCAACGTACCCATCGGCGTCGTCGGCTTCATCCTGGCTACGCGGAACGTCCCGGCCCTGAGCACCCACCCCCACCGGTTCGACATCCCCGGCGTGCTGCTGAGCGCCGTCGGGCTCTTCCTGCTGGTCTTCGGCATCCAGGAAGGCGAGACCTACAACTGGGGCACCATCACGGGGCCCATCAGCGTGTGGGGCCTCATCATCGCCGGTCTCGTTGTCCTCGCAGGATTCGTGGCGTGGCAGCGGTTCAACAAGGGCGAACCGCTGCTTCCCCTTGGACTGTTCCGCGACCGGAACTTCTCCCTCGCCAATCTGGGCATCACCATGGTGGGCTTCACCGTGACCTCCTTCAGCCTGCCCCTGATCTTCTACTACCAGCTGGTCCGTGGACTGACGCCCACCCAGTCGGCACTGCTGATGGTGCCCATGGCGTTGATCTCGGGCGGCATGGCACCCGTGGTGGGGAAGGTCGTGGACCGGGTCAACCCCAAGTACCTGGCCGCCGCCGGCTTGACGCTGATGGCGGTCGCCCTGGTGTGGAACGGCCTGCTGATGCAGCCGGACACGCCCATCCTGCTGTTCCTGCTTCCCAGCGCCGTGCTGGGCTTCGCCAATGCCGGCATCTGGGCTCCGCTGAGCACAACCGCCACCCGGAACCTTCCGCCGCGCCAGGCCGGTGCGGGCTCCGGCGTCTACAACACCACCCGCCAGTTCGGCGCCGTGCTGGGCAGTGCGGCGATCGCCGTCCTCATCCAGTCGCGGCTGGCCGCCGAGCTCCCGTCCGGCGGCCCGGGCGGCCCATCCGGTGAGGGCATGGGCATGGGCGGCGGTACGCTGCCGGAGTTCCTGCACGCAGGGTTTTCGACGGCGATGGCCCAGTCGATCCTCCTGCCCGCCGCGGTGGTGCTGGTTGCGGCAGCCGTTGCCCTGTTCTTTGCCAAGCCGAAGCCGGTCCAGAACTGGGGAGCTCCGGGACAGGGCCAGGCGTCAGCGAAGGTGGACGCTGGTCTGGATTCCGCCGGCTGAAAGCCCCAGTTTCCGGGCGAGGGCAAGGCAGCCGGTGTTGCTGACGTCTGCACGCCATTGCAGCGTCAGGCCGGCCGCCAATGCCTCGTGGGCGGCGATGGAGCCGGCAAGGGCACCAAGGCCTTGCCGGCGCCATTCAGGATCCACCAGGACGCCCATGTTGCCGAGCAGGCCTTCCCACTCGCCATAAGCGCCGCAGGCGAGGGGGACGCGCCTGCCAGCGATTTCATGGACGATCGTGAACCGGTTTTCGAGGTCGGAAAGCCCCACTTCGTTGACGTCGTCCGGCGGGCAGCGGCCCTCCAGTTCAATCGCCTCGGGGTTTCCGTGCGAGACCGTCAGTTCCTTGGACGGCTGCTGCAGCGGCAGGTCGTCCGCGAAGAACAGGGCTGCCGCCCCGAGTCCGTGGCCGCCCCGCTCCCGGGTCAGCTTCAGGAGGGTCACATGCTGGGCCATCTCCTCGTCGGGGATGTCCGCGGCGGCGTCGATGACGGACTGGGGGCCTACCAGCGCGGAACTTCCGAACAACCGCACGAACTCCACGGTCCTGGCTGATTCATCAGCGCGGACTATCCGTTCGCCGGAGGCCAGTGCGTCTCCGAAGGCGTCGTCGTCAAGGCCCAGCCGGCGCGCCCACGCCAGCTGGATGATGGCCGCAGAGCCGGGATCCAGTGTCATGGTCCCAGCCTAGGGCGGCCCGCTGGCTTAGCCGAACAGGACCGCGGCTTCGTCGTACCGGTTTTGCGGCACGGTCTTCAGCTGGCCCAGCGCTTCCTCGAACGCCACGTGGCGGATGTCGGTGCCCTTCAGTGCCACCATGGTGCCCCAGTAGCCTTCCACCACCGAGTCGATGGCGGCCATGCCGAGCCGGGTCGCCAGGACCCGGTCGAAGGCGGACGGGACGCCGCCGCGCTGGATGTGGCCCAGGATCGTCGCCCGGGTTTCGATGCCGGTCCGTGCCTCGAGCTCGGGGGCCAGCTGGTCGGCGATCCCGCCCAGGCGGGGACGCCCGAACGTGTCCAGGCCGCGCTCGGAGTGCGGGGTCTCCATGTGCTCCGGGACGAAGCCTTCGGCCACTACCACCAGGGGCGCGCGGCCGCGGGCATGGGCTTCCTTCACCCACTCGGTGATCTGCTCGATGCTGACCTTCTGCTCCGGAATGAGGATGGCGTGCGCGCCGGCGGCCATCCCTGCGTGCAGGGCGATCCATCCAACGTGCCGGCCCATCACTTCGGCGATCATGCAGCGGTGGTGGGACTCACCCGTGGTGCGGAGCCGGTCGATGGCCTCGGTGGCAATCTGCACGGCGGTGTCGAAACCAAAGGTGTAGTCGGTGGCGTCGAGGTCGTTGTCCACGGTCTTCGGGACGCCCACGATCTTCAGGCCCGCATCCGTGAGCCGCTTGGCCGCGGCCAGGGTTCCCTCACCGCCGATGGCGATGATCGCGTCGATGCCCAGGCGGTCCATATGGGCCTTGATGGTTTCGGGGCCGCCGCCGTTTTCGAACGGGTTGGTGCGGGACGTGCCCAGGATGGTGCCACCCTGCTTGGCGATGCCGCGGACCATGGTGCGGGGGATGTCGATGATGTCGCCCTCCACCACGCCGCGCCAGCCGTCGCGGAAACCGACGAATTCCTGGCCGTGGATGGCGATGCCCTTCAACACGGCGCCGCGGATCACGGCGTTCAATCCGGGGCAGTCGCCACCGCTGGTGAGGATTCCAATTTTCATGTTCGGCTCAAATCCTAGAAGAAGGTTTACAGGCAGAGCGCCACGCTGAGCTCACCTAGAAGTGTAGTGGGGTGTGTGGGGTACGACACAAACCGGTTACATGCATGTGCCGGAACCAGTGGGAGCATAGGCAAGCAAAAGCCCCCGTCCGGTGAACGGATTCACTGGCGGGGGCTGTGGCCGGTAAGGGGATGAAGGCCGGTCAGGGCCGGTTGATGGAGCGCCGGTCCAGGAAGGTCTGGAGCACGATGTCGTTGCGCTGGTCCGGAAGGATCACCCAGGCCAGGACGTAGAAAACGAAAGCCGGGCCCGGCAGCAGGGCGAAGAGCAGGAAGGCGATACGGACAAAGGCAATGTCCACATTGAGCTTGGCGGCAATGCCGCCGCAGACTCCGCCAAGCCACCGCTCCGGGCCGCGCTTCAGGCCGAGGCCCCTGACGATGCTGAAGAACTTATCCATGGTTCAAGACTTCCCTGTCGTTGGTTCGTTGTCACGTTTCCGGGCCGAGAGCAGGCCGCCCACCACCAGGGCGACGCCCGCGCCGATCATGAGCCCGATCAGCACGTAGGTGCCGTTGAGGGTGACGATGCCCAGCTGCGCCACGATGATCAGGGCCGACAGCGCCAGCACGATCAGTCCCCAGACCACCGTTCCCACCCTGGCAGGTGCCGGGCCCAGGCTGTCCTGGCCCGCCGTCGTCGGGATGTTGCTGCTGTCCATGTCAGTTGCCTTCCTGGATGGTGACGTTGCTGAAGGTGCCGTCGATTTGGACCACCAGATGGTTGCCTGGTTTGTCCGTGTTGTAGGTGCTTTCACGCGTGGTGGTGCCGCCACGCTGGCCGCTGGCCTCGTTCAGGTTCCCCATGGTCATGTCCGCCTTGATGTCCACGGGCACGTTCTGCGGGATCACCACCGTCACGTTGCTGGCGGTGATGTCCAGGGGGACCACGACGTCGGAGGTCAGGGGGGCGCCAGGGGAAAGGTCCGTGAGGTCCACGGTTCCCCGGCCCGCGGTGATGTCGATGCCGCCACGGGCTTCCTCGATGCTGGCCGGGTTCCAATCCACCTGCTGGAAACGCATCCGGCCGTCATCCAGGGTGTTGTAGATGCCGCCGGTGATCAGGGCGATGACCGCGAACAGGCTCAGGATGCCCGAGGTCCGGCCGCGGAGCCCGGCTGCCAGGATGCCCAGGCCGAGGACCGCTGCCGCGCTGGCCCACACAATGGCATTGCCGGAGCCGCCCAGGTCGATGATGTTCGAGGCGTCGAGGGCCTTGAGTCCGCCGCCCACCAGCAGGGCAGAGCCGGTGGCGATGGCAACGGCAGGGGCGCCGGGGCCGGCCGGATGCGGCTTTGGCGGCTTCGGCGGGACCCAGGGTGCCGGGTAGCCGCCGGTACCGGGGACCCCGCCACCTGTACCTGTTCCGCCTGACCCCGCGCCACCGGCCGGGTAGCCGGGTTGGCCGTAGGTCCCGGCTCCGGGAACTACGGGTGCGCTGCCGTATGGGGGTGCCGGCGGGAACTCCGCCGTGCGCCCGGACGTGGTGCCCGTGGAGAAGGACGGCGTGGGAACGCCGGACCGGGCGGCCGGGTAGGCAGTGCCGGACGCGGATGCATGGCCGGCGGCCGTGGGGTGGGCCTTGTTGCGCTGGGAAAGGTAGTAGACCAGGAAGATGGCGCCGCCTACCCAGAAAAGGGTCCAGAGCAGGCCGCTGAGGCCGTTATGGCTCCAGCCCCAGTAGCCTCCACCCAGGCCGGTGAGTCCAAGGACCGTGGCAATCAGGGAACCGGTCATGCCGCTGGACCAGCGGCCCGCGCCGGCTTCCTGGACGTGGATCCTGCCGTCCGGCTCCGGAAGGAAGGCCCAGGCCAGGCCGTACAGCAGCACTCCGATGCCGGCCAGGAGGGTCAGGACCACCGCGGCGCCGCGGATGATAATGGGGTCAACATTGAGGCGGTGGGCGATTCCGCTGCAGACGCCGCCGATCCACCGGTCGTTCCCCCGGAAGATGCCGTGGCTGCGGATCCAGCCGAAGAAGTCCGTGGAAGGTGACGGTGCCTGGCGGCCCTGGAAGGCATGACTGCCGGCGGTGCCACCAGGCTGGCCGCCCGTTTCCGCGCCGGGACCGAACGCCGAATCAGCGGGCGGTGCACCGGCGCTGGTTGAACCAGTGGAGGTTGAACCACTGGGGTTTGAACCACTGGAGGTTGAACCGGCGGACGGCAGCGGTTCGGTGGGCTGTCCGCTGTCCGGGCCCGGTACGGGCCCTGCAGGGTGTTCGTCGTCGGGGGAGGGGTTCTGCGAGTTCATACCTCGATCCTGCCGTTCGCGCCCGCCGGGGCTCTACTGGGGGAAACCCTGAACGGTCCCTGAGCTGTCCCCGGGAACGGCCGGGAAGCGGTCCGGGCAACCCTGATCCGTGTTTGGATTGGTTCATGACAACCCTCCCGGCGCGGCCGCCACTGGCGCGCAGCAGCGACCGCGTCATCGCCGGTGTCTGCTCTGGCCTGGCGGTACACCTTGGCTGGCCGGTGAAGAACGTCCGCCTGGCCATGGTCCTGGCCTCATTCGCCGGCGGGGCAGGGCTGGTGTTCTACGCCTGGCTTTGGATCATGGTGCCCACCGCTGACGAGGCTGCACGCCGCATTGCCCGCCGCCCGGCGTCGCCCATTGCCCCCGCCGTAAGCCAGCCCGGGCAGGTGCCGGCGCAGGCAATAGCGTCCGACGGCGGGACGTCCGCGGGTGCCGCCGGTTCCGTTCCGGGCGGCACGAACAGCACGGACGGTATGGGAAGTCCGGCCGGTGCGCCCTGGTTCAAGGTGCGCGGCATGCGATACGGCAAGGAAATCCTGCTCGGCGCCGGGCTCCTGCTGGTGGCCGGCATCATGATCGCCCAGATGCTGGGTGTGGACGTGTCCCTGGGGACGCTGATCCCCGCCGCAGCGGTCCTTGGTGGCGCCTCGATCGCGTGGATGCAGCTGGACGAAACCCGGCGGGCAGGGCTCGTGGACAAGACCAAAGCGGACCAAGCCGGCGGATGGGGCCGGCTGGCTGCCGGGCTGGCGTTGGTGGTTGCCGGCGTCCTGGTGATGGTGTCAGGCTCCGGCTCATGGGAACAGACCTGGCTGGCGCTGCTGGCGTCCGTCGCCGTCCTGGGTGGAGTGGTCCTGGTCCTGCTGCCGTGGGCCCTGAAGTTCTGGCGTGACCTGGAAGCGGAGCGTGCCGGCAGGATCCGGGAAACGGAGCGGGCAGAGATTGCAGCGCACCTCCATGACTCCGTGCTGCAGACCTTGGCGCTGATCCAGCGGCGTGCCGGCAACGAGCACGACGTGGTCCGGCTGGCCCGTGCCCAGGAACGCGAGCTGCGCGGCTGGCTGTTCCAGGACCCTGGCCGGGAAAGCGGACAGCTGTCGGACCGGATCAAGGGCGTCGCGGCCGAGGTGGAAGACCTGCTGGGCAATGCCGTGGAAGTGGTTACCGTTGGTGACGCCACCATGACCGAGGCGCACGAGGCCTTGGTCCAGGCCGGCCGGGAGGCCATGCTCAACGCCTCCCGGCATGGCGGCGGAACGGTCTCGGTCTATCTTGAGGCCTCGGACGGGCAGGTCGAAATCTTCATCAAAGACAGGGGGCCCGGGTTCGACCTGGGTGACGTGCCCGCAGACCGGCTGGGCGTCCGGGAGTCGATTATCGGCAGGATGAAACGGCACGGCGGATCGGCCGCCATCCTCAGCACCGGCGATGGTACCGAGGTGCGGCTCAGGCTGCCGGCGGCAGCAGAACATGCGGAAGGGAAATCATGAACACGACCCAGGGGACAGGTGTGGGAAACGCGGGCCGGCCCGGAACAGTGCGGGTGGTCATTGTGGATGACCACGCCATTTTCCGGTCCGGGCTGAAAGCCGACCTGGACGCCAGCATCCAGGTGGTGGGGGAGGCGGCCACCGTGGAACAGGCCATCGCGGCCATCGCCCAACAGCGGCCCGATGTGGTGCTCCTCGATGTACACCTGCCCGGCGGCCTGGGCGGCGGCGGACGGGAAGTCATCGCCGGCTCCGCTGCGCTCCTGCCCACCACCCGCTTCCTGGCCCTCAGCGTGTCGGACGCAGCGGAGGACGTGGTGGCAGTGATCCGCGCCGGCGCCCGGGGCTACGTCACCAAGACCATCTCCGGGGCCGAAATCACCGATGCCGTGCACAGGGTGGCAGGCGGGGACGCTGTCTTCTCTCCGCGCCTGGCCGGGTTCGTCCTGGACGCCTTCGGAACCGCTCCGGCGGACATCGCCGACGACGAACTGGACAAGCTCTCCGCCCGCGAACTGGAGGTCATGCGGCTGATCGCCCGCGGCTACAGCTACAAGGAGGTGGCCAGGGAGCTTTTCATCAGCATCAAGACGGTGGAAACCCACGTCTCCGCCGTGCTGCGGAAGCTCCAGCTCTCCAGCCGGCACGAACTCACCAAGTGGGCTGCAGAACGCCGCCTCCTCTAGACGCCCCATCAGATCCTGACCTGAAATCTCCAACGCCCCATCACCTTTCGGGCCTTAAACCGGAACGCCCCATCACTAACTGATGGGGCGTTCCGGTTTTTCCTGCGAAAGGTGATGGGGCGTTACTGGGCCTTGCCCAGGAAGTCCTGCAGGCGCTGGACGCCGGTGGCCAGGTCGTCGTCGCCCAGGGCGTAGGAGAGGCGTACGAAGCCTGACGGGCCGAATGCCTCGCCCGGGACCACAGCCACCTCTACCTCGTCCAGGATCAGGGCCGCCAGCTCAGCCGAGGTCTGCGGCGTGGCGGTGCCGGACGCCGTCGGGAATTCCTTGCCCAGCAGCCCGCGCACGTCCGCATACACGTAGAAGGCACCCTTCGGCGTCGGGCATTCCACTCCGTCGATCGCGTTCAGCCCGGCAACAATGGCCTTGCGGCGGCGGTCGAAGGCCACCTTCATCTCGTCCACGGCCGTCAGGGGGCCGGACACTGCGGCGAGGGCGGCCACCTGCATGATGTTGGAGACGTTGGAGGTGGCGTGCGACTGCAGGTTGGTGGCGGCCTTGATGACGTCGGAGGGGCCGATCATCCAGCCCACGCGCCAGCCGGTCATGGCGTAGGTCTTGGCAACTCCGTTCAGGATGACCACCTTGTCGCCGAGTTCGGGGGCGGCGGTGGCGATGGAGGTGAACGGCACGCCGTCGTAGGTCAGGTGCTCGTAGATCTCGTCGGTGACCACCCACAAGCCCTTTGCAGCAGCCCACTTGCCGATCTCCGCCACCTGTTCGGGCGAGTACACGGCGCCGGTGGGGTTCGACGGCGAAACGAACAGCAGGATCTTGGTCCGGTCCGTCACTGCTGCTTCGAGCTGTTCAACGGTGACCAGGTAATCCTGTTCGGGCCCGGCGAAAACCTCCACGGGAACACCGCCGGCCAGCCGGATGGCTTCCGGGTAGGTGGTCCAGAACGGTGTGGGGACGATGACCTCGTCGCCCGGGTCCACCAGGGTGGCGAAGGTGTTGTAGACCGCCTGCTTGCCGCCGTTGGTCACCAGCACCTGGGCGGGGTCCACCTGGTAGCCGGAATCGCGCAGGGTCTTCTCGGCGATGGCCTTCTTCAGCTCGGGAAGGCCGCCCGCGGGGGAGTACCGGTGGTACTTGGGCTGGCCTGCGGCTTCGATGGCGGCCTGGACGATGTAGCCCGGAGTGGGAAAGTCGGGCTCGCCCGCGCCGAAGCCAATAACGGGCCGGCCAGCTGCCTTCAGCGCCTTGGCCTTGGCATCGACGGCCAGGGTTGCGGATTCGGCAATTGCGGAAATGCGTTGGGAAACGCGGGCGGCAGACATGGCAGGTCCGTTCTTCGCTTGCAGCCGGGAGGCTGGAATGTGGGATTCGACGAGTTCTACTCTATGCTGTTCACCGGACCCACCGGGGTGCCGGTTTTGATTTATGACTGCCCTGCGCAGCACGTTTCAGGCCGGGCTGCGGTTGGGCCGGGCGGGCCGGTTTTACCTACGGGAAGTTCTTGCGTAGACTGGTTCACCGGTGTTGAAACACGGATGATGGCGTGCGCCCCAGCTCAAACTGGCGGCCGGTCGTCAAAGAGTGGAATTCACTCCATAGGGTAGTGGCGCAATTGGTAGCGCAGCGGTCTCCAAAACCGCAGGTTGCAGGTTCGAGTCCTGTCTGCCCTGCGCAAGCTGTTCCGGGCGAAAGCCCGGAACAGGCGCAGCAACCATGGTTCTGATCAGGGCCGGGTAATCCACCATTGCAAAGATGAGCGAGGACCAGGTGACCGAAACAGCTGCCAGCAGCTCCAAGGGCCGCCCAGCTAAGAAGGAAGCCAAGGCAAACTTCTTCGCCCGCATCGCACTCTTTGTCCGCCAGATCATCGGCGAACTGAAGAAGGTTGTTGCCCCCACCCGCAAGGAACTGATCAACTACACGCTCGTGGTGCTGGTTTTCGTGGCCATCATGATGGTCATCGTCAGCCTGCTGGACATTGGTTTCGGAACCGCTGTCGGCTGGATCTTCGGCGGGACCGGCCCCACGGACAGCTAAGGCTGCACGGTCCGCAGGCCGCGTGCTCCGCCCGGGGAACCGGAAGGGAAAGCGCGGCGTGCGGAATTGAGCCATTTAAATAGGCATGTTAGGCAATGAGGAAGCAGGAGACCAAGTGTCTGAGCAGGAGCTCGAGGTAACCGAGACTGGGCTGGAAGAATCCCCGGACGTCGCGGCAGAAGCCGGTGCGGAGTCCGAGGTGGAGTCCTCCACGCCCGAATCCGATGACGCCGCCTCCGACGTTGCAGAGGCAGCCGACGCCGACTCTTCGGATGCCGACGGCGAAGAAGGGTCCGACGACGCCCTTGCCGCCGCAGCAGCCACCGCCGCCGCGGACCCCGCTGAGGAGTTCAAGGCCAAGCTGCGCCGCCAGGAAGGTGACTGGTACGTCATCCACTCCTACGCCGGCTACGAAAACCGCGTAAAGGCCAACCTTGAAACCCGCATCCAGACCCTGGACATGGAAGATTACATCTTCGAGATCCAGGTGCCCATGGAGGAAGTCGTGGAGATCAAGAACGCCCAGCGCAAGGTGATCAACCGCGTCCGCATCCCCGGCTACGTCCTGGTCCGCATGGACCTGACCGACGCGTCCTGGGGCGCCGTCCGCCACACCCCCGGTGTCACCGGCTTCGTGGGCAACGCCCACAACCCGGTCCCGCTGCGCCTGGACGAGGTCTTCTCCATGCTCGCCCCTGTCTTCGAAGAAGAGCAGGCCGAGAAGGGCAAGCCGGTCAACAAGCAGAACCAGGCTCCCGTGGCCGTGGACTTCGAAGTTGGCGAGTCGGTCATCGTCAAGGAAGGTCCGTTCGAGACCCTCCCGGCCACGATCTCCGAGATCAAGCCCGAGTCCCAGACCCTCGTGGTGCTGGTCTCCATCTTCGAGCGCGAAACGCCCGTCACCCTGGCGTTCAACCAGGTCACCAAGATCTGACAACCCAAGATTTCGTCCCGGCGCCGCCCGCTTAGCGGCACCGGAACGGCCGGCCGCCTCGCCATGGCGGCCAAAAACCTGAGGCACGCTCCTGTGCCCCAGGACGTTATTGAGAGAAGGACCCTACATTGGCTCCCAAGAAGAAGGTCACCGGCCTCATCAAGCTGCAGATCCAGGCAGGTGCCGCCAACCCGGCCCCGCCGATCGGTCCTGCGCTTGGCCAGCACGGTGTCAACATCATGGAATTCTGCAAGGCGTACAACGCTGCGACGGAAGCCCAGCGCGGAAACGTCATCCCCGTGGAAATCACGGTCTACGAGGACCGTTCCTTCACGTTCATCACCAAGACCCCGCCGGCTGCAGAGCTCATCAAGAAGGCTGCAGGCGTTGCCAAGGGTTCATCCACACCGCACACCGTCAAGGTTGCCAAGCTGACCCAGGCCCAGGTCAACGAGATCGCCTCCACGAAGATGGAAGACCTCAACGCCACCAGCCTCGAAGGCGCAGCCAAGATCATCGCCGGCACCGCCCGCTCCATGGGTATCACCGTCGAGGGCTAACCACCCCCACCGCTGTCCGGCGTCAGGGCAATTGACGACGACGGGCCGCACCGCCGGGATACCGGCACCAAAAAACTGAAATGTTGGCCATCCGGGCCGGATAACGAACCGGGTCGCCGACTGTGGCAGGGCCCAGCGCGGTCCGCAGACCACAACTGCACAAGGAGAAATAAGCAGCATGGCAAAGCGCAGCAAAGCATATGAGGCAGCAGCCGCCAAGATCGATGCAACCAAGCACTACGCACCGTTCGAGGCAGTAACGCTGGCCAAGGACACCAACCCGTCCAAGTTCGACGCCACCGTTGAGGTCGCATTCCGCCTCGGCGTCGACCCCCGCAAGGCTGACCAGATGGTCCGCGGCACCGTCAACCTGCCCCACGGCACCGGTAAGACTGCCCGCGTCCTGGTCTTCGCCACGGGTGACAAGGCTGAAGCCGCTATCGCAGCCGGCGCCGACTTCGTTGGTTCCGACGACCTGATCGAGAAGATCGCCGGCGGCTGGACCGACTTCGACGCCGCCGTTGCCACCCCTGACCTCATGGGCAAGGTTGGCCGCCTCGGTAAGGTCCTGGGCCCGCGTAACCTGATGCCGAACCCGAAGACGGGCACCGTGACCCCCGACGTCACCAAGGCCGTCAACGACATCAAGGGTGGAAAGATCGACTTCCGCGTCGACAAGCACTCCAACCTGCACTTCATCATCGGCAAGGTTTCCTTCGACGCCGTGAAGCTGGCCGAGAACTACGCCGCCGCCCTGGAAGAGGTCCTGCGCCTCAAGCCGTCCGCAGCAAAGGGCCGCTACATCCAGAAGGCCACCGTGGCCACCACGTTCGGCCCGGGCATCTCCGTTGACCCCAACGTCACCAAGGTGCTCACCGAGGCGTAGTCCCCGCTAGGTGTTCCTGCCCGGATTGATTCCGGAGCGACCCAAGACCGCCCCCGACGCTTATGCGCCGGGGGCGGTCTTCTTTTGTGCCCGCACACTGTGCCTAAGCTGGCCCCATGGACCAGCCCGTGCCAACCGGCCCCCTGCCCGCCCGGCCGCATCCTGATGTGGTGATAGCCGCCGTCGGCGTTCCACCGCGGGGCGTCTACGCCGGTCGGGACGGATCAGGTCCGGCCGCTGGGCCGTTTGCGGACTTCTTTGCGTGCCAGGCCATGCAGGAGGCCCACGCAATGGCTGTGTGGGGGAGCCTGGAGCGGTGCCCCACACTGGCCGAGGCGCTGGAATACTGGCACGGCAACCGATACGAGGAACGGCAGTTGTTCCTTGCCAGGGCCGGCCTGGAAGCAGTGGGACTGTGTTCGGTCACGCTGCCCCTGCGCGAGAACCGTGCCACGGCCGGGATCGACATCCTGGTGGACCCGCGCTGGCGGCGAAGGGGAGTGGGGCGGGCGCTGCTGGATCAGGCGGAAGCCGTGGCCAGGAAGCATGGTCGTACGTCGCTTGATGGCTTCCATGAACTGCCCCTCGACGCCGTCCCGCCAGGAACCCGCATGGTTGCCGCGAAGTCCGGGGCGGGGGCGCTGCCTGCGGACGATCCGGCAACTGCGTTTGCCTTGGCCCACGGATATGAGCTTGAGCAGGTGGAACGCTCCAGCCGGCTCACGCTGCCCGTGCCCGGCCAATTGCTGGAGCGGCTGGAGGCCGATGCGTGCCGGTACGCCGGGGACTACGTCCTGACGGCATGGGACGCCTACTGCCCGGACGGCCTTCTTGCAGGCTACGCAGCCCTGAGGGTGAGGATGAGTACGGACGCGCCCACCGCCGGCATGGACTGGGAGCGTGAGGACTGGGACGCCGGACGGGTCCGTGGGGACGAGCAGGAACTGGTCTGCGGCGGAGTCGAGTCATCGGTGGCCGCCGCCCTGCACCGCGCCACGGGTGAGCTGGCCGCCTACACCGTCCTTACCTGGCGCGCGCAAGTGCCCGAATCGGTCATCCAGCAGGACACGCTGGTGGCAGCCGAACACCGCGGCCACCGCCTGGGCATGTTGGTGAAGACAGCCAACCTGCGCCGGGTATCGGAAAAGTGGCCCGCCGCGCGCTCGGTCCTGACATGGAACGCCAGCGAAAACCAGCATATGCTGGCGATAAATACCGCACTTGGATTCAAGCCCGCTGGCTATGAAGGTGAGTGGCAGAAACGGCTGGGATGATGCCCCGTATGGCAAAAGACGTGAAGATCGAGCAGCTATGGATCCCCGACTCACTGGACACCCCCGACGCAGCGGACTTCCTCGCCGCCGTCGAAGTGGGCCGCAAAGTCCGCATGGCCACGTGGGGCAGTGACGACCTCGCTTATGGCCCGATGGAAAAGCTCCTCGAATTCGCGGACCCCTATGAACGGCAGCTCATCCTGGTGGCCAAGGTGGACGGCGAAATCATCGGAACGGTGGACATTGCGCTGCCCCTGACGGACCACCTGGACCTCGCCGAGCTCACGCTGGACATCCTGCCCGAGTTCCAGCGCCAGGGCGTGGGGCGGCGGCTGCTCGAGGCCGCCGAACAGCTGGCCCGCGGTGAAGGCCGGAGCATGATCCTGGTGGATACGAACCATCCCGGTGCGTCGCTGCATGAATTTGAACAGGCGCAGCTGGTGCCCGGCTCCGGCCAGGGATTCGTGCCGCTGGAGAGCCGCGAAGTTGAGTTCGCCCAGAAGACCGGATACACGCTCCAGCACATCGAACAGTTCAGCTCCTGCCTCCTGCCCCTGGACACCAAACTGGTGGCCGACCTCCAGGCTGAAGCGGAGGAGGCCAACAACGGCCGGTACCGGCTCCACCACTGGACGGACCGCTGCCCGGACCGCTGGCTGGAGGCCGTGGCGGTCCTGGAAAACCAGGCGGGCGCTGACGTCGATCCGTCACTGGATCCGCCCATCGAGCAGTTCATGGTGTTCGACGGCGGCATCCTCCGGGAGGCCGAAGACGTCGCCATCGCGCAAGGCCGCAGGACCGTGGTCACCGCCGTCGAGCACATCGCCTCCGGTTCGCTGGTGGGGCTGACGACCATCACCGTGCTGGCGCACCGCGCCGACGTCGTCTTCCAGGACGACACCCTGGTCCTGCAGGAGCACCGGGGCAACAAGCTGGGGCTGCTGATCAAGGTGGCCAACATGGTCCGGCTCAGCGAGCAGTTCCCGGACGCGCGGATCATCTATACGTGGAACGCGCCGGAAAACCGGTACCTCCTGACGGTCAACAGGCAGCTCGGATTCCAGACCGCCGGGGTCACCGGGATTTGGCAGAAGGAGCTTCCCACGCTGCATACCAGCACCAGCTGAGGCCGCCGGCCGGGGCCCGATTTGGCGGACGGGCAAAGCCTCCCGTAAGCTTGAACTACCAAAGACCGTCGGTTGTTGGAAATCCACTCTCCTGAACATGGCTCAACTCTGCAGTTGTGCTCCGGGGACCACAGTGGCTTTCCGGACGAAGGACCCTCAACGCAGGGCGGCCGGCGCAGGTGAACGAAGCAAAGCTCCGCGGTTGAACCGTGTTGAGCCAAGCCCCGTGCATCTGCGCGGGGCGTTTTTAGTTTTAGCTCTCTTGAGCGGGGACCGTCGAATACCGGCACTATCCCCGGAAGGAGGGTTATGGCAACGCCTACCAAGGTTTCAGCAGTAGCTGAGATCACTAACGATTTCAAGGAATCGAACGCCGCTGTCCTGACCGAATACCGCGGGCTCACCGTTGCACAGCTCAAGCAGCTGCGTGTTTCTCTCGGCCAGGACACCAAGTTCGCGGTCGTCAAGAACACCCTGACCGCCATTGCAGCCAAGGAAGCCGGCGTCGAAGCATTCGACGGCCAGCTTGCCGGCCCCACTGCAATCGCGTTCATCAAGGGTGACGCAGTTGCCGCTGCCAAGAGCCTGACGGATTTTGCCAAGGCCAACAAGCAGCTGGTCATCAAGACCGGTTACTTCGAGGGCAAGGCGCTGGACGCCACCGAGGTTGCCGCACTGGCTGCCCTCGAGTCCCGTGAGCTGCAGCTCGCCAAGGTTGCAGGCGTCCTCAAGGCACCTGCCGCCGCTGCTGCACGCATCATCGACGCACTGCGCCTCAAGCTTGAAGAAGAGAACGGTGCACCGGCAGCTGCCGAAGCGCCCGCCGCTGAAGAAGCCCCTGCCGCTGAAGCTGAAGCTGCCGCTGAAGCTCCCGCTGCCGAAGAGAACTAATTCTCTTACCCCCACCAGACTTCGGTTCCGGTACGGCCCCGCGCCGTACGGACACCACAACAGGAAGGACGCCTACCATGGCGAAGCTCAGCAACGAAGAGCTCATTGAAGCTTTCAAGGAACTGACCATCATCGAGCTCTCCGAGTTCGTCAAGCTCTTCGAAGAGACCTTCGAAGTTACCGCTGCTGCTGTAGCTGTTGCCGGCCCCGCTGCCGGTGGCGCTGCTGAAGAGGCTGAAGAGAAGACTGACTTCGACGTCATCCTCGAAGCTGCCGGCGACAAGAAGATCGCAGTCATCAAGGAAGTTCGCGCCATCACCTCCCTCGGCCTCAAGGAAGCCAAGGACCTGGTTGACGGTGCCCCCAAGGCTGTCCTCGAAGGCGCCAACAAGGAAGCTGCCGAGAAGGCCAAGGAGCAGCTCGAGGCTGCAGGCGCTACCGTTACCCTCAAGTAACAACGCCTTTTCCCGGGAAACCCCGTCCACTCCGGTGGGCGGGGTTTCCTGCTTTAAGCCAACTGCCTACCCGGTCGGGTCGCTGATATCAGCCACCACCGCGTCCAGGGCTTCGGTCAGGGCATCGGCGTCAACGAACGCACTGTAGCCGTGGGCACCGGCGCCCATGGAGATCCGGCGCCCGGTGATGGTGGCATCCGCATAGACCGGCCAGGAGCCGGTGCTCCCCAGCGGGGTGATGGTGCCCCGCTCGTAGCCGGTGGCCTCCAGGGCCACGTCGGCCGGAGGCAGAGAGAGTTTGTTTACGCCCACCAGGGCCCGGAGTTTGGGCCAAGAGATCTGCCGGTCGCCCGGGATCAAGGCGAACAGGAACGTGCCGTCCTTGTGCTTGACCACCAGGGACTTCACGATGTCCGCCGGGGCGATTCCCAGGATCCCCGCTGCTTCCTCGAGGCTCTTCGCGGCAGGGCGTTCCACCACCTCCACCTGAAGCCCGCGGGCCGCGGCGTCGGCCAGGAATCGCTCCCGCCCGACGCCGTCCCTTCCGTTTCCGGTTTCGGCCGCCATCAGTCGCGGTACAGCAGGAGGGCTTCGCCCTGCCCGCCCCCGCCACACAGGGAGACCGCGGCCTTGCCGGTCCCGCGCCGCTTCAACTCGTGCGCGGCATGCGCGGCAAGGCGTGCGCCCGACGCCCCGATCGGGTGTCCCAGGGCAATGGCCCCGCCGTGGATGTTGCATTTCTCCAGCGGGTAGTCCAGGTCCTTCAGGGACTGCACGGCCACCGACCCGAAAGCCTCGTTGATCTCGATGAAGTCAAGGTCGGCGGTGCTCCAGCCAGCCTTGCCGAGGGCGTTCATGATCGCGTTGGACGGCTGGGAATGCAGGGAGTTGTCCGGCCCGGCCACCTGCCCGGGCTTTCCAACCACTGCCAGATAGTCCAGCCCGTGCTCCTCGGCATAGGCGCGGGAGGCGAGCACCAGCGCAGCGGCGCCGTCGGAAAGGGGAGAGGAGTTGCCGGCAGTGATGGTGCCGTCGGTCACGAACGCCGCCCGCAGCCCAGCCAGCGACTCAATCGAGGTATTGGGCCGGACGCCCTCATCGGCCGCCACCACCAGGGGATCGCCCTTGCGCTGCTTGACGCTGATGGGTGCGATCTCGCCGTCGAACGTTCCGTTCTTTGCCGCCAGCGCCGCCCGCTGGTGCGACTGCGCGGCCACGTTGTCCTGTGAGGTACGGTCGATGCCCAGCGTCAGGTTCCGGGTTTCGGTGGACAGGCCCATGGACTGTCCATCAAAGGCATCGGTCAGGCCGTCGTGCGCCGCAGCGTCCAACGCCTGGATGGAGCCATACGTCCAGCCCTGGCGTGATCCCGGGAGCAGGTGCGGTGCCCGGCTCATCGACTCCTGGCCGCCGGCCACCACCACGGCAGCTTCGCCGGCACGGATCATGCGGGCCGCGTCAATCACGGCGGTCAGGCCGGAGAGGCACACCTTGTTCACGGTCACGGCGGGGACATTCCAGCCGATGCCGGCGCCGATGGCGCTTTGCCGCGCAGGGTTCTGCCCGGCACCTGCCTGCAGCACCTGGCCCATGATCACGGCCTCAACGTCGGCGGCGTCGACGCCACTGCCGTCCAGGGCGGCCCTGATGGCGTGGGCACCCAGGTCCACGGCAGTGAGACTGGACAACTGGCCGTTGATCCGGCCCTGCGGAGTCCGCGCTGCCCCAAGGATGACAACGTCATTGCTGTCAGGAGAGTTGGCCATGGTTACCACTTTCAATCCGGTTCCGGTGTAAGCCACCAAGGCTATCGTGAGCCTGGTCACCCATCTATTCAAACGCCGGAACGCCTATGTGCATTCCTGTATTTTCCCCCCACGTGCAGCCTGCGGGGGAGAGGTCCCCATGGGCGCGGTGTGCACGTCGGCGGCGGCTTGCGTAGGGTGGACGGCGAGGCTTTGCAGGGGGGATGCTTTGCAGGGGGACAACCGGGTCCGAAAAGCCGGAACGGACGGAGTGACAACCATGAAGAATCCAGTGTCCGCGGCGTCCATCGCTGCCCTGGCCGCATTGGCGGGTTGCGCGCTTTCCGGTTGTTCGGTCTCCACTCCGGCTCCGGCGGAGTCTGCCCAGGCAACGGTCCCAGCCACTGCCCCAGCTGCAACTGCCCAGCCTGCAACTGCCCAGGCACGTGACAGCGCCCAGGCCCGTGCAGCGGACAGCCCCAGCTCCGCGGCCGGGGGCGGCATGGCAACCCGGGAGGCCTGTGAACTCTTCAACAAGCTCTTGGTCGATTACGCCGCTGTTCCACCCACCGATTCCAATGGTTACGAGGACGTGTACCTCAAGGCCCAGGACGCCAAGGACAGGGTTTCCGGCGATCTTCGGGGACTGTTTGCCTCGCTGGGCCTGCTGGCCATCGACCACTCCTCGGCGGCCGGGACCGGCGGCAAGCCTGCGAAGGAGTCCCAGGACGCGGTACGCGACGCCGTCTTTGCTAACTCGGCTGCCTGCACGGCCGAAGGGGTGACGCTTCGGCTCTAGGTGCCGAGCAGGGGAGTGCCGGGATGCCCACGCAGGCAGTCAAAAACAGTGCTTGCAATCCGGCGGGATGTGGGGTAGACACGTAGGATATTTTGCCGTATCGTAGATATTTGCGTCTTCCCTGTTTACCTTCAGCCTTCATATAGCGGTGGGCTTCGCCTGGCAGCTGGCAATCAACGTGCCCTAACAACGGTCACAGCATAGCCGGTCCAGGTCCCGGGTCATATAGCGGAACCGGATGGTAGCGCTGCGGAGTCACTCCGCAGGGTGCACAGCGGGGGAGATCTGAAAACGCCTGAAGGTCTGTGGAAGGATCCCTCTTGGTCGCCTCGAGCACCTCTAATAACGAAACCGCTAACACTGCCGACAGCACTGATGGTGCCACTCGCCGGCTCTCATTCGCAAAGATTCACGAACCCCTTGACGTTCCGAATCTGCTTGCCCTGCAGACGGACAGCTTTGACTGGCTGGTCGGCAATGAGCGCTGGCAGGCACGCGTGGCAAAGGCTGTCGAAGAAAACGATCTCAGCGTCGCCACCACGTCCGGCCTGTCGGACATCTTCGAAGAGATCTCCCCGATCGAGGACTTCCAGGGCACCATGTCCCTGAGCTTCTCCGATCCGGAGTTCGCTGACCCCAAGTACACCATGGCCGAGTGCAAGGACCGGGACGCCACGTACTCCGCTCCGCTGTACGTCAAGGCCGAGTTCATGAACAACAACACGGGCGAAATCAAGCAGCAGACCGTGTTCATGGGTGACTTCCCGCTGATGACCGAGAAGGGCACCTTCGTCGTCAACGGCACCGAGCGTGTCGTCGTCTCCCAGCTGGTCCGTTCCCCGGGCGCCTACTTCGAGCGCGCCGCTGACAAGACCAGCGACAAGGACATCTTCACCGCCAAGATCATCCCGTCCCGCGGTGCATGGTTCGAGCTCGAGATCGACAAGCGCGACCAGGTCGGTGTGCGCCTCGACCGCAAGCGCAAGCAGTCCGTCACCGTGCTGCTGAAGGCCCTTGGCTGGACCGAAGGCCAGATCCTCGAAGAGTTCGGCCAGTACGACTCCATGCGGGCAACCCTGGAGAAGGACGCCACCGAAACCCGCGAAGACGCCCTGCTGGACATCTACCGCAAGCTGCGTCCGGGCGAGCCGCCCACCGTCGAGGCTGCCCATTCCCTTCTGGACAACCTGTACTTTAACTCCAAGCGTTACGATCTGGCCAAGGTTGGCCGCTACAAGATCAACCGCAAGCTGGGCATCGACCGCTCCCTTGGCGACAAGGAAGCCTCCGTCCTGCACGTTGAAGACATCGTTGCAATGATCAAGTTCCTCGTCGCGCTGCACGCCGGCGAGAAGACCATCAAGGGCACCCGCGACGGCCAGGAAGTGGACCTGCGCGTCGAAATCGACGACATCGACCACTTCGGCAACCGCCGCATCCGCGCCGTCGGCGAGCTCATCGAGAACCAGGTCCGCACCGGCCTGTCCCGCATGGAGCGCGTTGTCCGCGAGCGTATGACCACCCAGGACGTCGAGGCCATCACGCCGCAGACCCTGATCAACATCCGCCCCGTGGTCGCCGCCATCAAGGAGTTCTTCGGAACTTCCCAGCTGTCGCAGTTCATGGACCAGAACAACCCGCTGTCGGGCCTGACCCACAAGCGCCGCCTGTCGGCCCTTGGCCCGGGTGGTCTGTCCCGTGACCGCGCCGGCATGGAAGTCCGTGACGTGCACCCGTCCCACTACGGACGTATGTGCCCCATCGAAACCCCTGAAGGCCCGAACATTGGCCTGATCGGTTCGCTGGCATCCTACGGACGCATCAACCCGTTCGGCTTCATCGAGACCCCGTACCGCCTGGTCAAGGACGGCGTCGTGTCCGACGACGTCCAGTACCTGACGGCCGATGACGAAGCTGAGGTGCTGATCGCCCAGGCCAACGCGCCGCTGGATGAGAACAACCGCTTCGCCGAGGCGACCGTCCTGGTCCGTGCCCGTGGTGGTGGAGGCGAGCCCGTCCTGGTTCCGGCCGAGGACGTTGAGTTCATGGACGTTTCCCCGCGCCAGATGGTGTCCGTGGCAACGGCCCTGATCCCGTTCCTCGAGCACGACGACGCCAACCGCGCACTCATGGGTGCCAACATGCAGCGCCAGGCCGTGCCGCTGGTCCGTTCCGAGGCCCCGTTCGTGGGCACCGGCATGGAACGTGCCGCAGCCGTTGACGCCGGCGACGTCGTCATCGCCAAGAAGGCCGGTGTGGTCACCGAGGTTTCGGCCGAACTCGTCATCATGCTCAACGACGACGGCACCGAGACCAACTACCGCATCAACAAGTTCGCCCGCTCCAACCAGGGCAACTGCTACAACCACCGCGTCCTGGTGAACGAAGGCCAGCGCCTGGAAGTTGGCGGCATCATCGCCGACGGCCCGGCAACGGACCAGGGTGAACTGGCACTGGGCAAGAACCTGCTCGTGGCATTCATGTCCTGGGAAGGCCACAACTTCGAGGACGCCATCATCCTCTCGCAGCGCATCGTTGCCGAGGACGTCCTTTCCTCCATCCACATCGAGGAACACGAGATCGATGCCCGCGACACCAAGCTTGGTGCCGAGGAAATCACCCGTGACATCCCCAACGTGTCCGAGGAAGTCCTGGCAGGCCTGGACGAGCGCGGCATCATCCACATCGGTGCCGAGGTTGAAGCCGGCGACATTCTGGTCGGAAAGGTCACCCCGAAGGGTGAAACCGAACTGACCCCGGAAGAGCGCCTGCTGCGCGCCATCTTCGGCGAGAAGTCCCGCGAAGTGCGCGACACCTCGCTGAAGGTGCCCCACGGCGAGTCCGGCACCGTCATCGGCGTCCGCGTCTTCGACCGCGACAACGACGACGAGCTGCCCCCGGGCGTGAACCAGCTGGTCCGCGTCTACGTGGCTGCCAAGCGCAAGATCACCGACGGCGACAAGCTCGCCGGCCGCCACGGCAACAAGGGTGTTATCTCCAAGATCCTCCCCGTTGAGGACATGCCCTTCCTTGCCGACGGCACCCCCGTTGACATCGTCCTGAACCCGCTGGGTGTTCCGGGCCGTATGAACGTGGGCCAGGTGCTCGAAACGCACCTCGGCTGGGTTGCCAAGACCGGTTGGAAGATCGAAGGCGAGCCCGAGTGGGTCAAGCAGCTGCCGAACCTGCCGCGCGAGAGTGGTCCCACCACTGTTGCCACGCCGGTGTTCGACGGCGCCCGCGAAGAGGAAATCACGGGCCTGCTCGACTCCACCAACGTGACCCGCGACGGCGACCGCCTGATCAACTCCTCCGGCAAGACCCGCCTGTTTGACGGCCGCTCCGGCGAGCCGTTCCCGGATCCGATCTCGGTCGGCTACATGTACATCCTGAAGCTCCACCACCTGGTGGACGACAAGATCCACGCACGCTCCACCGGTCCGTACTCCATGATCACGCAGCAGCCGCTGGGTGGTAAGGCACAGTTCGGTGGCCAGCGCTTCGGTGAAATGGAAGTGTGGGCGCTCGAAGCTTACGGCGCCGCCTACACGCTCCAGGAACTCCTCACGATCAAGTCTGACGACATCCACGGTCGTGTGAAGGTCTACGAAGCGATCGTCAAGGGCGAGAACATCCCCGAGCCGGGCGTTCCCGAATCCTTCAAGGTCTTGATCAAGGAAATGCAGTCGCTGTGCCTGAACGTGGAAGTTCTTTCCACGGACGGAACCACGATTGAAATGCGTGACTCTGATGACGCAGTCTTCACGGCTGCGGAGGAACTGGGTATCGATCTGTCCCGCGCAGAGCCCAGCTCCGTAGAAGAGGTCTAGAAGGCAAGCGTTCGACGGCGGGTGCGCA
>NZ_JWTB01000049.1 GCF_000813845.1 Pseudarthrobacter phenanthrenivorans
GGACATAGCGGACCTGGTCGACTTGACTGAATCAACATGACGGGATTTCGGGCATAAAGCCACCTACTCCGGCGTCCATATCCGGCAGGTTCAAAGAAATCAATGCTTGACCGAATCCCACATGACGGGATATCTTTGATAGAGACTATTTTGCAGTGCCCCCGAGAAATTCGGCGCACTAGGCGGTGGCTGAACTGGAAAAGATCAGCCCCGCCACCCCTGCCACGACCATCATGACGACGAAGCCACAAGGATCGACTATGACGACGACACCCCAGACTCACACCCCCCATGACTCCGGCGTGCCGGCTTCTGCACGGGACTTCAGCGTAGAGGGGCGCGTGGTGATCGTCACCGGCGCCGCGCAAGGCATCGGGCGGGAACTGGCCCGTCAGTTCGCGGCGGCTGGAGCACTGGCCGTAGTCGCCGACCTCGACATCAACAAGGCCGAATCAGTGGCCAAGGAAATTCACGACGCTGGGGGCACGGGGCTGGCCATCAAGGTCAACGTGGCAGATGAATCCTCCGTCAATGCCATGGTCGACACCGTTATCAACACCTGGGGCCGGATCGATGTGCTGATCAACAACGCCTCGATCTTCGCAACCCTCGAAAAGGTACCGTTCGACCAAATTCCCGTCGCACAGTGGGAAAACGTCTTGAAGGTCAACATCACAGGTACCTACCTGTGCGCACGCGGGGTTGCTGAGCACATGCGCAAGGCGGGCTTTGGCCGCATCATCAACGTCTCCTCCGACGCGGTCACCCGCGGCACTGTCAACTACCTCCACTACGTCACCTCCAAATCGGCAGTGATTGGCATGACCAACTCCCTGGCCCGCGAGCTGGGTAGCTACGGCATCACGGTAAATTGCATTCGGCCCGGCAGCGTTGCCACAGAGGTCGAACGCGCAGTCAACCCGACCGTTGCAGTCCGGGAGCGCGCAGCATCCCTGCAGTGCATTCCCCGCGGCATGGTTCCCACGGATCTGGTCGGCATCATGCTCTTCCTGGCTTCACAAGCCTCCGCTTTCATTACCGGCCAAACTATCGCCTGCGACGGCGGCTACACGCACAGCAGCTAACCCATACGATTCGTACGACGCAGCCCGAGGAGATCGCGCTCATGAAGCAGTACCCGCACCTCTATATCGATGGCCAATGGACCGAACCGGCCGGCTCCCGGGTTGTGGAGCTCATCGATCCCACCCGCGAGGAGCCCTTCGCCCATGTCACTTTGGGAACCGCTGCGGACGTTGATCGGGCCGTGGCGGCGGCCCGGAAGGCATTCGAGACGTTCTCCACCACGACCGTTGAGGAACGCATCGCCCTGATCGGCCGGATCATCGATGCCTACGAAGCCCGCATTGAAGAGTTCTCTGAACTGATCGCCCGCGAAGAAGGCATCCCGGTCGCCAACCGGGCACAAGTCACCGGACCGGCTCAGCACATGCGCGTCGCCCGCGAGATTCTGGCGCAATACTCCTTCGAGACACACATTGGCAATGCCATCGTCCGCCGGGAACCCATCGGCGTCTGCGCACTGATCTCCCCCTGGAATTGGCCGATCCAAACCGGCGTCATCAAACTCATCTACGCCCTCGCCGCGGGCTGCACGATCGTTGCCAAGCCCAGCATCAACTCTGCCGCCAGCGGCGCGCTCCTGGCCCAGGTACTGCACGAAGCTAAGGTCCCGGCAGGTGTTTTCAACCTCGTCAACGGCACCGGCCGCGAGGTGGGTGACGCACTGTCCCGCCACCCCGGGGTGGACATGATTTCCTTCACCGGGTCCACCGGCGCCGGCCAGCAGGTAGGAGCTGCCGCAGCGGAAACCGTCAAGCGTGTCAGCCTCGAACTCGGCGGAAAGTCCGCCAACATCGTCCTCCCCGACGCCGATCTCGAAAAGGCCGCCCGCTGGAATATTCAACGCGCCTTCTTCAACGCAGGCCAGTCCTGCCACGCCCCCACCCGTATGCTGGTCCACGAAGACCAGATTGACCAAGTCGTCCCGTTCCTCGTTGACGAAGTACAACGCTTCCGCCTCGGCGACCCGTTGGACCCCACCACGACGATGGGCCCGGTCGTCAGCGCCGCGCAGTACAAATCCATCCGGGATCTGATTCAAAGCGGAATCAACGAAGGAGCCCGACTCGTCACAGGTGGACTCGAGCGGCCCGAAGGCCTGGACCAGGGCTACTTCATCCAGCCCACTGTGTTTACCAATGTCACACCGGAAATGACCATCGCCCGCGAGGAAATCTTCGGACCCGTCCTGGCCGTCATTCCCTACAAGGATCAGGACAACGCCCTCCGTATCGCCAACGATTCCCCCTACGGACTCGGCGGCTATGTCTTCGGCGAAGACGAGGCCAACGCCCGCCGTATCGCCAACGGCCTTCGTGCCGGAAGGGTGAGCTACAACGGTGCGCCCACGGACTCATACACCCCTATGGGCGGATACAAACAGTCCGGCATCGGCCGCTCCATGGGCAGGTTCGGACTCGAGGAATACCTGGAAATCAAATCCGAATATGGCTTCGAAGACGAGGCACAGACACTGCCGGCACTTTTCGGCTGACAACCCCGAGTCGATCAGGAGACGACAGAACATGAACAAAGAAGCACCCGTACTGCGCAACCACGCAAAGGAAAAACTGGCTAAGGGTGAAACCG
The DNA here is from genome assembly GCF_000813845.1 of Pseudarthrobacter phenanthrenivorans. Lineage (GTDB taxonomy): Bacteria > Actinomycetota > Actinomycetes > Actinomycetales > Micrococcaceae > Arthrobacter > Arthrobacter phenanthrenivorans_B. Next base: position 2,674 of record NZ_JWTB01000049.1, read on the forward strand.
TATACTCCATGACCGTTCGTCTGGTCCGGACGGTGGATATCGCCTCTATCGCTCACACTGCAGGCTTCGATTCCGTCTACATCGATATGGAGCACAGCAGCTTCTCCCTGGAAGCCGCAGGGCAAATCTGCATGGCCTGCAACCACCTTGGTGTCACTCCCCTGGTCCGCGTCCCCGGCCTGGACCCAGCCTTCATTGCAAGGGTCATGGACTCCGGCGCCATGGGCATTATCGTGCCCGACGTGGAATCGGCCGAGCAGGCACGCGCCCTCGTCCGCGCGGTCAAACACGCGCCCCTCGGAGAACGCTCCCTCGCCGGCGCTGCACCCCAGCTGAACTACCGCACCTACCCGCCCGCCCAGGTCGTCCAAGCACTCGACCAAGCCTCCATGGTCGTTGCGATGATCGAATCCCAAACAGGACTCGACGCAGTTGAAGAAATCGCCGCCGTCGACGGGCTCGACATGATCCTCGTCGGAGCCAACGACCTCAGCGTCGTGCTCGGGATCGCCGGCCAAATGGACCACCCCAAAGTCCACGACGCCTACCTACGGGTCATTAAAGCCTGCCAGGCCAACGGCGTCTCGATAGGAATCGGGGGCCTTGGCGGATGGCCGGACCTCATCCGCCAGTACATCGAACTCGGTGCAGGCTACGTATCCACCGGCAACGACATCACATTCCTCAGCGCAGCGGCCGCGCAAAAGCGTCAGCAGTTCGCGTAATCGAGAGACCCCGGAGCGGAAAACATGAAAATCTGCGTGTATGGTGCGGGAGCGGTTGGCGGCCACATCGCCGGCCGCCTCGCCACGACGGAAGCCGACGTGTCACTCATCGCTCGCGGTGAGCAGCTGGCCGCCATCCGGCAGAACGGGTTGCGTGTCGAAACACGGGAAGAGACCCTTATTTCGCATCCTGTTGCCACCGACCAGCCGGCTGACCTTGGCCCGCAGGACATCGTCATCGTCACGGTCAAAGCCCCCGCCCTGCCAAACATCGTTGAAGGCATCAAATCCCTGCTGCATGAGGATACCCTCGTGCTGTTCGTCGGGAACGGCATCCCCTGGTGGTACTTCCACGCCCACGGGGGCGACCTCGACGGCACCCAGCTCCGGCGGCTGGACCCCGACCACTCCCTCTGGGACCGCATCGGCCCCGAACGCGCAGTCGGCGTCGTCGCCTACACCGCATGCACCGTCACCGCTCCCGGGGTGATCCGTGCAGAGAATCCCGTCAACCGCCTGATTATCGGGCGTCCCGACGGCAAGGCAGATCCCAAGCTGGACGCGTTGCCATCACTTTTGAACCCGACCGGTCTGGAAGTGAGCATCACGCCAAGAATCCGTGATGTCATATGGACCAAACTGAGCATGAACCTCATAGGCGGCTCCCTTGCCGTCCTTACCGCCTCCCCAATGAAGGACGTCCTGAACAAGCCGGCCATGGCGGGCACCGCCAAGGCAATGGCAGATGAAGGCTCAGCCATTGCCCGAGCCCTCGGATGCGACCCAGGCAACTCCGACGAGGGCCTCGTCAAACTGGCAAAATCAAGTCACCTCCAAAGCATCGCGCAAGACCTGCTTGCCGGGCGACCCATGGAAATCGATGCCCTGTTCCGCGTCCCCCTCGATCTCGCCGAACTCGCCCAGGTCCCAACGCCCAACCTCGACCTCATCATCGAACTCGCCATCCAACGGGCCCGGGCCGCCGGTCTGTATCTGGACACGGTCAAATGACATCCAGCCTCTGCAGCCGACAGGCAACTTAAGGCAGCAACACCAAACCCCAGCAGGCAAAGCTGCGGCAGCTCGCATTCCCAATTGGTTCTGTCAGCCGCGGCACATGAGGAAACACAGCCATCATGCCGTCGGGTTCTTTATGCCGGACCATGACAGCCACAACTGATTTCCAAGGAAAAAGATGAGTCGGAAAGAGACCCACGAGGACTGGGCGGGCACCAATTGGAAGCTCACTCCAGGCGAAATCGTCGAAGTTTGCTCAGCACGAAATGGCAGGCGGCGAGGAGTCATCGAAGAAGTCATGAAAGACAAATCAGGCTTCTGGTTGGCTGCCGACGGAGTAGAACCTCGCATATTTGTTGCTCTTGAAGAACAAAGCGTGCGGGTAACAGGTGCACCGACCGACAGCACGTTTCCGTAAGGCAATTCTCCACACGTATCCGCCCGTCCTCTGAGCTGAGTACGAGTGCTGGGCTGGAACAAACGAATCTTGCCGGGGCCGAGCGTGCTCGCAACCGTTCGGTCCCGGCAGTCCAACTTGGCCACAGGCCTACAGCAGTACTGGTGTTATTTGCGGCAGAAAGGAGAGATCAAGTGAAGATCCTGGAACAGGACTTGCCGAACAATCCCCCTCAGCTCGACACGACAAGCCAATTTTGCGACGGAAGTGGCGACAACGTCGACTGCCCCTTCTGCACCGGCCCCGAAACCGACTAAAGGCAGCGCTGTGGGCCGCCGTAGAGGATTGAACATCTGTCTGATGCGCGCACCCAAGCGTGCCTCCATGGCATAGCAGAGCGACTTCCGATCCTGCTGCCAGACGAAGCGCTTGTCGATGGTGTCGCAGGCTGCGCCACTTTGGGCTGCATCGGCTATGCACGCCCGCAAAGGGCTCCTCACTCGGAAACGTGGGGTGCGCGCGGGCCTGCCGTGTCCATCGACAGGGCCGCGCAGCGGCAAACCAGAAGCGCAGGGGAACTCCGTTCCTCGCCGGCTCTTTCCACCATTAGCCGGCCTAAAGTATTGCGGGAACAGTCCTAAGTTCGGCAGGGCCTGGCTCAACCTTGGAATGAGAAGAACTCCCATAATTCTTCCTCGTGCTTCATCCAGTGCCCTTCCCGAGGAAACCGCCGGCACGGAGTTCGGCCCTCAAACCCCGTCGGCACGAGAGCCGCCCGGTCCCGTGGTGAGCCCAGCCCCTGATGCCCCGGTTTGTAGGGGTTTCTGAGGACATTGGCGCCACCTGCGGACCCTTACTTCTTCGCCGCCACAGGCCACCACATACTCATCGACCACTGTAGAAGGTTCGGATGGTTCATCGTCCCGGTTAGGTGGTTCAGTCCGCACCCACAAACGGAAGCGGGGGTCATGGCTGGGTCGCTGGTCTCCTGGGCACCCGACTCGTTGCGGTCGGCGATGCGGATAGTGAAGAGGCGGCGTAAGTCCGCTGCGCGCATTGCTGTAACACTCCTTACGTGCAGGTTGCGAGATGATGACGTTTGCCGTGGTTTTCGGACGGGAACCACTTAAAGTCGATGATTCTCTAGTGGAAGGACCTGCCACCATCCGCTGCCAGGGCTGCGCCGGTGATGTAGGAAGATTCTGGTGTGGAAAGGAAGAGGATGGCCCGGGCGATTTCCACCGGATCGGCAAGTCGGTTGAGGGCGTAATTTCCGACGTTTCCCCTATAGCCGTCAGCCATCGCTGTGTCGACCATGCCCGGACAAACCGTGTTCACTCGTACTGCAGGTGCTAACTCGGCTGCCAAAGCCTTCGTTAGGGCAATCACTCCCCCCTTGGACGCGGCATACGCGCTATATCCGGGGGCATTGGGGAGCAGGCCTGCCGCTGAGGCGATAGTGACAATGGTTGAAGATGCTTCCTGCGAGAGCCAAGGTATCGCGCCGCGCAGGACGTTGTAGGTGCCGGTGAGGTTGATGTCGATCACCTTGCGCCAATCCTGTGCCGTTACATCCACAGCACGGCCTCGGAACATCACTCCTGCGGCATTTACCACCCCATCGATCCCGCTCAATGCGGCTGCAGCTTCGGTGATTACGCTTGTAACTGCTTCCTCATCGGTTATATCTACCGGAAACGCCGTGCCTCCGATTTCTTCGGCTGCTGCCTGGAGCTTCTCCTTGTCGCGATCCAGTAGCCCCACCGTCGCCCCCTCGCGAGCGAACAGCTGTGCGGTACTTTTTCCTATCCCAGAAGCTGCGCCAGTGATAATGATCCGGCGCCCCTTCAGACGTTCAATTGGACGCTCTGTATAGGCACTCATGTTGCTTCTTCCCAAGTTGTAGTTAGTCAGGTGCTCCTAGCTTTAGTGCTAGGCGCCCAGGCAAGACAGATTTCCGTACCGGGCACCGGATGTACCGGGCCGAATTCGAAGCTCCTTTACTCGTTACCCCGCTTCGGAATCTCGATCCCATGGAGGACGCCCATGCGCTCAAAGTGGGTGTAGATCCTATCGACGTAGGTTCCGAAGTCAGGGGATTCCACGAGGGCGAGCGGGCGGGGACGCGGGAGATCGACCACGATTTCGTCTACAACTTCACCTGGGCTGGGGCTCATAACGAATATCCGGTCGGAGAGACCGACAGCTTCTTCAACGCTGTGGGTGATGAAAAGAACGGTGGGCTTGTTGCGCAGCCATAGTGCCTCGAGGTCCGCTCTTACCTGCAATCGGGTAAGGGCATCCAGTGCTCCGAATGGTTCGTCAAGCAGGAGCACAGATGGTTCGTGAACGATGGTGCGAATGAGCGACACCCGTTGACGCATGCCGCCGGAGAGTTGGCGCGGGTATTTGTCGATCGCTTTCTCGATGTGGAGTTGTTTGAACAGCTCGGTGGCTCGAGAGCGCAGTTCCTTTTTGTCCAACCCACGGATGTCTGCGTGGATGAGGACGTTTTCCATTGCCGTCCTGAAGTCCAGCAGGAGGTGGTCCTGGAAGGCGATACCTATGTCAGTGAAGGGCTTATTGACTGACGTTCCACCGACTTGGATGTCGCCTTCGGTTCGTTCCAGCAGGCCGGCAACCATGAGCATGAGGGTGCTCTTGCCGCAACCGGACGGGCCGACGATCGAAATGAACTCCCCAGGGTTAATATCCATCGAAACAGGCCGCAGCGCTTCGAAGGACTTTCCCGCTGGGCTCGTGAAGGTCTTGGCGACGTCTTTTATTGAAATGGGCAGACCTGCCGCCCGTGTCTGCACTGCTGTGTCGTTCACTGGTGTGCCTTTCGCGATCCGTGCAGGACGGATCTAAATCCGCGTTGTGGATCTCCACCGTTCATGGTGGGTCAGACTGTGAGTTGCTGATCTGCTCTCATGAACCCTGAGCAGACCCCCAAGCCCTTGGTGATGCTCCCGGGTCTGCTGGGAGACTACTTGCAGCTCTTCAGGTCGCTGGCTGGAGGGAGGAAGTCGTAGGAGACGGACTTAGCGGTGTCCAGGGGAGCCGGGAGCAGCTTGGCTTTGGTCAGGATGTCATTGCTTTGCTGCCAGTGGGTTGGTTCAGCGCGGCCGATGGCGTTTGCGTCCGCCGCGCAGAGCAAGGGGAGCAGGAACGTGAGCTCAGCTCGTACGGTGTCGTCGACGGAGTCGGGCAGGAGCTGTTTGACGGCTGCCACCGCGTGTTCGGGATTGTCCCGCGCGGACGCCCAGCCTTTGAGGCTTGCCGACACAAATTTCTTGACTGCATCCGGGTTCTTCTCGGCAAAGCTTTGGGTCGTGAAGATCGAATGGGCGACCGGAGAGACGCCGTGGTCAGCGAACGGGAAGTTCTTGAAATCTGCGTGCTGCTGTTCGAGCGATACTGCCGTGTCCTGGCCGCCTACGATCGCGTCCACGTTGCCTTGGAGCAGCGCCGCGGGCATGGAGGCAAAGGGAACGTTCGAAATGGTGACATCCTTTTCGGACAGCCCGTTTGCCTCGAGGAACAGGGGGAACAGGAAAGCGTGGGCGCTGCCCTGGGGAACGGCGACGGTCTTGCCTTTAAGGTCCTGGACTGAGTTGATCCCTGATTTGTTAAGGACCTGCATGGCGATGTTGGTCACCTGGTTCACAGTTGCAACGATAACCAGAGGGGCGCCTTTTTCAATCTGCTGGCTGATCGGGACGGCGTCCGCAATGCCGATGTCTGCCTGGCCATTAGCCACAAGTTGTACTGCCGTGCCAGAGCCGGTGCCCTGCTCAATCTTCGCGTCGATTCCGGCGTCCTTATACAGGCCATCAGCCTGGGCGACAGCGAAGCCGGCGGTCGAGGCTGACCACGACCAGTGCATTTGAAAGCGGACCGAGTTTTCACCACCCGTACCACTGGCAGAAGGGCTGGCAGCGCAGCCGGAGAGCAGCATTGCTCCCGCAGCGATCGCGGCTGTGAGCAACTTGGTGATGCTTCTTTGCATAACGATTCCTCTAGATGTCGTTTACCGATTGGTGGGTTGAGAAGTGCCGGATCCAGCGGTGGACGCCCTGTAAATAAGCCGCGCGCGCCTTTACGCCGAGCGGCGCTGCCACGGCGTCAACAGCCATTCGGCTGCCTCAACGACGTAGTTCAGGATCACGCCGATGACAGTGAGGATCACCAAGATGGCAAACATGTATTCGGTATCCATCGCGCCGCTTGCCCGGAGCAGGGCGTAACCCAGGCCGCTGTTTGAACCAAGGAATTCCGCGACAAGTGCGCCGGTGATTGCGATGGTCGCGGAGGTTTTGATGCCTGAGAAAATCACCGGAAGTGCCGCCGGAAAACGAAGGGCCCAAAAGGTTTGCCACCGGGTGGCCCCCATGGACCGTGTCAGGTATAGGAGCCTGTCGTCCAAAATCCTGAATCCACTGATGCTGGCCATCAGCAAAGGGAAGAATGTTATGAGGACGACCAGCGCAACCTTTGTGTTAAGGCTGAAGCCGAGCCACACCAGAAGCAGCGGTGCCACAGCGATTTTAGGCACGAGTTGAAGCACGATCACCGGTGGGTAGACCAGCTGTTTAGCGGTCTTAGACAACGCAATGACCAAGCCGAGTGGGATGCCGATGACGATACTGAGCAGTAGACCGACCACGAGTACGACGAGAGTGGACTGTGTATGTACCCAAAGGCTGCCGGCGTCAGTGAAGAGCCGCTTGAAGACGGCGACTGGTCCGGGAAGAAGATAGGCAGGAATTTTGAATAGTTCTACCGCTGCAGCCCACGCCAGCACGATGGCAACAAAGACAAGAGGTGGCAATGATGACCAGGCGACGGAACCGATGCGCCGTTTCGTAGCCGATGACTCCCGTGCTTTGGGGCGAGCCGTTCCCGTTGTTGGCAAGGCAACGGCGGATGCTGTCTGACTGGGCCGATCAGCCGTGAGATTTTTCCTCGACATGAACCTTCTCCTCCTTGAGCGGAACAAATAATGGCGGCCCGCCCTATTTCTCCCGCAGAGTGGAACCTCACGAGAAAAAGGGGGGAAACGGAGCCTCTAGGGCTTCCCGGGGCGAGGACTCCCACGTGCTCCCCTTCGGATTATGGGGCGCATCACACAATGTCCGAAAACGACAATATCCGGCACTGTGGGACATCGTCAAGAGATTAATCCTGCAATATGAGATTACTTTCATGCTACGGTGCAGGTGTGTTCTGGTGGCGACCTCTGTGGCCGTGGTTTGTTTTGTATAACGACCGCAGTCAGCGGTTATGGACCCCCACTGAAAATGCCACCGAGACGCTTATAGCGTCGTTTTAAAAATATCTATGGAGGAACCTTGCGCACCGTTCCCTTTGGCCCGACAGACATCCGGGTGCCTAACCTCGCTGCGGGCATGATGCGAATCAAGGACAGTTCAGATGACGAAATTCGCGCCCTGTACACGGCGGCGCGAGAGGCAGGTATCAACTTTTTCGACCACGCCGACCTGTACGGAGGTCAGCGGCACATGTGCGAGCGGCGGTTCGCATCAGCCCTCAAGTTGAGCGGAACTGAGCGTGAGCAGATCATCCTGCAGACCAAAACCGGCATTGTTGCCGACGAGTGGCATTACGATTCCTCATACGAGCACATCGTTGCCTCCGTGGAGGAGTCGCTGGAAGCACTTGGCACCGACTACATTGATGTGCTGCTGCTGCATCGGCCCGACGCCCTAGTAGAGCCTGAAGAGGTTGCACGCGCGTTCGACGACTTGAAGACCAGCGGTAAGGTCCGGGCCTTTGGGGTCTCCAACCACACACCCCGTCAGATTGATCTGCTCAAAACCGCAGTGACTCAGCAAATCGTGGCAAACCAGGTGCAGCTGTCTCTCACGCACTCCACCATCATCGCGCAAGGGCTTTCATCCAACATGGCTGTCGAGGCTGATTCAATCACCCGCGATGGCGGTGGCATCATTGACTACGCCCGCGTCAACAGGATCACCCTGCAAGCATGGTCTCCCTTTCAAAAGGGCTTCCAGGATGGTGTGTTTTTTGCGTCAAAGGAACATTTTGAACTCAACGCAGAACTCGAACGGTTGGCGGCGAAATACAAGGTTACCCCGACTGCCATCGCCACCGCCTGGATTACCCGCCACCCGGCCGGGATCCAGGTCGTGCTCGGGACTACAAGGCCAGGGCGCATTGTGGATGCGGCGGCAGGCTCGGAGATTCCGTTGACCCGTGGAGAGTGGTACGGGCTGATTCAGGCCGCTGGACACAGGGTGCCTTAAGGGAGCTTCCGCCGCGCTCCAAGTGATGTCGATCCTGTCTTTCCGTAGGAGGCAAGAAGGACTCGCTAACGGCGTACACGATAACCAGCACTGTCCGACAGGTAAGGCTACGTCGCTACCGCTTCCTGGTGGTGACGCGGCGCGGCTTCTTGCCCTTTAGGCTAGGAGAAACCACTTGCCCGTAGAGATAGGCGCATTTGCTTCTATGTTGGGTGCCAGTCCCTGTGGCCGGCGCCCAACACAGAAGCAGACGGTCTAGACGGAGCTGTCTGCCGGTATCCGTAAACCTTCCTGTTTAAGGCTTTCGGTGAAAAAAGTCTGGATCTCATTGAACGGGATGAGTTCCGTTCGGTCATAGAGGTCGATATGGCGCGCCGCCGGAACGACAACGAGTTCCTTCGGCCCGGTCGCTTGCTCGTACACCGTGTCGCTGAAGTAGCGGGAGTGTGCGTGTTCGCCAGTGATCAGCAGGATGGGCCGCGGCGCGATGTCCTGCAGGTGAGCGAGCGGGCCAAAATTGATGTGCGATGCGCTGCTGGTGACAGTGAAACCGCCGATGGACCGCGGGTGCCGCCCGCGATTCGTGACGTAGTACTCGTGAAACTCGGCCGTAATCGGGTCGAGCTTCTCCGGCTTGAATTCTTCAGGAAACACGGGAGTCAAAGCCGGCTCCCCTGCATCAACGTCTGCCCAACGCTGTGCAGCGACCGATTGGATAACGTCCCGGCGTCCCTGATCGCTCTGCGAATTTTCCCATCCGTTGCGAACAACTCCGCTGATGTCGTACATCGCCGCCGTGGCAACCGCTTTGATACGTGGATCTACCTGAGCCGCGCTCAGTGCGAACCCTCCGCTACCGCAGATACCAAGGGCACCGATCCGCTCCCTGTCCACGTATGGCAAGGTTCCGAGAAAGTCGACGCCTGCGCTGAAATCTTCGGCAAAGATGTCTGGCGAGGATACGTGACGTGGTTCGCCGCCACTCTCGCCGTTGTAGGACGGGTCAAAGGCAAGGACGATAAAACCGCGGAGGGCGAGCTCGTTAGCGTAGACCCCCGGTCCTTGCTCCTTGACGCCGCCGTAGGGAGGTCCGATGACGAGGGCCTGATGAGGCTGGGATTCATCGAGGTTCTTGGCGGTGTACAGGTCACCGGCAATGCCGATCCCATAGCGGTTTTTGTAGCGAACAGGTGTACGTTTCACCTCTGTGCCAAGGGCGAAGGTGAGACCATCTGCATGCAGTGGCATTTATCTATCTCCGAATGCAATTAATAGGGGGTTGTGTCAGCGGGTAGGACTAGCGCTGCCTGACTAATCAAGCGGTTTGACAAAGGTTCGGAACTCATCGCGCTCACTATGAATACGCCAAAGTCGGTCGGCCAGGGCGGCAGGCTCGTGATCCGGATCGCCCCCGCCGATGCCCAAAGGAATGATGAGCTGTGCCACGTGGATGCCTCCCGTGGCCAATGCCTCATGGAGAACCTGGGCGTAGGCGCTCTCGCCGGCGAAGGCGACGGAAGTTCCGGTGACAGCCCCCCGCGGCCGGACCGCACTAGCACCGTTGATGAAGAGGATTGTGCCCCTGCCCAGGGATTGCATGCCAGGGATTACCGCTCGGGAGGCGGTGACTGGCCCATAGATCGAAAGCTGAACCGGGCCCACCAGATCATCGGCGGCAGTGTCCAGTGCAGGACGCATGAACTCTTTTGCGGGGACAGGGCTGTACTGCAGCACTTCAATCGGACCAAGCTGTTCCGCCGCCTGCCCGATGGATGCTTCCAGGGACGATTGATCCCGAACGTCAGCGGTGAAGCCTTCTGCAGTAACTCCTTCGCTACGGAGGGTCGAAACCAAACTGTCCAATTTGCTCTTGTTACGGGCAATCAGGGCCACGGCATGGCCTTCCTTCCCGAAACGGCGGGCTGCAGCGAGCCCCAGCCCCCTACCGGCTCCGACAATGGCCATGGTTGTCATGAACGTACCCCTCACGGTGGTCACTCTTGGGACGTTCCCAAGTGCAGGCTGTCGGAGTCAGGACATGACGGCAGCCCCTCCGACCCCATGCCATAAAACCCGTATTCCAGCGCGGTAGCGAGGGTTCTGCTGTAACTGGTTTTGACAGACCCTCCTTACGATCCCTGGATTCGGCCTACCGTATCCTTCATGGATAACCGAGCCGAAGTGCGGCAGTTCCTCTCGACCCGGCGGGGCCGTATCAGTCCAGAACAGGCGGGGGTCGAACCCTATGGCGGCCGACGCAGGGTGCCGGGATTGCGCCGCGACGAAGTTGCCCATCTGGCCGGCGTCAGCGTGGACTACTACACCCGGTTGGAGCGCGGGAACCTGACGGGAGTATCCGAGAGTGTCCTGGACGCGATCGCCCGAGCCCTGCAACTCGATCGCGCGGAACACGACCACCTTTATGACCTAGCCCGCACCGCCAACACCTCCGGCCGTAAACGTTCCGAGGGTGTCAGGGGCTCTACACCAACAGGGGTCCGGCCCGAACTCCAGTACCTTCTGGACGCCATCACCGAAGCCCCGGCATTCATAGGCAACAACCGGATGGATATCGTGGCAGCCAATGTCCTTGGCTACGCCCTATATTCAGACATGTACCGCGCTCCGAGTCGGCCGGCCAACCACTCGAGGTTCATCTTCCTGGACCCAAGAGCCCACAACTTCTACACGGACTGGGACAGGGCAGCGAACACCAACGTAGCCGTCCTTCGCCGGGAAGCCGGGCGCAACCCGCACGATAAGGGAATTGCATCGCTCATCGGCGAACTTTCCATGCGCAGCGATGAATTCCGAACCTTGTGGGCGGCCCACAACGTGCGCCGCCACTACGCTGGAATCAAGTTATTCCAACACCCCGTCGTGGGACTGCTGGAACTGAACTACCAAGTTCTTGACCTTGAAGAGGACCCAGGACACACGCTGACCGTCTACCCGGCAACACCCGGAAGCCCCTCCGAGGAAGCCCTGAAGCTACTCGCCTCGTGGGCTGCCACCGAGAACATCGGCGCCCGGGTTGGCCATGGCGCAGGAAAATAAATCGCTCTGGTCCGTATCCTGCCTACTTGAACTACACCCCAACCTGACGTCAGCTTGGGGTGAGATTTGCGTCAGAATAGGGCCCCAGCTGGCACTTTGTGGACGGATACGTCGAACAGTTTTAGATTCAAACCTGACAGGTCGGAACCCTGGAAAGTCCATCGCGAGCGAGGCGTCGGGCAAACCGTGCCTCCTACGACGCCTGCTTGTCGCCACCCGTTGCAGCCCACCCCACTGCCGGCCCCAGCTTGCCGGCTATGTCCGTCAGGATCTGGACGTAGTCCTCGTGGTCGAAGCTGAAGGGAAGGGCGAATGCCACCTCATCCACTTCCTGGAAGCCGGCGTGGGCGTACAGCTGCTCGGCGATCTCTTCGCTCGTACCGATCAGATCAGCCGCGAACATCATGCCCCGCGGACCCTGCGGAGCAGCGGTGCGCGGAGTGCGTTCATCCACGTACCGCTGGTACTTCTCCCGCTGGGCCGGCGTGGCCGAGTCGGTGGGGATCACCACAAGACCCTGCGAGACCCGCGCCCCAGCATGCCCCGCCAAAGCAGCCGCCTCCCGGAACGCCCGCATCTGCGACTGCTGAACCAGGGCAAAGTCCGGCTCCTGGTCCTTGTCCGGAAAAATGACGCTGCTGGAAAGCAGGTTGAAGCCGTGCGAACCAGCCCACACCGCTGACTTCGTGCTGCCGGCCCCATACCAAAGCCGGTCACGCAGGCCCGCGGAAAAAGGTTCCACCCGGTTGGAGAACTCCTCCACCACGCCCTGCTTGCCCGAAAACTCCCGCACCGGCTCCCCTGCCACCAATCGCGCAAACCGCTCCACCCGGGCATAGCTGAAGTCCTCCACGTCGGCCGTATCCGGATACAGCTCATGCTTCACGGTGTCGTACTGCATCGGCTCACCCACGCTCACGCCGGGATTGATGCGCCCGCCGGCGAGCAGGTCCACCGTGGCCAGGTCCTCGGCCAGGCGCAGCGGATTCTCCCAGCCCAGCGGCGTCACCGCCGTTCCCAGCTCGATCCGGGAAGTGCGCTGACTTGCGGCGGCCATCACCGCCACCGGCGAAGAGATGCCGAACTGCAAGTGCCGGTGGCGCAGCCAAGCACTGTCAAACCCCAGCCGCTCCCCCAGTTCAATGATCTGCAGCGTCGATTCATGCCCGGCAGCAGGATCAAGAGGATCAAACAGCCCAATGGTGAGGAAGCCAAGCTTGCGCAAAGGACGGTCGGGCTGCGGCATGGCTTCCTCCAGGATCCGGGGACGTGGCTGGTGTTCAGACTAGGCGCTCGGACAGAGCATGAACCAACATGTCCCCACGGCCCGGCACCGCATGTAAAGACAACCTTGACGGCGCCGTCCACCGAGGCGTTAGGCTCACCACGGGCAGGCGAAGGCGCCGCCACAGGAGGAACACATGTCACTGCAGGAAATCGAGTTCACGTCCGCCAACGGCCGCGACACCATCCAGGCGTGGGTCTACGAACCCATCGGGCAGCCCAAGGCGATCGTGCAGCTGATCCACGGGCTCGGCGAGCACTCCCGCCGCTACCTCCACCTCATCTCCACCCTGGTGGACGCGGGATTCATCGTGGTCGCGGGCGACCACGCCGGCCACGGGCGCACGGCGATGCAGCAGGGCACCTGGGGCGACGCCGGCGAGGACGCGGCCAGCGTGGTCGTCGCCGATGAGGTCACCCTCCAGGCCAAGGCCAAAGAGGCGCTCCCCCCGCTCCCCTACGTGGTGTTCGGCCACAGCTGGGGATCCATGATCGCCCGCGGCATGGCCGTGGACTTCCGGACCCAGCTGTCCGGCCTGGTCCTCTGCGGAATCGCCGCCCAGATGCGCGGTATCGAAAAGATGGTCAACCGGCCCGAACTGGCACGGCTTGCCTCCGGCGAGCGCGCTGCGGAGCCCGCACCCGAGGAACTGGTGGGCCAGTTGTTCGACGGCTTCCTGGGCCGCTTCGGCGAAGGCGCCGGCCCCACCGCCTGGGTGGCGCTGGACGCCGACGTCGTCGACGACCACGGCCGGGATCCCTTCAACAACTTCGGCGCACCGCTGAGCGCCCGCTTCCTGCAGGGCTTCGTGGACCTCTACGACCAGGTCAGCTCCGACGACTGGTACAAACAGCTCCCCGCGGACCTTCCCGTGCTGATCCTCGCCGGCGACCAGGACCCCGTGACCAACTACGGCGAAGGGGCCTACCACGTGGCCAACCGCCTGGTGGATTCGGGCCACGCGGACGTCCGCACCCGCGTCTTCCCCGGCGTCCGGCACGAGGTGCACAACGAACCCACCACCCGCGCCGAGACGGAACGCGAGACGGTCGAGTTCATCCAGCGCATCGTCGGCAGCTGACGGCCCCCGAAGCACCTCCGGCAGAAGGTTCGACGGCGGCACTCACCGCGCCGCCGTCGTCGAACCTTCCAGCCCGGTACCTTCCAGCAGATGGAATCAATTCGCTGCTGCCAGCACCAGCAGTTTCCGGATCCGTTCGACGGTCGCGTCGATGCCGCCCGTTGACTCGATCATTACGCCCGATTCGTCGTCCTGCAGCTCCTCCAGGGTTTCCAGCTGGGAGGTGAGCAGCGATGCCGGCATGAAGTGCCCGGGACGTTGGGTAAGCCTTTCCTGGAGTGCCGGCTTGTCCGCCCGCAGCAGGATGAACGTGGTGTCCGGCGCGGCCGTCCTGATGGCATCCCGGTAGCTGCGCTTCAATGCTGAGCAGGCAACAACGGTTCCGGTACGGGAGCCGGTGGACAGTTTGGCCCCGACGAGGTGGAGCCAGGGCCAGCGGTCCTCGTCGGTGAGGGGCACTCCCGAGGCCATCTTCCTGACATTGGCTTCCGGGTGCAGGGTGTCGCCATCGATGAAATGGGCTTCCAACTGGGTGGCGAGCGCCTGGCCCACGGAGGATTTCCCTGCCCCGGAGACGCCCATGACCACAATGCTCTGGGGCATTACAGGGCGCCCTGCCGGGCAGTGCCGGCGGGGATGGGAACCAGGCGGGTAACCTCGACAGGTTCTGCCAGGAGTCCTTCGAGCGAGGCGTTGAGCCGCTTGACGGCATCCCCGCCGCCGTGGGCGTCGAGCAGTTCCGCTGTCTCCCACTTCTCGATCATCACGATCTGGCCGTTGGGCGCGTCGTGGATGGCGTACAGGAGGCATCCCGGTTCTTCGTGGACCTCGGCGATGGCGGGCTCCAGGGCTGCGACAACCTGGTCGCGGGCGCCGTCTTGGGGCGTGAATACTGCAGTGACGACGATGGTCATGATGGTTCCTTTACTCGATGGCTGGTGATGCTCAGGTAAATGCCTGTATGGTCCAGGTCCCCGAGACCTTCGGTGACCATGGATTCAAATTCCGATGTGAGGGTGTTGGCGACAGGCAGGGAGAGTCCGGCGTCCGCCGCGGCCTCCGTGACGAAACGCAGGTCTTTGAGCTGGTTCTTGGCCGAACCGCCGCCGTGGAAGTCCCCGGTAATCCAGCGGCCGCCTTTTTGTTGAAGGACCTCGGAGTTGGCGAGTCCGCCTTTGAGGATTCCCTGGACTTTGTCCAGGTCCAGGCCCGAGGCCTTCGCCAGGGCCATCGACTCCGACAGGGCGGTGACCGTTGCCGCCACCACGATCTGGTTGCAGGCCTTTACGATGGCCCCGGCGCCGGACTCCCCGAACCACATGACGGTGGAGCCGTAGAGCTCAAAAAGCGGGGTCAGCCACTGGACCACGCCCTGGGGGCCGCCCGCCATGATGCTCAGCCGGCCCTGCTCGGCCCCGATCGTTCCACCGCTGAGCGGCGCATCGATAACGACCACGCCGTGGCGGGACTTGCAGTGGGCGGCGAAGGCCGCGACCGCCGTGGGTGACACGGTGCCGTGGATCACCAGGACCGGTTCACTCACACGGGCCCGGGCCCACCCGGCGAGCAGGCCCTCATCTCCTTCGAGGAGTGCTTCTACCTGGGGCAGGTCCGGCAGGACGGTGAGGACAACGTCCGCTGCCGCATCGGCTGGCCGCGGGGCTACTGTCCCGCCTTCGATGGCCTGAGCCTTGTGGAGGGTGCGGTTCCACAAGGTCAGGGGTACCCCGCCGTCGATGAGGTTCCGGGCGATCGGGGCGCCCATGGGGCCGGTGCCCAGCAGTGAGACGGAGACGCCGGGATCCGGGGGTGAAAGGGGCGTGTTTTTTGGCATGGGTTAGAAGGGGATCAGGCCGGCGAGGGCGGGAAGGAAGGTGCTGAACCAGGGCACGGCGGCGAGGACCAGGAGGCCCACGAACACCGCCACCAGGTACGGCCAGAAGTGTTTGAGGCTGTTCTCCACTGTTTCGCGGGCGGTGGCGCAGGCGACGTAGAAGCCCACCCCTGCCGGCGGGGCAAAGGAGCCGATGCCCATGGAAATGATGAGGACCATGGCGTACTGCACGGGGTTGACGCCGAAGTCGGTGGCGATCGGCAGGAGCAGCGGGGCGAAGATGAGCACCGCGGGCAGGCCTTCGAGGAGCTGGCCCATGATGACCAGCAGCAGCACGGTGAAGAGCATGAACAGGATGGGAGAGTCCCCCAGCCCGGACATCAGGTCGTGGATCTGCTGCGAGACACCCGCCAGGGCGAGCGTCTGGGCCAGCGGCGACGCGGCGGCGATGATGAACAGCACCATGCCCGCCGTCGTGGTTGTTTCACGCAGGGTGTCGCCGAGCAGGCGCCTGCTGCCGCGGCGGTAGGCTGCCGCGAGCACGAAGGCGTAGGCGACGGCGACCGAGGAGACTTCCGTGGGGGTGGCGAATCCGCTGAGGATCCCGACCACCATGCCCACGGGCAGCAGCAGCGTGGGCAGCGCGAAGAAGGTGGCGGAGCCCCGGGCCCGCCACGTGGCCTTGGCGCTGGGCACGCCGCCCTGCTTGCGCGCCCTCAGGAACACCAGTGCCATGACCACCAGGGCGAGGAAGGCTGCCGGCAGGAACCCGGCAAGGAACAGCGTGGTGGTTGAGATGGTGGTGATGGAGCCCAGGATGAGCAGGACGATGCTGGGCGGGATGGTTTCGCCCATGATGGCCGACGCCGACAGCACCGCGACCACTTCGCCCCGCGGGTATTTGCGCTCTTCGAGCATGCCGCGCATGGTGGTGCCGACCGCTGCGACATCGGCGACCTTCGAACCTGAGATGCCGGAGAAGATGTACATCGTGACCACCACGACCTGCAGCAGGCCGCCCCGGAGATGGCCGATCAGGGCATCGACGAGCTTGGCCAGCGGCAGGGTCAGGCCGGCCGAGTTCATGACCGTGCCGGCCAGGATGAAGAACGGGATGGCCAGCAGGACGAATCCCTTGGCTCCGGATGCCATGCCGATGGGGATGGCGCTCACGTCGGAAATGCCGCCCAGGTACAGGTAGATTCCGGACGCGAGGGCCAGGACAAAGGCAATGGGCAGCCCCAGGAACAACAGGCCAAACAGGGCTACGAGGACCACCACGAGCAGGACGTTCGGGGAGGCGTAGTAGAACAGCGGCGGGGAGACCAGGACGACGGCGACGAGGGCCGCCGCGATTCCGGCACCCACGAGGGCGGGACGCCAGGGCTGGCGCCGAAGTTTGACCAGGGCAAACCAGGCGATGAGGACCATGCCCACCGAGAAGGGCATGTTGACCCAGAAGACGGGCAGCTGAAGGATGGGCGTCTTTTCCTCGAGCTGCTGGACGAGGGTGGGCACGAACAAGGCCAGCGCGCCGGCACTCATGACGAAGACGAGCCAGTCCACAAGCGCCGCGAGGTACGGCTTCCAGGCTGCGGGCAGGCGCATGATGAGCGCCTGGACGGACATGTGCGCGCCCTTCGGGTAGGCGATGGCGCCACCGATGAAGGCAATGGTCAGCAGGGCAATCTCGGACACCTCCTGTGTCCACAGCACGGAGTCGCCGGTGATGACGCGGACGGCGATGTTCAGGAGGATGACCACGAGCTCGGCGAGGATCGCTGCTCCCACAATCCATTCGAGAGTCTTGTCGAGCCATGCCGCGCCGCTCCAGCGGTCCGGCACGTGGTCGTGATGAAGGATTTCCTCCGCTTCGAGGGGAAGGACTTCCTCATAGTCCTGGGGAGCAACGGTGGGTTTCATGGTTTTCCAGACTGTCGACATTGATAGCGGGATGGCGGTGGGGAGTGGTGTTGATACGGGTGGGAGCCGCCGAATGGCTCCCACCCGTACCGGCTACTTCTTGCCGGCGAAGGCGATGGCCTGATCGAAGAATTCCTTGCCGATGAGCTTGGAGAACTCCGGGTAGAGGCTTTCGGAGGCGGACTTGAACTCGGCGAGTCCGGATGCGCTGAGCTCGTTGGCCTTCATGCCCTTGGCCGTCAGTTCATCCAGTTGCTTCTTGGACTGTTCCTCGTCATAGCCGGTCTTGAAGGTTGCCGTTTCCTCGGAAGCAGCGGTGAGCGCCTTCTTCTGGTCGTCCGTCAGGGAATCCCACTTCTTCGACGACAGGGCCAGCACCCAGGCGTCGTTGATGTGGTTGGTCATCGAGACGTACTTCTGCACCTCGGAGAACTTGTTCGTCCAGGGAACCTCAATCGGGTTTTCCTGGCCATCAATGGTTCCGGTCTGCAGGCCGGTGAAGACTTCCGAGAAGGCCATGGTAGTGGGGCTTGCGCCCAGCTTTCCGAAGAAGTCGGTCCACAGGGTGTTGCCCGGCACCCGGATCTTCAGCCCCTTCAGGTCCGACGGCTGTTCAATCGGACGCACAGAGTTGGTGATCTCGCGGCCGGTCCGGGTCAGGAAGGAGAGCGCCACCGTGTCCTTTGCGGCCAGCTTGTCCTTCAGCACCTTGCCCGGTTCTCCGGCGAGGAACTTTGCCTCTTCCTTGGTGTCCGCGAAGAGGTAGGGAATGCTGATGCCGTTCATCTCCGGCACCACCGAGGCGTAGACGGAAGTGGACAGGATGAGCCCGTCGAGCGATCCGCCTTGGAGCCGGGTCACAGCGGCATTCTGGTCTCCGCTGAAGCTCGTGCCGTTGGGCACCACGGTGACCTGGACCGAACCATTGGAGGTCTTCTTGACCTGGTCGGCAAAGTGCTGGGCAGTCACGCCCACGGAGGAGGTCAGCGGATCCGGGATGGAGAGCTGGATCTTGGCCACCGGACCAGTCTGGCCGGCGGGGGCTCCTCCTGCACAACCGGACAGCAGGGCCGCAGCCAGGCTGGTTGCCAGTACCCCGGTGATGGCGCGGGTCTTGAGGTTCATTCGATGCCTTTCTTCATTGGAAGGATGCGGTGCTGCGCGGCAGACACGGCTGGCCGCCGGCGGCAGCAGGTTGGCGTGGAGCCAGGGGCGCTGTTCAGGAGACAGCGACGGGGGTAGCGAGGAGCGCTTCGGTTTCGCGGCGGAGTTCCAGCGCCTGGGACAGGGAGTCATCAATGATGACATCGTCCCAGCCAACGATCGCTCCCTTGGGCACATCATTACGAAGCTCCACATGGTGGGCCAGGGCGACGGGGAGGGCGCCGGTGGCAACGGAGTGCTTGGCGGAAACCAGCTTGCCCCAGACCGTGAAACCGCCTTCGCCGTCGAGGAATTCACCGGCCTTAAGGTCCTTCTTGGCGGTGGCGACCACATCGCCGTAGAAGCCGACCGGTCCGCCGGTGGGGATGCCGCGAAGTGCTGCGTTGGCAATGGACATGTTCAGTTCGAGGCCGACGTAATGGTAGGGACGGTACAGGGCGGCGTACTGGCCGGTGGGGTCCGGGTGCCAGGGGTATTCGTTGAAGCAGCCGGAGACGTAGTCGTTGGTGGCCTTGACGACGACGAAGACGCCTTCCTGGGTGTTGTGGGGGATCCAGCTGCCGTCACGGTTGACGCTGGACATGACGTCGACGCTTCCTTCGTGGGCCAGGGAACCGCCGACGGCGGCCGGGCGGCAGATGGTTGCGATTTCCTCAACGTTGCCGGGCGTGAAGCTCAGGCCGGAATCGGAGGGGGCCAGTCCTGCGCCGTTGGCTACCGCCGCCATTTCGATGGCGGCCTTGGTGCCGTCGCGGAAGGAGGTGTGCATGTAGGGGTTCAGCTGGCCGGAGTCGGTCAGTTCCTTGGAGAACTCCCAGTTTTCCCAGACGTTGTCCGGGTTCATCTCGTGGTAGTGCTCCAGGTACTTGGCGCCCTTGCCTGCGCAGACCACGTCAAAGCCGCTGGTGCGGGCCCAGTCAACGAGTTCCATGATGAGGGCCGGCTGGTCGCCGTAGGCCATGGAGTAGACCACGCCTGCTTCTTCGGCCCGCTTGGCCAGCGCCGGGCCGGCGAGGGCATCAGCTTCGACGGTGACCATGATGATGTGCTTCTTGGTTTCGATCGCCTTCAAGGCGTGCTTGATGCCGACGATCGGGTTGCCGGTGGCTTCGACAATGACATCGATGTCGACGTCGAACAGCTCGTCAGCGTTTGCGACGATGGCGGTGGAGCGGTCCCGCAAAGCCGTGGCGATATCCGGGGCGACCTGGGCGGCAGGCCATTCCACCAGTTCAAAGGCGCCCTGGGCCCGCTTGACGTTGATGTCTGCAATGGCCACGACGTGGATGCCGGGAATGTTGTTGGCCTGGGCCAGGTACATGGTCCCGTAGCGGCCGGCGCCGATCAGTCCAACACGGATGGGACGGGACTGCTGCTCGCGTTCGCTGAGGAGTTTATGAAGGTTCACGGAATCTCTCTAAGGGGTGCCTGGCGAAAGAAAGCACCTCCGGCAGGCCGGATGGCACAACTTCTTTGTCGCGTTTTGTTGGGAAAACTGTCCGGAGTGGAACCGGTTCCACTTTTGTACCAGCTGCTGATAGGCTGTGTCAACGGTCACCTTCCCGGCCTTCCGTCATGAAGCGGAAGGGCAGGAATAGTGGCATGGATAAGGACCACCTGGGTCTTGTGTCTCAAGGAGGAGCGGTGCGCAAAGCGCCTACTATTCGCGACGTGGCGGCGGCTGCAGGGGTATCGGTCTCCGTGGTCTCACGGGTCCTGAACCCTGAGTCGGGGCCGGTCGCGCCTGCGAAGAGGCAGGAAGTCCTGCGGGTTATCGACGAACTGGGGTACCGTCCCAGGGCGGCCGCGCGTGAACTCAGCGCCGGGCACGCACTCACCATCGGCCTCGTCGTCACCGACTTGTCCAACCCGTTTTTCGCCCGCCTGGCGGACAGGATCGTCTGGGAGGCGCGCAGCCATGGTGTGCAGGTGGTGCTGATGACCACGCAGGAGGACCCGCACCTGGAGGCGGACTCCCTGGACACGTTGCTCGACCGGTCCGTCAGTGGCGTCATTGCCACTCCCACCGGAGGCAACATCGAGAAGTGGCGGCGGCTCCGGGACCTCGGCGTCAACGTGGTCTTCATCGACCGTGCCATCGAGGAACTCGAAGATGTCGACGTCGTCAGCATCGAAAACTTCGACTCGGCCCAGCGCTCCACCGAGCACCTCATCAGCCTTGGCCACACCCGGATCGGCCTCATCACGGGCCCCCTCACCACTTCCACCGGAAGTGCCAGGTTGAACGGGTACAAGGCGGCCCACCACAACGCATCCCTGCCGGTGGACCCCACGCTTATCCGCGACGTGCCGTTCCGGGGGGACGCGGGTGGGGGCGCCGTCGGATCACTGCTTGCGATGCGCCAGCCCCCCACGGCCCTCATCGTTGCCAACACCGCTCAAGTGCAGAGTTCCGTCCGCAGGCTCGTCCAAATGGGGACCGACATCCCCGACCAGCTCTCCCTCATTGTCTTTGACGACAATCCCTGGACCGAGCTGACCACTCCCCCGCTAAGCGTCATCCGCCAACCGCTCGACATGCTTGCCGTTCACGCCATTGAGCTGGTGCTGGGGCGGATGCACGGGAAGCTCCCGGACGGAGCCCGCCGCATCGAGGTCAAGGCCGACTACCTGCCCCGCAACAGCTGCGCACCCCTGATTGCCTCAGTGGCGCACTGAAGAAACCAGTACCGGCGACGCCGGCGCTCACCCCGCCGCCGTCGCCGCACCTTTTCAGCAAGGCCGGCCTGCCGTGGCTGTCCCCTGGTGGTAAGTTCTGCGGCATGGAATGTGTGGTGCTGTACACCGTGCGTGCGGGCGTCGATCGCTCCCGGATCATGGAGACCTTCCCCCGCCACAAGGCCTATTACGAGGCCTTTCACGCCGACGGCGGCGGACTCGTGGCGCTGGGCGCCTTCCAGGACCCCGACCCGGCTGCCAGCTCCATGGGTATTTTCACGTCCCGGCAGGAAGCCGAACGCTTCGTCGCCGGCGACCCCTTCGTCACCGAGGGGCTTGCCGAACCGCGGCTCCTGGAGTGGAACGCCGTGCACCTGGCGTAGGAAAGTATTCGGCCGCTACCCCTGCGGCGGGGTCGTCCCTGAGCGGCGGTGCCATCGTGCGAAGGTCGGCCCCGCGGGCGCCGGAATCCTGGCGGGGTCGGCGCCCGGCCGGCGCCGGCGCAGTTCCAGGGCCAGGGCCTCCTGTCCGCGGGCCATTGCCCAGCGGTGGTTCGCCGCGAAGGCGGGCTTGAGCAGCCAGCTCAGCCGCCGCAGCAGCGGTTTGGCCGCACTGACCCGCCAGTCATAGGTGACCTCTGTTTCGGGCCCGTCCTGCTCAAAGGTCCAGCGGCCGGTGCCGTTGAGGTCGCCGCGGGCGGCGACCGCGAAACCGTGCTCCGTGACCGGCTCGGTGACGGTGAGCTGCCACGTGAGCGTGTAGGGCAGCCAGCCTTTGGTGTGGAGGAAAAAGGCCTTCCCGGTGCCGTCGGGGCTGCCCGCATCCACCGGCTCAACAGACAGGTACACGGACGGCCACCAGCGGGTCAGTGTGCCGGCGTCACCCAGGATGTCCACAACCTCGCGCGGCGTCCCGGCCACACGCCAGACGGTCAGGAATTCGTAGTCGGTGGTGCTTTTCGAATCGCCGCCCATGGCTGCCTCCGCGGCAGGGTTGAATAAGTGGACTCACAGTACCCACGCCCGTGTCCGCGGTCAACGGCCGGATCTTGCTGGCGCCAACCGGCCCGGCGGGCACCACTAAATGGTCACGTTCAGCGCCGCCGTGTAGCCCTCCGCGGCCGAGCCGGTCATCGTGGCAAGCTGGTAGATCCCGCCGTCGTCGCCGAACACGTTGTCCGACGTGAGCGTTGTGCGGGTCACGTTGGTGATGCTGCGCTCGTACCCGGGGGTGGCGTAGACGTCGTCGCAGGCAGCCTGCGGCAGCGCAATCTGGGAGACGGCGAGGACCTGCCCTGCCGCCGTTGCGTTGTTCATCGACTCGAACACCTCGAAGTGGATGTGCGGCCACCGTCCGGAGTATGCGGCCGGGAAGATGGACGTGAAGGTGACCTGCCCGTTCGCGTCCGCCTCCTGCACGCCCCGGAGGTAGTTTTCGTTTTTCAGGGTCGAGTCGTACATCGAGTATTTCCCGTCCCGGTCGCAGTGCCACGCATAAACGGCGGCGCCGGCCAGCGGCGTGCAGCCATTGGCATTGTCCAGGAGGGTCAGGGTGAACGTCAGCGGAACGCCCTCGGCTTTTCCCGAGGCCGTGCCGAAGCTTGAGGTGATATCCCGCCGCACCACCCCGGACGCTTCCAGGACATTCGGCCCGTTCGAGCCATCGCCCGGGTAGGGACCAGCGGTTTCCTCCGGGATTTCCACGCCGCATTCAGCGATGGCCCGCGTCAGCGTGGGAGTGGCAGAGGCAGCGGAAGAGGCCGTGGCTGTGGCCGTGGCGGCAGCTGACGGCGCAGCGGCGGTGGCCGTGGAGGCTGCCGAAGAGGTGGAGCCGGTGCTTCCGGCGGGCGTGCAGGCCGCGAGCGCGGCCACCGCACCGCCTGCGCCGAGGAACAGTCCCAGGGACCGGCGGCTGACCATGGTGTTCAAGTCGAACTCCAGCCCCCGGTCATGGTCGGGATGCGGCTGGTCGATGTCGGGCTGGCGGGGTGTGCGTGAAGTAGTCATGGTCCAAGGACATCGCATGGGGCTATGCCGCGGACCGGTGGTTGCTGTGCCCTGGCTGTGCGTCCGGCCGGAGCTTCCCCATGGGAAACCAGCCCCCGCGGAAAGCACGACGGCGGCACCCGCCCGCCGTCGTCGTCGTACGTTCCAGCAAGGCGGCCCGGCGCGCCGGGCGGTAAAGAGCAAGGTGGGGCAGGCTCATGGGAGCCCGCCCCACCCCTTGCGCCGGCCGACGTCCTGCACCCGACTTTCGGGCTACCTGTTGCGATGGAGTACGCAGGAGCATCTGCCGGCGGGTTTTTAGGGGACGCTGCCAGGCCGCTGGTGCGGCCTAAAGCGTCCGGGGATCCTCGGCATACATCTTCAACCTGATGGCCAAGGCCTCCGTCATGTGCCGCGCTGCCACATTGCCGGCTCGTTCGGCGTCGCCCTCCTCTATGGCTGCCAGCAGCTCTGTGTATGCCGCCAGCACCGCCTTCCACCTGCCGGGGTAGGTCAGTGTGGTGAAGGAATACCGGCGTACCTGCTGGTCCAGCCGCTCCAGCAGGCTGATGAGCGAGGGGCTGTGGGTGGCATGCCACAGCTGTGTGTGGAAGGTCCGGTTCGTGTCGGCGAGTATCCGCCCGTCTTCGACATCCAGGTCGCGCATCTTCTGCAGGAGGGCGTTGAGCGAGCGCTTATCCAGCGATGTTGCCTTAATGGCGGCCTTGGCGGCGGCCGCCTGTTCGAGGATGATCCGCGACTCGTAGATGTCGATGATCTCCTCAGCGGAATGCGTGCGGACCACAACTGCCTTGCCGCGCCGTTCGAGCAGGCCGTCCTGTTCCAGCCGCTGGAGGGCCTCCCTCACAGGCGTCCGTGAAGCACCGTACCGCTCGGTGAGCTTAGCCTCCGTAAGCGGCTCGTCAGGAGCAAAGACGCTCGCCAGAACGTCTTCCCGGAGACGTTGGTGGATGGGGGTGGCCACTGCTTCCTCGTTCCTGTCCGTGTTCGCATACCATTGTATACAGTTGTACGCAGAAAGATAGCGGGGACACCGTACCAGCGGGACATGGCGTGTATCCTCCCTGGAACGCCCACCGTTCCCGGGTCAGGAAGCCTGCCTTTTGGCAACGGACTGAAACACCTTCGTGGCCTGTTGCGCTGCCGGACTGAGACGCCGGTTGGCCAAATGGGCAAGGAGGATGCGGCGCTTCGGGGACCCGGAGAGGGGAACCGCCACGACGTCGGGCCGCAGGGCGGTCAGTGCGAGCTTCGGCGCCAGGGCGATGCCGATACCCGCTGCCACCATGCCCTGTGTCTCCTGGTAGTCGTTGGCCGCGAAGGCGATCCGCGGCTCAAACCCCGCATCGCTGCATACCCGGCGCAGAACATCGGCCACGGGGTGCTCGTCGCGGACCACCCACTCCTGGTCCCGCAGGGAGCCGATACGGACCGTGCCCTGCTTCGCAATCGGGTGCTCCCGCGGCACCAGCAGCACCGTCGGATCGTTGGCCAGCCGGACCAGGGCCAGGTCGGGGTCCTCGATTTGCTGCCAGGGATAGTCCCAGAGAAGCGTCAGCTCGGTTTCCCGCCGCCGCAGCCGCTCCAGCAGGCCGTCCCGGCGGGCACTGACCACCGTCACAGCCACCTCCGGGTGGCGCGCCCGGAACGCGAGGACCGCATCCGGCATCAACGATGCTCCCACGGTAGGGAAGGTCCCCAGGCGCAGCTGGCCCCGGCGAAGGCCGGCAAACTCGCCCATCTCCGCCCGCGCAGCTTCGACAGTCCGGTCGATGTCCTCCGCATACTGCAGGAGGGCGTGACCCGCGTCGGTGAGGACCACACCCCTGGGATGGCGCTCGATGAGGACTACGCCCATCTCCTGCTCAAGCTTGGCGATCTGCTGTGAGACCGCTGATGTGGTGAAGGAGAGCGATGCGGCTGCGGAGGTCAGTGACCCCGTACGGCCCACCTCGCGGAGCACATGCAGCCGGTGGAGGTCGAAGATTGCCATGGTCCGAGTTTAGCAAAAGTAGATAGTCGTCCATTTATTTTCGATTGTGCTGAACGCAAGGATCCCTGATCGTAGAAATACGAAGGCGCTGTGAAGTAGAGCACCTGCACGTTACAAGGGAGAAATACAGTGGGACTCAAAGGACATTGGTACCGGGGCGGCACCAGCAAGTGCTGGCTCTTCGATGCCAGGGACGTGGCCCTCCACGCCCCCACCCGCGAGGACATCCCCGCACTGCTGTCAGCCGCTTTCGGCGCAGCGGACGCGCGGCAGCTGGACGGCGTCGGGGGCGGAACGTCCACCACGTCCAAGGCTGCAGTCATCTGGGCAACCCCTGGAGCCGGGGCAGACCTCGACTACCTTTTCGCCCAGGTGGGGATCGGCGACCCCACCGTGGAGCTGGGTTCCAACTGCGGCAACTGCGCCACCGCCATTGCCCTGTTCGCAGTCCAGACGGGCATTGTTCCCGCCCGGGACGGCATGACCAAGGTCCGCATGCGCCACGCCACGTCCGGCGCGGTACTCAGTGGAGCGGTCCCCACTCCCGGCGGCCAGATTCCCAGGTCGGGCCTGGCCCGGGTTCCCGGCAGCAGCGCCGCCGGTGTTCCGGTCAGCCTGTCCTTCCACGGCCCCTGGGGCCAGAACACCGGCGCACTCCTGCCCACCGGCAACACGGTTGACCAGCTCCAGGTCAACGGCAGGACGCTCACCGCAACAATGGTGGACGCCGGCGCCCCGGCCGTGCTCCTCCCAGCCGGCCAGGCCGGCGTCGACCTTTCCTCGATGACTGGCAACCTCGCCGCCCAGCTGCCCACCCTCATCGCAGCACGGGCATCAGCAGGCCTCATCATGGGGCTGCGGAAGCCCGAGGATCCGCCGCAGAATGCCGTCCCGAAAGTCGGGGTTGTGGCGCCTGCCGGCGACTACACCGCCGCGGACGGAACAACCATCACCGCCGGCAGCCACGACGTGCGGGTGCGGATGTTGTCCATGCTCGCACCCCACCCTGCCATCGGCCTGACCTCAGCCGTGGCAGTTGCCCTGGCATCCTCGCTGCAGTCATCCGTCGTAGCCACCGCAGCAGGCCAGTCACCCTCCACCGGCACCGGCACTCCCCGCCTGCTGCGGGTCGGGACACCCGCCGGCGTCGTCACCGCCGAAATCATCACCGATGACACCGGCGCCGTCAGCGAAGTGGCCCTCCACCGGGCAGCACGCCACATCGCCACCGCAGACATCGACGTGGCCACGGCCGCGGAGCTGTCCGCTTAAATCCTCATTTTTGCCCGGTCACCAAGGGCACGCACCAAGCAGGAAGTTGTTCAATGAAGATCAAATCCATCCTCGGACACCTCTATGTCCAGGTCCTCATCGGAGTCGCCCTCGGCGTCGTCGTGGGCGCGCTGTGGCCGGACCTCGGCTCATCCCTCAAGCCCATCGGCGACGGCTTCGTGAAACTCGTGAAGTTCATGATCGCCCCCATCGTGTTCTGCACCATCGTGGGAGGCATCACCTCCCTGCGGGACACCAGGAAGGTGGGTCCCACCCTGATCCGCTCGCTGGGCCTCTTCTATGCCCTGACGGCACTCGCCCTGGCCCTGGGCCTGGCCGCGGTGATGCTGTTCCAGCCCGGTGCGGGCATGCACATCGATCCCACCCACGTGGACTCCTCGGTGGCCCAGAAGTACACCACGCAGCTGCCCAGCAGCAACCCCGTGGACTTCATCCTGAGCATCATCCCCACCACGTTCGTTGGCGCCTTCGCGGACGGTGAAGTCCTTCCCGTCCTGGTCATTGCCCTGCTCTGCGGCTTCGCGTTCAGCAAGCTGGGCGCACCGGGCCAGCTGGCGCTGAATGTTGTCAACAGCTTCAACAAGCTGCTCTTCATCATGTTCGGCTACATCATGAAAGTGGCTCCGCTGGGCGCCTTCGGGGCCATGGCCTTCACCGTGGGCAAGTACGGCGCCCACTCCATCGGAAACCTCGGCATGCTGATCCTTGCCTTCTACGCAGCCTGCATCGTCTTCGTGGTGGTTGGCCTGGGCATCCTGGCAAAAGTGACCGGCTTCAGCCTGTGGCAGATCCTGCGCTACTTCAAGGACGAATTCCTGATCGTCCTGGCCACATCCTCCAGCGAACCCGTCCTGCCGCGCCTGCTGTCCAAGCTCGAGCGGATCGGCTGCGACCGCAGCGTTGTGGGACTCGTGGTCCCCACCGGCTACTCCTTCAACCTGACCGGCACCGCCATCTACCTCACCCTGGCCTCCATGTTCATTGCCCAGGCCTGCGACATCCACCTCAGCTGGGGCCAGATCCTGCTGATGCTCGGCATGATGCTGCTGACCTCCAAGGGCGCCGCCGGTGTCACCGGAAGTGGTTTCGTGGCCCTCGTGGCGACCCTGACCGTCATGCCCACCCTGCCGGTGGCCGGCGTTGCCCTGATCGTTGGCATCGACCGCTTCATGAGCGAGGCCCGCGCCCTCACCAGCACGGTCTGCAACATCGTCTCCTGCGTGGCCATCGCCAAGTGGCAGGGTGAGCTGGACATGGGCAAGCTCCGCTCCGAGCTCCAGGCGGGCTTCGTACCCACCGAGGCGGAAAAGGTGCAGCTGGCCGAACCCGCCCTGGCACACTAGCCGGCAGGCCACCACCACCGCGTTTGCCCGGGATCCCAGCAGGGGTCCCGGGCAAACCCCTGCAAGGGCCACTACGTCACAACCCCCACGGAAAGGACCCGCAATGAGCGAGCGCAAAACGGAGCAGGAAACAGCAGAAGACTGCGACGCCGGCACCTGCTTCTACTGCCAAAGCCCGGAAACCGACTAGCGGCCCGGCCGGCATCAGCGCGGCAGCAGGCCCTAAAGCCACTGCTCCCACACCGTCAGCTGCAGGCTGACGGTGCCGGATGAGGCAACCACCACAGACGCAGCCGCGCCGGAAGGGTCGACGGCGGCACCCGCCCCGCCGCCGTCGTCGCGCCTTCCAGCTGAATCGGCCGTTCCAGCAAAACCTGCCCTCCCGGCAAAACCAGCCCAGCGCATCAGGCCCGGACCGCCTCAGCAGCGTGGTCGGCGGAGCGCACCGGCGTCTCCAGCCCCAGGTGCTCGCGAAGCGTGCTGCCCCGGTACTCCGTGGGGTACACGCCGCGTTCCTGCAGCTCCGGTACCAGGTGGTTCACGATGTCGTCCAGGCCTGTCGGGATCAGCCACGGCGAAATGTTGAACCCGTCCACCGCGCCCACCCGGGCGTACTCGGCCAGCTGGTCCGCGACGGCGGTGTAGGAGCCGGTGAAGGTGGCATCGATGCGCGCGGTCTTCGAGGTGACAAACTGCCGGATGGACAGCCCCTTGTCCTTGGCCTCCGCCCGCCACTGGTCCGCCAGCTGCCGGGCCTTGGCGCCGTGGAAACCGCTGCCCCGGGTCTCAGACGTTTCCTCCACCACGGGATCGATCTCCGGCAGCGGGCCGTCCGGGTCGTAGGCCGAGAGCTCGCGGCCCCAGAACTGCTCCAGGTACGCGACGGCCTGCTGCGGGCCGATCTGCAGGCTCCGCACCCACTCCTTCTTCTCGGCAGCCTCCGCGGCGGTGGGAGCCAGGATGAACTCGCTGGCCGGCATGATCTGCACGGCGTTCGCCCCGCGGCCGGCGGCCACGGACCGCTCCACCAGGTCCTTCCGGAACTCCACGGCGTCGTCGAATTTGGGGTGGGCCGAGAAGATCACGTCCGCCTGCCGGGCGGCGAAGTTACGGCCCTCCGGCGAATCCCCGGCCTGGAACAGCACCGGCCGGTACTGCGCGCTGCGCGGCAGCCGCGGCGTCACGTCCACCGTGTAGTGCTGGCCCTGATGAAGTACCCGGCGGGCCGGACCGTCCGGCGTCTCCCAGGAGTCCCAGATCCGCTTGGCGGTTTCCACGAAGGCCTCCGCATGCCTGTAGCGGTCCGCGTGGTCCAGGTAGCCGCCGCGGCGGAAGTTCGCCCCGGTCCAGGCGTTGTCCGTGGTCACGATGTTCCACGCGGCCCGGCCGCCCGAGATCAGGTCCAGCGAGGCCAGCCGGTGCGCCAGGTCCGCGGGGTCGTTGTACGTGGTGTTCTGGGTGGCCACCAGGCCGATGTTCCTGGTGACCGAGGCCAGGGCGGCGAGCATGGTCTGCGCGTCCGGCCGGCCCACCACATCCAGCGCGTGCGGGCGGCCAAGGTGCTCCCGCAGGCGCAGCCCCTCGCCCAGGAAGAATGCGGCGAAGAGTCCCCGCTCGGCGGTCTGGGCAATCCGGCGGAACGATTCGAAGTCCGTCTGCGAGCCGGATTCGGCCGCCTTCCAGATGGTGCCGGAGTTGACGCCCTGGAAGAAGACACCAAACTGGATCTGCCCGCTGGGTTTGAAGACGCCCGGCTCGACGACGTCGGATTTAGCACGGCTGTGCTGTGTCATGGTTTTCCCCTTACTTTCCGGCGCCGGCGGGTGCGGCGGCGGCGGTTGTGTAGCGGCTGGCCGGGCGGTCCAGGCCCAGCAGGTCGCGGAAGGTGCCGTCCTGCACCACCGGGCGGAGTGCCCCGCGGCGCCGCAGTTCCGGCAGCACCAGCCTGCCCAGCTCCTCGAGCTCCGCAAAGAGCGACGCCGGGTGCAGCCGCACGCCGTCAGCCTCCTTCAGGAGGTCCGCAAGGAAGTCGGTGAGACCGGCTGCGGCGCCTGCGTAGGCCGCCCGGCCGCCGTCGAACGATGCATGGCGCGCCGCCGCAGACTGCCCCCGCGCGTCCAGCACGACATTGAGCTCGGCGACCACCGCAACGCCGGCTCCCACCCGGGCACGCACATCACGGACCTCGGCCGCCAGCAGTTCCGCGGTGGGCGCGGACACCAGCACGGCGTCCACGGCCTCCACCGGAACCTCTCCCAGCAGGGACGCAGGAGCCAGCACGGGCAGCTGGCCCTGCAGCGGCCGCGGGATGATGGACGGCCCCTTCACGGAATAGCCCGGGCCGGTGAAACCGGCAGGCGTTTCAAAATCCGCATAGTGCAGCTTGTCCACGTCGATGTAGCGGCCGGTGGCAACATCGCGGATCACGGCATCGTCCTCCCAGGAGTCCCACAACCGGCGGGACACCTCGATGGACGCCGCGGCCTCCTGCCCCAGCGCCGCACCGGTAACAGAGGAACGCCCGACCGCAGCAGCGGCCTCCGGCGATTCCGCCGCCGTCACGATCCATCCCGCCCGGCCGCCGGACACGTAGTCCAGGCTGGCCAGCTGGGTGGAGATGTGGAACGGCTCCGTGTACACCGTGTCCACCTCCGGGACCAGCGCAATGCTGCGCGTCACCGGCCCCGCGAAGGCCGCCCGCTGGAGCGCGTTGGGCCGGCCCGGAGCAGGTGCATCGGTGAACGTGGCGGCGTGGAAGCCCGCGGACTCGGCGGCCAGCACGGCCCGGGAAATACCGTCCCAGCCGGCGCCGTCAAGCTCGATGGCCAGGAAGCCCGGCCCTGCAAATGTACTCACTGCTCATCCTGACGTTCGTAGGGAATCTTCTCGCCGGCTTCGATGGCCACGGGCAGCCGGTTTTCCGCCGGGGGCAGCGGGCAGGTGGCCAGGTCGGTGTAGGCGCACGGCAGGTTCACGGCGCGGTTGAAGTCCAGCAGCACGGATCCGTCCGCTGCCGGGACAACGGAGAGCGACCGGTTGGCCGCGTAGGTGGTTCTGCCGGAGGTCTGGTCCGTGAACAGCACGGACAGCGAGCCCGGGGCATGGCCGTTGAACGCGGTCAGCGCCAGGTCCTGGCCGGCCAGCGTGAAGCGGATCTCGCCCGGTGCCTCATACACATGCTGGATGCCTTCGACGGCGGCACCCACCGTTGTGGGCCGCGGCGCCGCGAACGGCACGAAGGTTCCGCGGACTGCGTAGGCCGCGTCCGGCGTGTAGGCGGGTGTGCCCTGGTAGTTCCGGAGCAGCGTATTCGCCGGGTGCCGCGGCCGCACGATGTACTCGCCGCCCCGCTTGGCCAGTTCAATGACGGTCTCGCCGGAGACCAGGTTGATGCCCCCGCGCTCCTCGATGGGGCCAAATTCGAGCGTGGCCCCGGCAGCGGTGTTCAACTCCCTGCCGTCCCGCTGCAGGCTTTCACCCGCCGCCAAAACGACGCGGACGACGTCGGCCTCCACGCTCCAGGTGCCCGGCGCGCCATCCAGCCGGGCGGGGTCGCTGCCCAGCCAGTGCAGGTGTGTCACCGCCAGGAAACCCTGCGGGTGGGCGCGCTGCCGTTCGTGGGCGGCATGCCATTCCTGCCAGTCTGCGTCGAAGGATTCGAGGGCGGTTTCGGTGTGTACGGCGTTCATGATGCCTTTCCGGACGGCGTGGCTGAGGGGGTGGCCTGGGTGGCCGCGAAGTTTTCCGCTGTGATGGTTTTGGATTCCGGCAGGGCTTCCTCGGACAGGCCCCAGCGTTCCAGGACCTTCCCGTAGGAGCCGTCCTGGATGACCTCGTTCAGCGCCTCGGAGATCACCGGTGCCAGCCCGTTGCCGCGCAGCGTGGTGGCGGCCACCAGGGTCTCGGACGGCCAGCCGGCGTTGACCTTGCCCACCACTTTCAGGTCGTCACGGGTATTTTCGCGGTACACGGTGGACGGGTACGGAGCGATATTCAGGTCCGTCCGGCCGGAGGACAGCGCCAGGATGGTGTCGGCGTCGGACGAGTAGTACTGCAGCGTGGCCGGTGCCTTGCCCTTGGCCTCCAGTTCCTTGTTCCAGGCCAGCAGGATCTTTTCCTGGTTGGTGCCGGACCCCACGGACACCTTCAGGCCGGAGATGTCGTCCGCACCCTTGATCTCATAACTGGACGACTTCTTGGCCTCGAACCCCATGTACGCGGCCCGGTAGCTGGCGAAGTCGAACAGCTTCACCCGGTCCTTGTTCACGCCCACGTTGGAGAACACGGCCTCGAAGTCGCCGGACTGGGTCTTCAGCGGCCAGTTCTCCCAGGACGTGACCTGGACATCCAGCTCCAGGCCCAGCTTGTCCGCCACCAGCTGGGCGATGTCCAACTCCGAGCCGATGGGCGTCTTGTCGTCCGTGGCGTGGAAGGACAGCGGGATGGACCCGGCGGTGGTGGCCACGGTCAGCTTGCCGTCCTTGCTGATCAGGGCGGGGACCTTGGCGGCGAGCGCCGCGTCCTTTTCCGCCCGGATCCGCTGCTGGTCCGGGGAGGTGTTGTACACCACGCCGTTGCGGGCCGCCGTCGTCTGCGCTGCCCCGCTGGGGTTGCCTGCGGCGGACGCGCCGGGATCGGCGCAGCCGGCGAGCGCGGCGGAGCCGAAGAGTGCCGTGCCAAGAAGGACGACGGCGGGAAGCACCGGGAGTGCGGGGCTGCGGCGGGGGCCGCGGGTTGGGAAAGCCATGGGGTGGTCCTTTAGATGTTGAAGGCCGGTTCGAGCACCTTGGAGAAGAAGCTCCGGGTGCGGGGTTCCTGCGGGTTGCTGAAGATCTGCTGCGGGGTGGCCTGTTCCACGATCTGGCCCTGGTCCATGAACACCACCGTGTCCGCCACGTCGCGGGCGAAACCCATCTCGTGGGTGACGATGATCAGGGTGGTGCCGGACGTGGCGAGTTCGCGGATGACGTCCAGCACCTCGTTGACCAGCTCCGGGTCCAGCGCGGACGTCGGCTCGTCGAACAGCAGGATCTTGGGGTCCAGGGCCAGGGCGCGGGCGATTGCCACGCGCTGCTGCTGGCCGCCGGAGAGCTGGCGGGGGTAGGCGTCGGCACGGTCCTTGAGCCCCACCCGGTCCAGGAGTTCCAGGCCGCGGCGGCGGGCCTCCTCCTTGGAGCGGCGCGCCTTGCCGGGCTGGTGCGCTACCACCGGGGCTTCGGCCACGTTCTCCAGCGCGGTGAGGTGCGGGAACAGGTTGAAGTTCTGGAACACCATGCCGATTTCGGTGCGCTGCTTCAGGATCTCCTTTTCGCGCAGCTCGTGGAGGCGGTCGCCGCGGACCTCGTAGCCCACCAGCTTGCCGTCGATGGCGATGTGGCCGCCGTCCACCTTTTCCAGGTGGTTGATGGTGCGCAGCAGGGTGGACTTGCCGGAGCCGGAGGGGCCCACGATCACGGCCACTCCCCCGGGTTCCACCGTGAGGCTGACGCCTTTGAGGACTTCCGTTGCGCCGAAGGACTTGCGGACGCCGGTGATTTCCACCAGGCCGCGGGTGGCGGCGGTGAGTGTTGCAGTCATTAGATGTTCCTCCGGGTGGGGACTGCCGCATGGGTGGCGAAGAATTTGCGGGCCTTCT
This sequence comes from Pseudarthrobacter phenanthrenivorans, assembly GCF_000813845.1. Taxonomy (GTDB): domain Bacteria; phylum Actinomycetota; class Actinomycetes; order Actinomycetales; family Micrococcaceae; genus Arthrobacter; species Arthrobacter phenanthrenivorans_B. The sequence continues at coordinate 36,396 of NZ_JWTB01000049.1, forward strand.
GCAGGGGCGTCAACGGCAGGTTCCGCACCGCGCCCTTGGAGTAGTGCCGTTCGATGTAGTACTGGAAGACGCTCAGCACCGAGGTGATCACGATGTACCAGAGCGTTGCCACCAGCAGCAGCGGCAGGACCTGCTGGGTGCGGTTGTAGATGACCTGCACGGTGTAGAACAGCTCCGAGTAGGCCAGCACGTAGACGATCGAGGTGCCCTTGACCAGGCCGATGATCTCGTTGAACGCGGTGGGCAGGATGGCGCGCATCGCCTGCGGCAGCACAATCCTGGTGGAGCGGCGCCACGCCGGGATGCCCAGCGCCGCCGCTGCCTCCAGCTGCCCCTGGTCAACGGAAAGGATGCCACCGCGGATGATCTCGGCCGAATAGGCGGCCTGGTTCAGGGTGAGGCCCAGCACTGCTGCCGCGAACTGGCTGATCAGTGTTGTGGTCTGCACCTCGAAGAACCGGACATCGGTGAATGGGATTCCCAGGCTGATCTTCTCGTACAGGTAGCCCAGGTTGTACCAAAGGAGCATCTGCACCAGCAGCGGCGTGGACCGGAAGACCCAGGAGAACGTCCAGGACACCGAGACCAGCAGCGGCGACGCGGAGAGCCGCATCAGGGCCAGGATGAAGCCGAGCACGAACCCGAGGATGCCGGAAATCGCGGTCAGCTTTAGGGTTTCCACCAACCCCTTGACCACGGACTGGGCGGTGAACCACTGGGCCACCACACCCCACTCCCACCGGGGGTTGGTGGCCAGCGACCAGGCCACGGCAAGGACGCCGAGCGCGACGACGGCAGTGCCCACCCAGCGCCACGGATGCTTGGCCGCCACCACCCGGTAGGAGGAATAGTCGGCGGGGATCCGCGCCGAAGCGCCGGGTCCGGCCGGCGGTACGGCGGTCTCTTCCGGCTGCGCCTGAACCTGTACCGGTTGCGGCTGCCGTGACTGCGCCACCCTGGTTGCTGAACTCATGCGCCACCTCACTTCTCTTGCTCGTCGTTGTCGGGCCGCGGCCCTGGTCCTGCAGGCCGTTGCCCCTGGTCCGGGCCCTTTCGGCCGGTTGCTGGCTGCAAATCTAGGACCGGCCGGAACGGGCCAGCAAGGCGCCGGGTTGCAATACTTCACGGGGCTTCGCACGGCGTCATGAGTCGGTTTTTTGCGTCCTTTAACCTGGCGTGACGCGGCGTTAACGGCCGTGACCAGGCGCTCGACCGACGTCGCGGCCGCTGCCTAGCATGGGCACTCCGGCGGCCGCTTCCGCGCCGTCCCTGCAGACCAAACGCCCGTCAGGAGTTCCCATGCCAGCCACCATCCCGGCCATCGTCTTCATAGGCGGCGGACCGCGCACGGCGGGCGTGCTGGAACGGATCGCGGCCAACCGGCCGGAGGTGTTCGCCGGCCCGCTGCAGATCCACGTGGTGGAACCGCACGTCCCGGGGTCGGGCCGCATCTGGCGGTACGACCAGGATCCCGGCCTCCTGCTGAACTCCATGGCGGCGGACATCACCATGTTCACCGATGATTCCGTGGACTGCGAAGGTCCTGCCGCGTCCGGTCCCGGGCTCGCCGAGTGGGCCGCGGGCGTCCTGGACGGGTCCATCATCGACGTTCCGGACTTTCCCCGGCAGCTGTGGGACCAGCTGCGGTCCCTGACCGGCGCCACCTTTCCCACCCGCCGGCTGCAAAGCCAGTACCTCGAATGGTTCTTCCGCCGCGCTGCGAGGTCGCTTGGCCGCAGCGTGACGGTCCACCGCACCACGGCAGTGGGCATTACGGAACTGGCGGACGGCGGCCACGCGGTTGGGCTGGCCAACGGCCGCACCCTGCACGCGGACATCGTGGTGGCTGCGCTGGGGCACACGGACTCCCGCCCGGACGCCGCCTCCGCCCGCTTTTCGGGCTTTGCTGCCCGCCACGGCGGCTACCACGCGGCACCCAGCTACACCACCGACGTCGACTACTCCGCCATCGCCCCCGGCCAGGACGTGATCGTCGCCGGGATGGGCCTGGCGTTCGTTGACTTGCTGGTCCTCCTCATGGAGGGCCGCGGCGGCAGGTTCCAGGAAACGGCCGACGGCGGGCTGCGCTACCTTCCGTCCGGACGGGAACCACGGCTGTGGGCCGGGTCGCGGCGGGGCGTTCCATACCACTCGAAGATTTCAGCGTCCCTGCGCGGGCAGGCGCCGGGGCCGCTGCAGTTCTTCACCGCTGCGGCGGTGCAGGCCCTGCTGGAGCAGCACGGCGAGCTGGACTTCCACCAGCACCTGTGGCCGCTCATTGCCAAGGAAGCCGGGCACTACTACTACCGCGAAATCCTTACCGGCAGCCCCGAACGGGCCGCCATGGACTGGGACGAGTTCGCGGCCCGCTACGCGGGGCTGGACTGGTACAGCCCCGGCCGCGCCGGCCTGGTTGCCGCCGCCGTCCCGGACCCCGCCCTGCACCTTGACCTCGAACGGCTGGACCGGCCCTTCGATGACGTCCACTTTGCCGGCCACGGGGACGTGCAGGAGGCCGTTGCTGCCTACATCGGGGATGACCTGCGGTTGCGGGACAGCCCGGACCACCCGGAAACCCTGTCCCTGTTCCTGGCCCTGCTGCACGTCTACATGGAAGTGGGGCGGGTGGTCCCGCCGGAGCGGCTGAACGCCCGGTCGCAGCAGGTCATCCACGGCTGGTGGCACGGCTTCTTCAGTTTCGTGGACTCCGGTCCGCCGCCTCACCGGCTCCGCCAGATGCTCGCACTGCACCGGGCGGGACTGCTGCAGTTCCTGGGCCCGGGCCTGCAGGTGTCCACGGACGAAGCCACCGGGACTTTCCTGGCCACGTCTTCGCAGTCCGGTGTTTCGGTTTCCGCCACCGCGCTGATCGAGGCGCGGCTGCCCTCCACCTCGGTGGCCCGCAGCCTCAATCCCGTGCTCGCCTCGCTTTACAGCAGCGGGCTGGGCAGTGAGCAGCAGCTCCTGACCGCCGACGGCATCCACTCCACCGGGAAGCTGCTGGTCTCGGCCCGGCACCAGCTGGTGGGGGCGGACGGGGATCCCCGGCCCACCCTCTTCGGCGTCGGTCCCGGAACGTCCGGCTGGGGTGCCGGAGCGTTCGCCAGGCCCAACACCAACGCCGCACCGTTCCGGGAAAACGACGCCCTGGCCCGGACCCTCCTTGGCGTTGCCAGGGATTTGCACGGCCAGGCTCCCCCTGCCCCGTCTGCAGGGGCAAGAATTACACCAGAACCAGCCGCCGCCGGAAAGAACTGACCAATGACAAGGAATGACCAGTGACCGCAGCACCTGGCCTCAAGCCCCACGACGTCAAGCCCAGCCCCCTCGATCCCGCCCGCCTCACGGTCCTTGCCCTGCCCATGCACGATCCGCGTGTCCGGCCGCTCCTGGACGAACTCGCCGTCGAGTATGACACCCGCTACGGGGACCTGTTCGGGCGCTCCGCTGCCGCGGAGGAACTGAACCGCTATCCGGCCGAGGAGTTCGAGGAACCGCACGGCGCCCTGCTGATCATCCAGGAGGATGGTGCGTCGATCGCGGGCGGCGCGTTTCGCCGCTATGACGACACCACCGCGGAACTGAAGCGGATCTGGACGCACTCCGCCCACCGCCGTCGGGGACTGGGCCGGCTGGTCCTGGCCGAGCTGGAAGCCCTGGCGGCCGCCCGCGGGTACACCCGGCTGTACCTCACCACCGGGCCGCGGCAGCCTGAGGCCAGGCACCTCTACCTGAACAGCGGCTACCAGGCCCGGTTCGATCTCGACGCCGACCCCGAGACCATCGGACCACTGGCCTTCACCAAGGACCTTCCTTAGGCCGCTGCGGGACTGACCCCCGTTCCGGCCGGGCATCGCCCCATCCGGGCAAACCCACCGCTATGCTGGCGCCATGGCCTCCAAAACCACAGCAGAGAAGCTTGCCACCATCCAGAAGGGCTACACGCTGGAAGGCCCCACCATCGAGCTGGGGGCCGCCATCATCGACGGTGAGCTCCACAAGGACGCCCCCGTGCGGCTGCCGCTGGCCATGATGAACCGGCACGGCCTGGTGGCCGGCGCCACCGGTACCGGCAAGACCGTCACGCTTCACATGATGGCCGAGCAGCTGTCCACCGCCGGCGTCCCCGTCTTCCTGGCCGACATCAAAGGTGACCTTTCCGGCCTGGCGACTGCCGCCGTCGGCAGCGACAAACTCAAGGCGCGCACGGACAGCATTGGCCAGGCGTGGCAGGGGAAGACGTTCCCCGTGGAATTCCTCGCGTTGGGCGGCGACGGCAACGGTGTGCCGGTGCGCGCCACCGTGACGTCATTCGGGCCCATCCTGCTCTCGCGCATCATGGAGCTCAACGACACGCAGGAATCGAGCCTGCAGCTGGTGTTCTACTTCGCGGACAAGAACGGCTTGGAGCTGATCGACCTCAAGGACCTCCGCGCCGTCATCCAGTTCCTCACCTCGGACGAGGGCAAGGACCAGCTCGAGGAGCTCGGCGGCCTGTCCAAAGCCACCGCGGGTGTGATCCTGCGGGAGATCGTGACCCTGGAGGCGCAGGGGCTGGAGAAGTTCTTTGGCGAGCCGGAGTTCGACACCGCCGAGCTGCTGCGCACAGCCCCCGACGGCCGGGGCGTGATCACCTGCCTGGAGCTGCCCACGCTGCAGACCAAGCCGATGCTGTTCTCCACCTTCCTGATGTGGCTGCTGGCGGACCTGTTCGAGGACCTCCCGGAAGCCGGCGACCTGGACAAGCCCAAGCTGGTGTTCTTCCTGGACGAAGCCCACCTGCTGTTCAACGGCGCGTCCAAGGCCTTCCTGGAGGCCATCACCACCACCGTGCGGCTCATCCGGTCCAAGGGCGTGGGCATCTTCTTCGTCACGCAAACCCCCAAGGACGTTCCCGCCGATGTCCTGGGCCAGCTGGCCAACCGTGTGCAGCACGCCCTGCGCGCCTTCACCCCCGAGGACGCCAAGGCGCTGAAGGCCACGGTGTCCACGTTCCCGGTCAGCGATTACGACCTCGAAGAGACGCTCACCTCCGCCGGCATCGGTGAGGCCGTCATCACTGTCATGAACGAAAAGGGTGCGCCCACGCCGGTGGCCCTGACCCGGCTGCGTGCGCCCGAGTCCCTCATGGGCCCCAGCGACGAAGCCCTGGTCCGCAGCACGGTGGCCGACTCCGCCTTGCTCGGCAAGTACGGAATCGCCATGGACAACCCCTCCGCGTACGAGAAGCTGACCGGCAAGGCCGCGGCCTCCACCGGTCCGGCGGCACCCGGGCCTTCGCCCGCGGCGCCCGCCGCTCCTGCCGGCTACGACGTTGACGCGGAGGCCCGGCGGATCGAGGAGGAGATCCTGGGCCGGCCCAGCAGCAGGCCCCCGCAGGCCTCTGTCCCGGCGCCGCTGGATCCGGAACCGCAGTATCCCGAACCGGCATATCCCGAACCCCGGTCCGACGAACCCCCGTCCGGCGGGCCGCGGGCCCCCAAGTCGCGGTCCAAGGCTCCGCGTGCGCCACGGTCCCGCCAGGCCGAGCCTCAGCCCCAGGCTGGCGGCATGATGGGCGACCTCGGTGGAGTACTGGGCGGTGCCTTGGGCGGCGGGCTCAAGAGCATGGCCCGCTCCATGGGCACCCAGCTGGGGCGCGAGCTGCTCCGGGGTGTCTTCGGGACGTCGTCGCGGCGGCGTCGCCGCTGATCATTCCACCCGGGTTCGGCAGTTGAGGCCGCCGCCCCGGCTGTCCCGGCCCTCCGCCCAGGCTCCTGTTGCTGTGGTCCCCGGCCGCCGCCGTCGTGCTTCACGCAGGAGCGGCGGGGCAGATTAGGGGGGACGCCAACTTTAGTGTGCGTCCGCACTGCCGTTACTGTAAGGAACGTGCAGATGAGTCAAGCGTTGGTGAGGATTGCGGCCGGATGGCTGCTGGGCCTCATGCTTGCCGTCGCCGGAGCAATCGTGGCCATCAATGTCGTCAACAACACCGTGGCCAGTCCGCAGCAGCCCGTCAGGGAGTACCTGGACGCGCTGAAGAGCGGCGACGGCGGCCGCGCGCTGGGCCTCCTGCGCGCCGCGGTCCCGCCCAGCAACGCCGCCATGCTGGATGGCCCCGGCCTGCAGACGGCCGCGTCCCGGCTGGCCAACGTGACCATCGGGGACCCGGAAGAGCGTCCGAACAACCAAGTCATGGTGCCGCTGGAGTACACGATCGACGGCAGCCGGCTGCACACCGAATTCCTGCTGCAGAAGACCGGCACCGAATGGATCTTCTTCAACACCTGGGCCTTCGTTCCGTCCCGGCTGCCCACCGTTGACATCACCGTGGTCAACGGCAGCGAGGCCGAGGTCAACGGAGTTCCGGTGAACATGCCCAACGGCCGCAACTCCTTCGCCGTGTTCTACCCCGGCGAGTACGAAGCCTCCCTCGACGGGCAGTACTTCTCGGCCCCGGCCACGCGGGCGACAGTGACGGCCAAGGACGCCCCCGTGGCACCGCTCAACCTGCTCACCCAGGCCACCGACAAGCTGAAGAGCGATATCGCCGGCAAGGTCCGGGAGTTCCTGGACGGCTGCGCGGCGCAGGCAGTGAAGGAACAGAAGCTCCAGCCGGACTGCCCGTTCTACTACGCCAGCAACAACAGGGTGCAGGACGGCAGCATCCGGTGGACCGTGACCAAGTACCCGAATGTCTCGGTGGAGCCATTCGACGGCCGGTGGGTGGTGGCACCGCTGGACGGCAAGGCCAAGGTGGAGGCCCTCCAGCAGAACGCGTTCACCGGGGCCTGGTACCCGCTGGACGAAGAGGTGGACTTCAGCTTCACCACCCGGTTGGACGTCTCCGGCGGCACGGTCAAGGTCACCCCGATGCTGAGCTTCTAGAGCTTCCCACGGCTTCCCCCGCAACATTGGCCCAGTTTTGGAGCCGGGCCTGCCCTGTTCTGCACCGTTTCAGACCCACTCGCGCCGAAAACTGGGCTGGTTTGGCAGCGGCCACCGGAGTGACCCCCGTGCCAGGACCTCCCGGACCTGCGCCAGGACGGATTCCGGGGCGTACACCACGTCGTCATAGAAGAACCTGAGTACAGGCAGTCCCTGACGGACAGCCATGTTGTCCCTGCGGCGGTCTTTTTTGAACTGCCGGGGTTCAAGGTGGAAGGCCAGCCCGTCGATTTCGACAATAAGGAACCCCTCCAGCAGGAAGTCCACCCGGCCTACCCCGTTAATCCATACCTGGGTCTCGGTGGCGATGCCGGCATCCCTGAACAGAACCCGGGCCACGGTCTCCAGGAGGGAGTCTGCGCCGTGTTCCACCTTGGAGACAACCATCCGTGCCCTGCCGCACCGGTTGCCATTCAAGTGGCGCAACAGGAAGGACAGCTCGACGTCCCCTCTGTTGTAGGCGCACTCCACCATCACCAACGACTCAAGTTCAGGCAGGCAGAGCAAGGCGTGAAGCAGGACGTCAGGAAGTGCTGCAAGGGTTCGGTGGCGGGGCCGCTGTGTCAAGGGAAGGCGGTGGCTGACGCAGTTGGCGGTACGTCTTCCGTTGCTTTGCCAGTAGTGCGGCCGGGCAGCGGGTTGGAGCTGCCAGAGACCGTAATGCCGTGCGGCAGATGCGCAGGTCAGGAGGCTCCGGGCAAGTCCTGCGTCCACCAGTTCCGGGTCAGCACCCGAAACGGCCAGCAGCCCACGCTCCAGCCGCACCACGTGCCCAGCGCGGATGGCGCGGCGGATGTCCGTCTCCGTTGCCCCGGCGGCTGCCACGTCACGCCGCAGCAGCACTCCTCCCGCTGATGTGAGGATTTCCGTTGGGTCCATCACGCCACGATGTCTGTCCCCCGCGTCTCTGGGCAGGCCTCAGAAGCACTATGTGGACAAGAGGCAGCGAAAACTGGCCCAGCTTTGGCGGGGCCGTAACAGAACTGGCCCGGTCCTCAGGCTTGGAAAGCGTGAAAACCGGGCCAGTTCAGCAGGGAGTAAACGCGGTCAGTCCATTCCGCGCAGGTCCAGGACCAGTTCGGTGTCGCCGTCGGCCTGCAGGACCACCGGGATGCCCCAGTCCTGCTGGTACAGGTGGCACGCGGCGTGGTCAGGGATCTCGCCGTCCTCGGTTTCGGGGCCGTCGCAGGCCGCGGCGCGCGCGGTAATGTGCAGCACGCCCTCGGGGACATCCGGGGACAGCTCCAGGGTGCGGAGGAGGCCCACGGAGGTCCCGCCACCGGACACCAGCAGCTCAGGCGGGGTGGAGGAGATCTTCAGCTGCGTGGGATCGCCCCACCGGTCATCGAGCTTCTGCCCGGTGGGGGCGGTAAAGCGGACGGTCAGGTCCAGCGCGCCCGGCGCTACGGGGCTCTTGGGCCGGTGGGTCTGGGACGCGCCCTCGTCCACCTGCTGCGCTTCCTTGGGAATGGGCACGTACACCAGCTGGTGCTTGTTCGCTTCCACCGCTACCAGCAGGGGCTCCGAGCCGGCGGACTGCGTGTGGTCCACGATCACGTCGGAGGGCTCAGCCAGGCCACGGGCCAGCGTGGACACGGTACCGGTCGCGGGGTCGTAGCGGCGGACGGCTCCGTTGTAGGTGTCCGCGATGGCCACGGAGCCGTCGGGCAGGACGGTCACACCGAGGGGGTGCTGCAGGCGGGCTTCAGCGGCGGTGCCGTCGCGGAAGCCGAAGTCGAACAGGCCCTTGCCCACGGCGGACTCCACGGTAATGGTGCCGTCGTCGGCAATGACCAGCTTGCGGAGCGCCGAGGTTTCGGAATCCGCCACCCAGATGTTGCCGTCCGCATCCTCGGCCAGGCCGGAGGACTGGGCGAACCAGGCTTCGTGCGCGGGCCCGTCGAGGAGCCCTTCCAGGCCGTTGCCGGCGATGATCGAGACGGCGCCGGTGACGGGGTCGAAGCTGAAGATCTGGTGCGTGCCGGCCATGGCCACCACCACCGCATTGAGCTTGCGCGACCACACCACATCCCACGGCGAGCTCAGCGCAACATCCAGCGGGTCCGTGCCCAGGGAGCCGCTGAAGCCGGCGCCTTCCTCGTCCACACGGGCGGGGCCCGTCTCCAGCAGGCGCTGGATGCCGTTGCCGGCCAGGGTGGAGGCTTTTCCGTCGGTGAGGGACAGTCCCCGCAGGCGGTGGTTGACCGAGTCGGCAATGACGACGTCGTAGCCGACCTTGGCTGCCACATCCTCCGGCAGCAGGACCAAGCCCTGCGGTTCGTTGAACTGGGCGCTGGCGGCGTCCCCGGCCGCGGGTCCGTCGGCGTAGCCCTTGGTGCCCGACCCGAAGGTGGCCAGGACGGTTTCGAAGTCGGTGCCGAGTTCCACCAGGCGGTGGTGGCCGGTGTCGGTGACCAGCCAGGAACCCTTCTCCGCAGCAACGGAAGCCGCTGCACCTGCGGGTGTGCCGCCGTCGGCCGTTTCAGCCGTGGAACCGCGCCCTGCCGGCAGGAAGAGTGCCTTGCCGGGGAAACGCAGGGTGCCGGAGGTTGCCTCGGGTGCCACGTAGGGTCCGGAGCCTCGGTGCAGGGTGCCCTTGGCCTCGTGTTCGGCGATGAGCTCGGGGATCAGGACAGCCAGTCCGTCCGCGTGGCCCTCGCCGGAAAGATGCGCCACGATGTAGCCCTCGGGGTCGATGACCACCAGGGTGGGCCAGGCGCGGGCGGTGTAGGCCTTCCAGGTGTCCAGCTCGGGATCGTCCAGCACCGGGTGGTGGATCTCGTAGCGCTCCACGGCGGCGGCCAGCGCCACGGGATCGGCCTCGTGCTCGAACTTGGGCGAGTGGACGCCCACGGTGACCAGCACGTCGGAGTACTGCTCTTCCAGCGGGCGCAGTTCGTCCAGGACATGCAGGCAGTTGATGCAGCAGAAGGTCCAGAAGTCGAGCAGGACGATCTTGCCGCGCAGGGCTTCGAGGTCGAGGCTCTTGCCACCGGTGTTCAACCAGTTGCGGCCCACGAGTTCGGAGGCCCGGACCCGGGCATGCGTGCGTACGGTTTCGCTCATCAGCGTCCTTCCAGCTTGTTGCGTTCAGCCAGCTTGGCGTCGCGTTCGGCCAACTTGGCAAACATATCGTTGTAAGCGGCCAGATCGGCGTCGTTATTCCTGTCTGCGGCGCGGTCCACCCGTTTGGTTTCCCGTTGGTCCGACCTGGACCACATAATGGCGACGCCGATCGCCACCAGCAGCGTTGGCACCTCGCCGATGCCCCAGGCCACGGCGCCGCCGGCCTGCTGGTCGGCGAGGGCGGACGGTCCCCAGGCCCGGCCAAGGTTGCCAAAGTAGTCGGCGGCCAGGAGACCGGTCCCGCCCATGATGGAAACCCCGAAGAAGGCGTGGAAGCCCATGGTGGCCAAGAGCAGCAGCAGCCGCATGGGGTACGGCGCGCGGCGCGGCAGCGGGTCGGTGCCGATCATGCTGAGCACGAAGATGTAGCCGGTGAGCAGGAAGTGCAGGTTCATCAGCTCGTGGCCCACGTGGTCGCGCATGGCGAAGCCGAACAGGGCGGAGTAGTAGAAGAGCACGATCGATCCCGCAAAGTTGGCCGCGGCGAAGATCGGATGCGTGACCAACTGGGAGAACTTCGAATGCACGAAGACCAGGATCCATTCGCGGACCCCGCGCGAACCGTCGCCACGCGCCGGCAGCGCCCGCAGCGCGAGGGTCACCGGGGCGCCCAGCACCAGGAAGATCGGCGCGACCATGGTCAAGGCCATATGGTCCACCATGTGCGCGGAGAACAGGACGCGTCCATAGACCGACGGCGGCCCTGACGTGATGTAGGTCAGCACCACCAGGCCGATGATCCAGTTCAGCGACCTGAACCACTGCCACGAGTCGCCGCGCCGGCGGACCTTGGCCACGCCCATGACATAGGTGACGAGGCCGAAGAGGGCCACCCCGACCCAGATCCAGTCCAGTCGCCACTCGGTGAACCACCGCTCAGGGGTGAGTTCCGGGGGCAGCTCGTAGCCGCTGAGGATGAAGGCGGGAGATGCGTTGGGTGCCAGTTCCGTGGGCTGTGGCGGGGCTGAGCGGCCCAGTGCCACGGCGATGCCGGAGGTGGCACCCATGATCAGCAGCTCGGCCAGTACCAGCTGCCAGAGGACCCGGCGCGAGGACATGGTGGAGCCCTTGCGCCCAAGCTGCGGGATGACCCACTGCCGGTGCATGAAGCCGATGCCACCCAGCACCACCGCCGCGGCGGTCTTGGCCAGGATCAGCTGGCCATAGGCGGACCCGACGAGGTCGGACCAGCTGGTGACGCGGATGCTGGCGTTGATGACGCCCGAGGCAAAGACCAGGACGAAGGCGAAGCCGGCCAGGGCGGAGAACCGGCGCAGGGTGGGTTCGGTTATATCGGTGGCTGCCCCGGCTTTGGGGCCGGTGAGGATCCCGGAGAGCAGGGCGAGGATGATGATGCCGCCCACCCAGGTGCTCACGCCCACCAGGTGCAGGCCCAGCGAGTTGATGGCGCCTTCGTGGTCCGACGAGCTTGAGGAGTGTCCGATCAGGGCCGCTGGCGCCAGGCCGATCAGGGCAAGCACGAGGGTAAGGGCCAGGCCGCCCAGGGACCTCACGCCGAACAGCGCCGTGGTGACCACTGCGGCGATGATGGTGACGGCGAGCCATGCCTGGCCTGTTTCGATGTCGGTCATGAAGTAGACCAGGGCCTGGGTGAAGGCGGGATCGCCGGAGAGCCCCTGCCCCGCCACGTCGGCGTACGTGAGCACCAGGACGGCGATGGCGGACAGGGTCCACACCGCGCCGGCGACGGCGGCCACGGCGAGTGCCCGGGTGAAGGCGGGATGCTCGGGCCCGGCGTTGTCCTTCGTTGTTTCCCGGCCGCGTGCCGAATGGCTCCGTCCGTTCAGGCTTTGGGGAAGAATGCCGACGGCGAAGACCAGGCCGCCGATGACGGTCGCCAGGGACACGTTGTGGATGGCTTTGCTGACGGGCAGACCCCAGCGGACCAGAACGCCCGGATCAGCCACGCTGCGGGCTGCTGCGGCGCCGGAAAAGATCAGTGCTGCTGCGAGGCCCAGGAAGAGTGCTGCCAGGCCTGCGAGCTGCCAGGGAACGGGGATCCCGCGGGTTCCGGCGTCCCGGACCGCTGCTCCCTTGCCGGGACCGGACTGGGGCGGGGTGGAACGTGGTTTTGCGGCAGAAGACACCATTCCATTGTCCGCTACGCCTGCCCGGGCGGCGAATCCGCCTTAAACGCCGAGGAGCGGCAACCCACGGGGTTGCCGCTCCTCGCCCAGCCGCATCATGCCGGGCCGGGACGAACGCTACTTCTTGGAGACTGCAGCCTTCAGCTTGGAGCCGGCGGTCAGCTTGACGCTGTGGCCTGCTGCGATCTGGATGGTCTCGCCGGTCTGCGGGTTGCGGCCGGTGCGTGCTGCACGGTCGGTGCGCTCGACTGCGAGCCAGCCCGGGATGGTGATCTTCTCGCCCGCGGCGACAGAAGTCTCGAAAACCTCGAACAGTGCATCGAGGACGGAGTTGACGGCAGCCTGGCTGGTGCCGGCCTTGCCTGCTACCTCTGCAACAAGTTCACTACGGTTCTTAGCCATTGATGTCCTCCTGGACGGTTCTGTTTCTGGAGCCTGCACGCGGCATGCGCACAAGCCACTGTCCGAAAACTTACCAGCTTGGGCGGTTCCGGTCCGCAAATTCCGCGTGTTTCCGCGACTTTTTGAGGTTAATCACCGATTCAAGGCGCATATTTCCGCTTACGGAGTAACCCTTTGCCGTTCCGGTCCCGGTTTCCTTTAGGGGCGTCGGTTGACTGGCGGGTCCGGTCAGTGGCTGGGCGGTGCCCCTGGCTGGTGGTGTACTCGTTGGCGTTGTGTGTTAAATGTGGGAGGC